>NZ_JAGQBG010000045.1 GCF_024345515.1 Cyanobium sp. N5-Cardenillas
CAAGCCGCTGGGCAAGACGTAGTGCAAAGGCGTGTCTGCAGCTATAGGCCGTCAGTTCTTGATCAATGTCCATCTTCTCTGGTGTTTGCGCCCTCAGCCTTCGTAGTTGTTGTGTCAGTACTTCCCCAGGACTACGTGCTGCCACCATCCCTGCAGGAAGACCATGCTGCTTCCATCGCAGTACTACGTCGAAGCAATCTGCAGGCCAGCCTTTCGGAGGTACAGCTGGGACCGTCCGGGAACTACTGGATCCCTTGCTGCTCTTCTTCAGCCAGTTGACCTGTGCCAATGGCAGCCCGTCATCCGCTTGTAGTTCCAGCCCTTTCAGCTCAGCAGGCCGTAGGCCGAAGCAGATCACGCAATCCCAGGCCACCAGATCGGCTGGGGTGAGCTTCTGGCTCCTATTAATCCGTGCCCGCAGCTCAGCGAGCTCCTCGTCTGTGAAGGCCCTGACTCCATCGGGATTGGCGGCTACTTTGCCGTTCCCCCGCAAGGTCCCCAGCTCACTCGGCCATGTCCAGCCAGCCTCCTTCCAAAGACGACGGCACCTGTCATGAGCCATCTGTCTCGATCGGCTGTTCGGCTCCCATTGGCGCAGCACAGCTTCCAGCAGCTTGAAGTCATCCTCCCAACGCCGTTCACTGGCTGCGGCAACCACGCGCTGCAGATAGGGCTGATAGGCCCGCTCCCAGGAGCCCTCCTGGATCTTCTCTCCCACCAGGGCCGCCCGAAGCTTCACGGTCAGCCGTTGGAGGTTGGCGCTGCTGAGCCTCTGAGGATCGTCAATGGTGGGCTCCGCTGCCGGATCAGGCCAATGCCACTCGCCCGCCACCACCGAGTCGTACAGGCGGCAGCACTCAGCCAGGGCCGCCGCAGACGTTGCCGGACCTGGCGGGGTGCTGAGGGTGACGGATCGACGCTTCCCCCCTTCCTCCTGAGGGTCCTCGGGGCGTGGAGGTAGTTCGGCACTCACGATCCTCAGGCGATCGCGCATGACCTCGACTGACCAGCCCGGCCGACCACCTCGATGGCGCTTGAAGCCCCGGCTCAGATCGGCCAGCCACTGAGGGCGAGCTCGGACCATCGGTTTCAGCGCGCGTGAAATCTGCGTGAAATTCTGGCGGATGCCGACCGTTTCAGCTGGGTTCTGACGTGTCTTGACCGATGAGACTCTAAGCCCAGAGGGCCGGGCAGGACTGGCCAAATCCCCAGATCCCCACTTGTTTCTGGCAATGCCCGATGCCGGTTTCGAACCAGCGACATCCTGCTTGTAAGGCAGGCGCTCTACCGCTGAGCTAATCGGGCGGTGGAGCCATTCTGGCGGAAGGGGCGCCGGTGGCCGGTGGCCGGTACCTTGCCGGCAGCGTCCGGAGCCCGGCCATGGCCAGCGGCCGCCGCCACGATCGCGCCATCCGGCGCCTGGCCTTGCCGTTCGGGCTGCTCTGGTGGCCGGCCCTGGGGCCGACGGGGGTGGCCGTCGCCAGCGGCGCCTTCCTGCTCGGCGGCCTCTGGCTCTCCCCCGACCTCGACACCCACTCCAACGCCACCCGCCGCTGGGGGCCGCTGCGGCTGGTGTGGTGGCCCTACCGGCGTCTGCTCAGCCACCGCTCCCTGCTCTCCCACAGCCCCCTGATGGGCACCAGCCTGCGGCTGCTGTGGCTGGCCGCGCTGGTGCTGCTCGCCTGCGCCGCCCTTGAACCCCTGGGCGCCCCACCGCCTGGCGTGGTAGTGCAGCGGGGCCGGGAGCTCTGGGGCGCCCAGCGACCCCTGCTGCTTGCCGCCTTCGTGGGCCTGGAGGCCAGCAGCTGGCTGCACCTGCTCCAGGACGGCGATCCGATCCCGCGGCTGCCGCGGCCCCTGCGCGCCCTGGGGCGGCGCCTCAGCAGCAGGAGCCGCTGGTGGCGGCGGCCGCCGCCTCGGGCGCGGGCCCGTCGGCGCTAGGGGCGACTCCCCCGTCGAAGGGGAGGGCGCTGCCGCAGCCCTCGAACAGGCCGTAGTGGCGGCTGAAATCGCCGATGAACTCGAAGTGGGGCGCCAGCCGGCTCTCGGCCAGCATGCGGAAGGTGTTGCCGCAGACGGGAAACACCCGGCCGGCCTCGATGTGGTGGTGCTTGTCGAAGGGCAGGGCGTCGGAGTGGCCGGCGATGCTGCCGCGGTAGATCACCGCCTGGCCGTGGTCTTCGCAGGCGTCCTCCAGGGCCTCGATCTGGAACAGCCGGTAGGTGGCGGAGAAGAAGCGGATGGCGCCGGTGCGGGCGGCCAGCTCCGGGTCGGTGATCTCAAGGGGCCGGTCGGCCACCAGGCGGGCATCGGCGAAGCCGGACTGGCGCGCCAGCCGCAGAAAGTCGTTCCAGTAGAGGGCACCGCTGAGGCATTCGCCGTGCAGGACCGGGTCGTGGCGCAGGGCCTCGGGCACGCGCCTGTCGGCATAGACGTCGGCGAAGAAGAACTCACCGCCGGGCTTGAGCAGCCGCCGCACCCCGTTGAGCACCGCCAGCTTGTCGGCCGACAGGTTGACCACGCAGTTGGAGATCACCAGATCGAAGCTGCCGGGCTCCAGGGGCAGCTGGTCGAGCTGCTCGATCCGGCCCTCCAGGAAACGCGCGTTGGCGTAGCCGAACACCTCGGCGTGGTGGTCGGCGTGGCGCCGGGCCACCTCCAGCTGCTCCGGCGTCATGTCGACGCCCACCACCGCCCCGCTGGCCCCCACCAGCTGGGCCAGCAGGTACACGTCGCGGCCGCTGCCGCAGCCCAGGTCGAGCACCCGCAGGCCTTCGAGCAGCGGCGGCGCCACCAGGCCGCAGCCGTAGTAGCGGCTCAGCACCTCGGGGTGGATCCGGGCCAGCAGGGGCCGCAGCGGCGGCGGCACGCTGCTGGCATCGCAGCAGGCGCTGGTGCGCAGGTCGGCGCTGCTGCTGAGGGTGGAGCCGTAGTACTCCTGAACGCTGCGGTGCAGATCGGTGGTGCTGGTCATCGGGGAGGGGTCGCGGGGTAGGTGGGGGCGGTGTGTCGCGGTGCGCGGGGGCTCAGCCTTGGCGCCGCCAGGCGTGGTAACGGCGTAGCCAGGGCAGCAGGTGCTGGGGTACCCGCTGCTTCTTCCAGACACCGGCGGTGTATTTGTTGGCCTCGGCCAGGGTGGGATAGGCGTGGATCGTCCCGAAGATCTTGCCCAATCCCAGACCCCATTTCATGGCCAGCACGATCTCGGCCAGCAGTTCGCCGGCGTGCTCGCCCACGATCGTGGCGCCGAGGATCCGGTCGCTGCCGGGTGATGTGAGCACTTTCACGAAACCCTGCTCGGCACTCTCGACGATGGCGCGATCGAGCTCGTGCAGGGGGAAGCGCGTCACCTCCACCGCCACCCCCCGGGCCGCCGCCTCGGCCTCGGTGAGCCCCACCGTGGCCACCTCCGGGTCGGTGAACGTGGTGCGCGGGATCACGCGGTAGTCCACCTGGAAGGAGCGCAGCTGGCCGAACAGGGCGTTCACCGCCGCATACCAGGCCTGGTGCGCGGCGGTGTGGGTGAACTGGAACGGCCCGGCTACATCGCCGGCGGCGTAGATGTTGGGGTAGAGCGTCTGCAGGAAGGCGTTGGTGGTGATCGTGGCGCCGGTGGGGATGCCGAGCTCCTCGAGGCCGTAGCCCTGCAGCCGGGCGCGGCGGCCCAGGGCGCAGAGCACGGCATCGCAGGCGATCGCCCGCTCCTCCTCCCCCTGTCGCACCAGCACCCTCACCGCCCCGCCGGGGGCGGGATCCCGCTCGAAGCCGAGCACCTCGGTGTCCATGTGCAGGGTCACGCCGTCCTTCTCCAGGGCCTGCCGCACCTCGGCGGCCACATCGGCGTCCTCCTTGCGCAGCAGGCGCTTGCTGCGCTGGATCTGGGTGATCGGCAGGCCCAGCTGGGCCAGGGCCTGGGCCAGTTCGCAGGCGATCGGCCCGCCCCCCAGCACCGCCAGCCGTGGCTGCTCCAGCGGGCAGTGGGCCAGCCAGTCCCACACGGTTTCACTGGTCAGCAGGGGCACCGCCTCGCTCCCGGGCCAGTCGGGCCGCACCGGCTCGGCGCCGGTGGCGAGCACGATGGCGCGGGCCGTCAGCCGCCGCTCGGCGCCAGCCTGATCCCGGATCGCCACGGTCCAGGGATCGAGAAGGCGGGCCTGGCCGCGGAGCACCTCCACCCCCAGGCCCTCGTAGCGCTCGACGCTGTCGTGGGGCGCAATCGCCTCCACCTTGGCGGCCACCCGCGCCAACACCTGGCGCACGCTCAGCCGCGGCTCCACCGGCTCGAGGCCATAGCGGTCGGCGCGGCGCATGCGCGCCGCCAGCCGCGCTGAACTGATCAGCGCCTTGCTGGGCACGCAGCCGGTGTTGAGGCAGTCGCCGCCCATGGCGCCGCGCTCCACCAGGGTCACCCGCGCCTTGACGGTGGCGGCGATGTAGGAGGTCACCAGTCCTGCCGCGCCGGCGCCGATCACGATCAGGTTGCGATCGAAGCGGCGTGGCCGCTGCCAGGGGCTGTAGAGCCGCCAGGTCTGCCAGCGGGCCAGGGCCGCCTTGGTCAGCCAGGGGAACAGGGCCAGCAGCAGCAGGGACCCCAGCAGCGGCGGGCTGAGGATGCCGCCCAGCCCGCGCAGCTGGGCCAGCTGGGTGCCGGCGTTCACGTACACGAACGTGCCCGGCAGCATGCCGATCTGGCTGGTGAGGTAAAAGCTGGCCGCCCGCATCGGCGTCAGCGCCATCAGCAGGTTCACCAGGAAGAAAGGGAACACCGGCGCCAGCCGCAGGCTGAGCAGATAGAGCACCCCATCGCGCGCCACCCCCGCCTCGATCGGCGCCAGCTGGCGGGCGAAGCGTCGCCGCACCGGTTCCCGCAGCAGGGTGCGGGCCACCAGGAAGGCCAGCAGGGCGCCGATGCTGGAGGCGAACGACACCAGCAGGGTGCCGAGCCCCACCCCGAAGATCGCCCCGCCGGCCAGGGTGAGCACCGCGGCCCCCGGCAGCGACAGGGCCGCCACCAGCACGTACAGCAGCAGATAGGCGCCCGCCACCAAAAGCGGAGCCTGGCGACGCTGCTCCAGCAGGGTGCCATGGGCCTTCTGGAGGGCCTCCAGGGTGAGCTGGCGGTGCAGGCCCAGCGCGAAGAACAGGACCACCGCCAGGGCGATGGCGGCGAGCAGCAGCAGCTGGCGCCAGCGGGAAGGGGAGAGCAGTGGGGCCATGGGAAAAGCCGTTCCCCCCTCCTACCGGCGAGCCGGCGTTTCGGATGGCCCCGGCCCCGGGTGGGCGGCCATCCATTCGATCCATTCGCCGGTACGTTCGTCAGCAGGGGAATTCCATGCCCAACCCGGAACCGGCCATGGCGATGGGGGCCATCCAGGTGGTGATTCCGGCGCGCGACGAACGCGAGACGATCGGCCACGTCATCGGCCAGCTGCGCCGCGAGGGGCTCGACCGCATCCGGGTGGTCGACAACGGCAGCCGCGATGACACCGCCGCCATCGCCCGGCGGCTGGGGGCGGAGGTGCTCAGCGAACCCCGTCCTGGCTACGGGCGGGCCTGCTGGCAGGGGTGCCTCCAGCTCGCTCCCGACGTGGACTGGCTGCTGTTCTGCGATGGCGATGGCGGCGATCCGATCGAGGAACTGCCCCGCTTCCTGGAGCTCATCGACGACCACGACCTGCTGCTCGGCGACCGCACCGCCACCGCCGTGGGGCGGGCCTCGCTGACCCCCCTGCAGCGGGGCGGCAACCGGCTGGCCACGACGCTGATCGGCCTGGGTTGGGGGTTCCGCTACCGGGACATGGGGCCGCTGCGGCTGGTGCGGCGCCAGGCCTTCGAGGCGATGGCCCTGCGCGACCGGGGCTATGGCTGGACCCTGGAGATGCAGGTAAGGGCCATCGAGCTGGGCCTGCGCATCCGCGAGGTGCCCATTTCCCATCGCCCGCGCCTGGCCGGCGCTTCGAAGATTTCCGGGCGCTGGGGCGCCAGCCTCCGGGCCGGATGGGTGATCCTCACCACCCTGGTCCTGCTGTGGCTGCGGCGCCTGCTGCTGCCGGCCAGTGCCTTGCTGCTGATCGGCGGAGCGCTGTTGATGCGCCCCCACGGCGACCTGTTCGACGCCTCCCAGCTGCTGCCGTTCTGGCGGGCGGCCGTGGTGATGGGGCTGGGTTTCGCCCTGTCCTGGTTGCTGCCCACCATCCCCCGGGCCCTGTTCTGGGCCGTGGCGGTGCTGACGCGGCTGGTCCTGCTGGCGATGGAGCCCGGCGATGACATCTGGCGGTACCTCTGGGAGGGGGGGATCCAGCTGCAGGGGTTCAGCCCCTACGCGCTGCCACCGGACGCCGCCGCGCTGGAGGGGTTGCGCACGCCCTGGTGGTCGTCGATCAACCACCCCGACACCACCGCCATCTACCCGCCCCTGGCGCAGCTGCTGTTCCGGCTGCATGCCGCCGTGGCCCAGCAGGTGCTGCTGTTCAAGCTGTCGTTCGCGGCCGCCGACCTGGCCATCGCCGGCCTGCTCGCCGCCCGCTTCGGAACGGCACGAGCGACCCTCTACGCCTGGAATCCGCTGGTGATCGCCGGGATCAGCGGCGGCGGGCACTACGACAGCTGGTTCCTGCTGCCGCTGGTGGCCGGCTGGCTGCTGGCCGAGCGGGACCCCCCACCCCAGGGGCCACGCCCCCAGGCCTGCATCGACCTGCTGCTGGGGCTGAGCGTGGCCCTGAAGTGGATCACCCTGCCGCTGCTGCTGCAACGGGCCTGGAGCCGCTGGCGCCGGTTCCGGCGGCCCGCTCCGGTGCTCGCCACCCTGCTGCTGGGGCTGGCGCCGCTGCTGCTGGGGGCCTCCCTGTTCTGCGGTCTGAGCAGCTGTCCGCTGCTGCCCACCGGCTCCAGCTTCATCCGCCACGGCCGCAGCGCCGAGTGGCTGCCGCACTGGATCGGCCAGCTCTGGCCCTGGACCCTGCAGACCAATGCGGTGCATGGGTTGCTGCTGCTGCTGGTGCTCCTGGTGCTGCTCGCCACCAGCGCCCGGCTGGGGGTCTTCGCCTGGCGCTACCTGCTGGCCCTGCTGCTGCTCTCGCCGGTGGTGCACGCCTGGTACTTCATCTGGCTGATGCCCTTCGCCGTGCCCAGCCAGAACTGGGGGGCGCGGCTGGTGAGCCTCTCGGCCTTCGTCTATTTCGTGCTGCCCTCGCGCCTGCCCGACTGGCAGCTCACCACCCCGGAGCGGCTGCTGCTGTGGCTGCCCCTGCTGCTGGGGCTGCTGCTCAGCGCCCGGGATCGAACCGAATCGGCCCCTGGCCGGTAAATCCCTGCAGTTCTTCCGCCTCGCCATGGTCCGTGCCCGTTCCCGCACCCCGCTGCTGCTGGCCTGCGGCCTGGTGCTGATCACCGCCACGGGCTGCGGAGCCGGGCCGGCCCCGTGGGCGTCTGCCGATGCGAGCCGCCCGTCCCCGGCGGCCACCGCCCCCCAGCCCCGCCTCGATCCAGCCCCCTTCAACGCGGTGCTGCGGTCGGTGGTGGATGGCCAGGGCCTGGTGGATTACGCCGCCCTGCAGCGGGATCCGGCCCAGCTCGATCGCTACCTCGCGGCGCTGGGCGCCCTGGCGCCCGAGCGCTTCGCCTCCTGGCCGGAGGCGGAGCAGATCGCCCTGCTGATCAACGCCTACAACGGCTTCACCCTGCGCGCGATCATCGAGAACGATCCGATCCGGCCCAGCATCAAGGCTATCCCCGGCGTGTGGAAATTCCGCCGCCACCAGCTGATGGGCCGTGGCCTCACCCTCGATGCGATCGAGCACGAGATCCTGCGGCGCGAGTACAACGAGCCCCGCATCCACGCGGCCCTGGTGTGCGCCGCCATCAGCTGCCCGCCCCTGCGGCAGGAGGCCTTCACAGGCCCGGCCCTCGACCGGCAACTGGAGGATCAGACCACCCGCTGGCTTGCCAGCCCCGTGGGCCTGGTGATCGACCGGGCCGCAGGAACGCTGCAGATATCCCAGATCTTCCAGTGGTTCGCCGAGGACTGGCAGCGGGCCGATCCACAGGCGGAGCCCGTGCCGGGCCACGAGGCGCAAAGCGCCGTGCTGCGCTTCATCGCCCGCTACCGCCCCGCCGCGGAGCGCGCCCTGATCCTTGGCGGCGACTACCGCTTCGCCTACCTCCCCTACAACTGGGACCTGAATCGCCAGAGCCGCTGAGCCGTCGCCATGGTCAGGCCATCGGCTCGTTCAGCAGGGCACCGATGCGTTCGGACAGCTCATCGAAGCAGGCGGAGAAGGCCTGGCGGGCCTGCTGAGGTTCCAGGTGGGCGGCTGGATCGGCCAGGCCCCAGTGCAGTCTGGCCGGGTCCCCCGGGAACGTGCCGCAGCTCTCGGCCGCGTGGTCGCAGACCGTGACCACCAGATCGAACGGCGTCGTCTCCGCCTCCAGCACCGAGGCCAGGCTCTTGCTGCCGAACCGGGAGGGGTCGACGGGAAGGCGGCTGATCTGCTCCAGGGCCAGGGGATGGACCCGACCCGTTGGGGCACTGCCGGCGCTGACGACCTCGATCGTTCCCGCGCCCAGGGTCTGGAAGAGGGCTTCGGCCATGATGCTGCGCGCCGAGTTGCCGGTGCAGACCACCAGCACCCGCCATCGTGTGGTTGTCATCGGTTGGGTCATGGTCGAAAAAGAAGGATTCCGTTCGATCACTCGATCGAGGGGGGTGTCTGGGCGGCCCGCGGGGCCTCAGCTCAGGGCGCCCCCGCAGCTGGAGCCGGCGCCGGCGCTGCAGCCGAAGCAGTGGTCGGCCACGGCGATCGGCTCACCACCGGGGTCCTCATCCAGCAACTGCCGCAGGTGGGCCCGCGGGCCACTGCCGCCGCCGACCGGCAGGTCGAGCATCTGGTTGAAGTCGCAGTCGTAGAGGAAGCCCTGCCAGTCGACGCTGAGGGTGGAGCGGCACATCACCTGGGCCAGGTTGGCCGGGTTGTGGTGCTGGCGCAGCAAGGCCATGTAGCCCTCCAGCTGCTCCTGCTGGCGCAGCACCGCGGCGAAGCGCTGGATGGGCATGTTGGTGATCGTGAACAGGCGGTTGAAGCGCAGGCCGAAGCGATCGGCCAGCTCCCGCCGGTAGTCGGCCTCCAGGGCGGCCTGGGGCGGCGGCAGGCTGGGGCCCTGGGGGTTGTACACCAGATCCAGCTCCAGGCCTGCGTCGGGATCGCCGTAGCCGAGGGCGTTGAGCTGGTGCAGGCCCGCGAGGCTGCGCTCGAACACCCCATCACCGCGCTGCCGGTCGACGTTGTCGGCGAGGTAGCAGGGCAGGGAGGCCACCACCTTCACCCCCTGCTGGGCCAGGAAGGCGGCCAGGTCCCCGTGGCCGGGTTCACTGAGGATGGTGAGGTTGCACCGGTCGATCACCGCCACCCCCAGCCCCCGGGCCTGGCGTACCAGGTCACGGAAGCCGGGGTGCAGCTCGGGCGCGCCGCCGGTGAGATCCAGGCTGGTGATCGCCCGGGCCCGCAGCACCGCCGGGACCAGGGCGATGGTGGCCGGATCCATCATTTCGGTGCGGCTGGGGCCGGCGTTCACATGGCAGTGGCTGCAGCTCTGGTTGCAGCGATAGCCCAGGTTCACCTGCAGGGTGTCGAGCCGGCCGCGGCGCAGGGCCGGGAACGGCGGGGCCAGGGTGGTGGTGGGGCCGTTCAGATCGGCAACGCCCATGGATCAAGGGGATGGATACCGGAGGTACCGGCAGGGCGGCGAATCGGATGGGCCTGGAGGCGGCTCAGCTGGGCTGAGGTGCCGCCTCTGTCTGACCACCGATCCCGAGCCGCAGCAGAATCGGGGCCAGGAAGGTGGTGCCGATCACCATCAACAGGATGGCGGCTTCGAGGGCCGGAGTGAGGATGTTGGCCTGGGTTCCCAGACCCAGGAAGATCAGACCCACCTCGCCGCGGGGCATCATCCCCAGACCCACCACAAGGCGGTTGGTGGGATCCTTGCTGGTGTACGTCCAGCCGGCGGCCACCTTGCCGGCCACGGCCACCACCAGCAGGAACAGGGCCACCACCAGCCCCTCGCGGTTGGCGGGATCGAAGGGGTTGAGCACCGAGAGGTCCATGCCGGTGCCGATCAGCACGAAGAACACCGTGGCGAACAGGGCCACCAGGGGTTTGACGGCGGCTTCGATGTCGTGGGTGTGCCTGGAGGCGCTGAGGATCAGGCCGGCGGCGAAGGCCCCCAGGGCGGCCTCGAGGCCGATCGCCTGGGCGGCGAAGCAGCAGAGGGTGAGCACCACGAAGCTGGCCACCGCCACATCACCGGGGGCCTTGAGCTGATCCACCACCCAGTCGAAGGCGGGGGCGGCGAAGCGGCTGAGCACCAGGGCGACGGCCACGAAGATCACCGCCGCGACGCACAGCTGCACGACCGGGCCGAGGGTGAAGGAGCCGCCACCGGCCAGGGACACCACCACCGCCAGGATCACGATGCCGAGGATGTCATCGAGCACGGCGGCGCCGATGACGATCTGGCCCTCCTTGCGCTTCAGCCACTGCAGCTCGCCGAACACGCTCGCCGTGATGCCGATCGAGGTGGCCGTCATGGCGGCACCGGCGAAGACGGCCGGGATGAACGCCACATGGAAGAGGTAGTAGAGGCCAGCGGTGCCGGCGGCAAAGGGCAGCACCACGCCTGTGAAGGCCACGGTGCCGGCTTGGACGCCCACGGCCACGAGTTCATCCAGCTCGCTTTCCAGGCCCGTCAGGAACAGCAGGGAAAACAGGCCGATCTCGGCCACCACCGTCAGGCTGGAAAAGGTCTCGCGGTAGAGCGAACTGACGGACTCCGGGGTCATGCCGCCCAGGGAGCTCAGCAGCCCGAGCACCGCCCCGCTCAGCTGGGCCTGGGCTTCGGGGGGCACCACCAGGTGCAGACCGGAGGCGCCGATCACGACCCCGGCGACCAGTTCGCCGAGGATGGTGGGCAGCTGGAGGCGCACCATCAGCTCGGCCATGAAGCGGGCCGCCACGAAAATCACGAGAAAGCGGCCAACCCCGATCAGGGTTTCCGTCACTTCAACCTGGTGGCTGCCGACTTCCATCAGCAGCGTGGGCAAAAAATTCATCCGGTGGCCTTGGGGGTGGGAGCAGTTTTAGTGGAATCAAGGGCGATTGGTTGGCTGAATGGAGCCAGAATCCACAGGAGACCGTGATCCATCCGATCAGTGGTGGTGATCGATGCCGGTGATCGATCGGGACGGAGAGGCGGAGCCGAGGGCCGAGCGGGCCATGGGACCAGAGGTTGCCTCGGCAGCCAGCGCCATTGAAAAGCCCTGTCCCGCCCTGGCAGACAGGGATCCTGCTGGATCAGAACTTGTGATCGCGCAGGGCTTCCACCTGGTAGATGTACGTGATGATAGAGAAGTCCGCGTAATACTTGGCTTCGATCGCTCGGGTGATTTCGTCGGCCAGCTCGCGGGTGCCGGTGAGTACTTCAATTTTTACGTTGGCGAGGGTGTGCGACACACTCGGTTCTCCCGTGGAGCGCACATTGCGGCTGCCTTCGCCTCCTGCTGCATTGACGGTGTAGCCGGTGGCCCCTGCCGCCTTGATGAGCTTGATGAGTTTCTTGGAGAGGATTTCCTCTGCAACGATCACCAGCTTCCAGACCTGTTGACTCACGACCTTAGCCTCGGGTTGATTGTGGATTTGAAAGTTTAACGACTGATGATCATCCCAGCATCTCGGCAAGCCCAATGAACAGCGGGATGCAGATGGCGATCGCCACGGGGGTGCCGATGGCGGTGGAAGCGCCGATGTAGGCCGAGGGATTCGCCGACGGGATGCCGGCACGAAGGGTGGGCGGGCCTGAGATATCCGAGCTGGATGCAGCGATCACCGCCAGCACGACGGCGCCACCGATGCTGAAGCCGGTGATCTTGTGAATGATGAGGCCAAGGCCGAAGGCCAGAAAGCCATGCAGGATGGGGGCAATGAAGGCGTAGATGGCAAACCACTGGGCCACCTTGCGGAGCTCGTTCATGCGCTGGGCGGCCTCCATTCCCATGATGATCATCAGAACCGCGAGGAAACCGCGGAACAGCGGGTTGAAGAAGCTGTCATAGACGGGCTCCGGCTTGGTGAGAATGCCAAGGGCCACGCCAAGCAGCAGCGACGTGACGGCCGAGCTCTGCAGGCTCTCCTTGATGATCGGCCAGATCTCCACTTTTTCGGAGGCGTTGCCGCTTTGTTTGCTGAGGTACACGCTCGCCACCACGATCGCTGTCACCAGGGCCGGGATATCCATGAAGGGATAGAGCGCGGCCGTCCAGGCCTCGAAGGGAATCTTGGCGGCATCCAGTTGCGGCAGCACCGCCGCCAGGGTGGAGCCGCTCACCGCGCCGAACAGCCCACCGGTGGCGACGGCATCGGCCACTTTGATGCCGGGTAGTTTGCCCAGGGTGTAGCGGCCGATGAAAACGATCGCGATGCCAACCATTACCGCTGCGAGTGCCGGGAGCAGGATTTCAGAGGGGTTGGAGTTGCGAATGGCGATCCCGCCAGTCAAGCCGATCTTCATCAACAGGAAGAAGCTGATGAACTTGTAGATCGAATCTGGAATGGCCAGCTGGCTGCCAAGTGAGGCGACGACGATGCCCCCGATCAGGAATCCGAGGGTCGGGGATTGAAACTGCTCCAGGAAGAGCGGGATGAAGTCGGAAAGGAAATTCACGTTGTGAGTTTGAAGCTCCTGATTGAAGTCTGTGGAAGGTAGCAGGCTCACGAAGTCGTCGTTGAGGCGATATGAGCCATAAGGCATCGTTATCGCCGTCCGTTCTGCTGTTGATGGGCGAGCAAGCCATCCCTTTCACGTGTTATGCCCCGGCTCGAACGATGTGCCCAGCAAAGTCGTGAAAGCTCAGTATTTGCTGTCGATTACGGGCAGGACAAAACATACATTCATACGTCCTGTTCGGAGCCGTCAAGGTCGCAGGCTAGGTCGAGGAAAAGTGAGGCCTGGTCTGGCTGAATTGGTTCTGCCTGCTCTGTCAGGAGCTCAGGCGTGCCAGGGCATCTGGGCATGCAACGGCAATGCCGGGTCCTCTGCAATGCTCTGGCTGCGTGCCGCTTGTCTGAGCATCAATCGCTTTTCAGATTCCATCCCAAGTCCGCACGCATTCAAGGGCGGTGCTGCGCGATGCAGGCCGGATGGACCTGATACAAGCAGGTGGGAACTCGCCGACGGGGAGGGCCGACCAACATGGGGCAAGATTGCGATTCTCTTCGGCCATCGTCCTGCAGCGCCTGAGGACACCCACTCGTCCTGAGTAACCCCTATGGTTGCGCCCACCACACCAGTCTGTAGTGATGGCAACTGTTTCGGACCCTCCAGGACCTCCCCCTTTCCGCCTGCTGAATCACATCAGCACCCAAAACATCAAGGGCGACCTCTTCGGCGGCGTCACGGCCGCCGTGATCGCCCTGCCGATGGCCCTCGCGTTCGGTGTGGCCTCCGGCGCCGGTGCCGCCGCCGGTCTCTGGGGCGCCGTGTTGGTGGGCCTGTTCGCCGCCCTGTTCGGCGGTACGCCCACCCTGATCTCCGAGCCCACCGGCCCGATGACGGTGGTGATGACCGCCGTCATCGCCAGCCTTACGGCCCAGGATCCGGAAAACGGCCTGGCCATGGCCTTCACCGTGGTGATGCTGGCCGGCGTGTTCCAGATCATCTTCGGGATGCTGAAGCTGGGCCGCTACATCACCCAGATGCCCTACACGGTGATCTCGGGCTTCATGAGCGGCATCGGCATCATTCTGATGGTGCTGCAGCTGGGTCCCTTCCTCGGTCAGGCCATTCCCAAGGGCGGCGTGATGGGCACCCTCACCACCTTGCCGTCCCTGTTCGCCAATGCCCGCCCCGCTGAAGTCACCCTGGCCCTGGTGACCCTGGCGATCCTCTGGTTCACCCCAGGCAAGGTCAAGAAGGTGGCCCCGCCACAGCTGATTGCCCTCGTGCTGGGCACCATCCTCTCCCTCACCCTGCTCACGGGCGGGGGCGGCGAGGGCATCCGCCGCATCGGTGAGATCGCCTCCGGTTTCCCCACGCTTCATCTGCCCCACTTCGCCCTGCCCCAGCTGCGGGTGATGATGATCGACGCCGCGGTGCTCGGGATGCTCGGCTGCATCGACGCCCTGCTCACCGCCGTGATCGCCGACAGCATCACCCGTACCGAGCATGACTCCAACAAGGAACTGATTGGCCAGGGGCTGGGCAACCTGGTCTCTGGTCTGTTCGGCGGCATCGCCGGTGCCGGCGCCACCATGGGGACCGTTGTCAACATCCAGGCGGGGGGGCGCAGCGCCCTCTCCGGCATCAGCCGTGCCCTGATCCTGATGGTGGTGATCCTGGCCGGCGCCCGGCTGGCGGCCCAGATCCCCCAGGCCGTTCTGGCCGGCATCGCCTTGAAGGTGGGCTTCGACATCGTCGACTGGGGCTTCCTCAAGCGCGCCCACCGCATCTCGATCACCGGGGCACTGATCATGTATCTGGTGATCGGGCTCACCGTGCTGGTGGACCTGATTGCCGCCGTGGGGATCGGCGTGTTCATCGCCAACATCCTCACGATCGACAAGATGAGCGCGCTGCAGAGCAAGTCGGTCAAGTCGATCTCCACCGGAGATGGCGACCTGCTGCTCAACCCCGAAGAGAAGGCCCTGCTCGACCAGGGCAAGGGGGAAGTGCTGCTGTTCCAGCTCACCGGGGCGATGATCTTCGGGGTGGCCAAGGCGATCGGCCGCGAGCACAACGCCATCGGCGTCTGCAAGGCCGTGGTCTTCGATCTCACCGAGGTCTCCCACCTCGGCGTCACTGCGGCCCTGGCGGTGGAACTGGCCGTCGAGGAAGCGATCGAGAAGGGTCGCCAGGTGTTCGTGGTCGGCGCCAGCGGCACCACGCGCCAGCGCCTCGAGAAGCTGGGGCTGTACGCCAAGCTTCCCCTGGAGCGCACCACCCTCAGCCGCCACGACGCCCTGCAGCAGGCGGTCGCCGCCCTGGCCTGATCACGCGGCCGCTGCCATCGCCAAGGATGGTCTCCGTGGTTCTTCTTCCCCGTGATGTCCGGTTCGCGACCGCTAGCTGCTTCTGATGCCGATGGGACCACCCTGGCGGCCCTGGCCGACCTGGTGGCGGTCGTGGCCCGCCTGCGGGACCCGCAGGGCGGCTGCCCCTGGGACCTGGCCCAGACCCACAGCACCCTGATCCCCTACGTGCTGGAGGAGGCCCACGAGGTGGCCGACGCGATCCGCCAGGGCCACGACGATCACCTGGCTGAAGAGCTGGGCGACCTGCTGCTGCAGGTGGTCCTGCACGCCCGCATCGCCAGCGAAGCGGGGCGCTTCGATCTGGCTGCCGTCGCCTCTGCCATCACGGCGAAGCTGGTGCGCCGCCACCCCCATGTGTTCGATCCGGCGGCCGAGCGGGCCGACGACCCCGAGGCGGTGCGCCGCAGCTGGGAGGCGATCAAGGTCGCTGAACGCCAGGAGCGCGAACGGACCACCACCGGCCCTGACGCGTCGCCACCGGCCCCCAGCCCCCTCAGCGACCGGTTGGCGGAGAAGGTGCGCGGCCAGCCGGCCCTGGCCGGCGCCATGACCATCTCGCGCAAAGCTGCCGCCGCGGGCTTCGAGTGGGACACCATCGAGGGCGTGTGGGCGAAGGTGCGGGAGGAGATGGACGAGCTGCGGGAGGCGGTGGCCAGTGGCGACCGGGCCCACGCCCAGGAGGAGCTGGGTGACGTCCTCTTCACCCTGGTGAACGTTGCCCGCTGGTGCGGCCTCGACCCGGAGGAGGGCCTGGTCGGCACCAACCGCCGCTTCCTCGACCGATTTTCCCGGGTGGAGGCCGCCCTGGGAGGCGATCTGGGCGGTCGCAGCCTCGCGGAGCTGGAGGGCCACTGGCAGGCGGCCAAGGCCCAGATCCGCGCTGAGATGACGCCGAGCCCTAGCCGTCCTCCGGTGGACCCTGCCGCCGGTGGTTCTTGATCGATCCCCGCTGCCGCTTGGCCTTGAGGCGGCGTTCCACCGAGCCGCGGCTGGGCTTGGTCGGTCGGCGGGGCAGCGGCGGCGGTGCGATCGCCGCCTGGATCAGCTCCACCAGGCGCTTCTGCGCCGCCTGACGGTTCTGCCACTGGGAGCGCTGCTCCGCCGCCACGACCACCAGACCGGCTGGGGTGAGCCGGGCGGCCAGCCGTCGCAGGGCCCGC
>NZ_JAGQBG010000046.1 GCF_024345515.1 Cyanobium sp. N5-Cardenillas
TCCTGCGCGCGGTGCTCGATCGCCGCAGGGGGGATCTGACGGTGCTGCTTGAGCATGTGGACAAGCCCCACAACCTCTCGGCGATCCTGCGCAGCTGCGATGCGGTGGGGGTGCTCGAAGCCCATGCGGTGAGCCTGAAGGGGCGGGTGCCCACCTTCAACCGCACGGCGCTTGGCAGCCAGAAGTGGGTGGCGCTGCACCGGCACGGGCGCACCACCGACGCCATCGCGATGCTGAAGGCCGACGGCTTCCGGATCTACGGCACCCACCTGGGGGCCGACGCGGTGGACTATCGGAGTTGTGATTTCACCGGGCCCACGGCCTTCGTGCTGGGGGCGGAGAAGTGGGGGCTGAGCGAGGCCACCGCCGCCGCCATCGACCAGCCGATCGTGATCCCGATGGCGGGCATGGTCCAGTCGCTCAACGTGTCGGTGGCCAATGCGATCCTGCTGTTCGAGGCGCTGCGGCAGCGGCAGGCGAAGGGCTGCCTGCCCAGCCAGGGGGAGGGGGTGGCCCCGGAGCGCTATGGCCCACTGCTGTTCGAGTGGGCCTACCCCCAGGTGGCCGACTGGTGCCGCCGCGAAGGCCGGCCCTACCCCGCCCTCAGCCCCGAGGGCGCCATCCTCGAGGAGCTTCCGCGGGGGGTGCGTCTGCGCTGCTGATCGGACCGCCATCGAAGCGGGCGGCGGTGGGCAGCCAGAAGGTGAGCGCCAGGGCCAGGATCTCCAGCAGCAGCTGGCGCCCGCCCAGCAGCACCACCAGCACGGCCACGAAGGCCAGAAACTTCTGGAACACACTCCAGACGTCGTCAGGGGTGTTGCCGCCCTTGATCCAGAGATAGACGGCCGAGGCCAGCAGGACCAGATCCAACCACCAGGGCATGGCCAGGGCCGCGAGTCAACAAAACGCTACAGGAACAATTCAGTCCCAGCCCAGGCGTTCAGCGGCCTGAGGCCGCCGGGGCACCACTCAGCCAGTTTTCCAGGCCCTCGCCAAGGAACGACAGGCCGAGCACCAGGACGAACATGGCCAGACCGGGGAACAGGGCGGTCCACCAGATGCCGGTGGGCAGGGCCGTCAATGCCTGCTGGAGATCGCTGCCCCACTCGGGGATGGTTTCCGGCAGACCCAACCCGAGAAATCCCAGCCCCCCCAGCACCAGCACCGCATCGGCCGCATTCAGGGTGAGCAGCACCGGCACCGAGGTGATCACGTTGCGAAACAGGTAGCGGCGCAGGATCCAGGCGGGGCCGGCCCCCAGGGAGCGGGCCGCCTCGATGAACAGCTCCGCCTTGACCTGGGCCGACTGGTTGCGCACCACCCGGAAGTACTGCGGCACATACACCACGCAGAGGGCGGCGGCGGCATTGGGCAGGCCCCGGCCCAGCAGGAAGGCGAGCACCACCGAGAGGAGCAGCACCGGCAGGGTGTAAAGGGTGTCCATCACCAGCACCAGAACACGATCGACACCACCACCGAGGTAGCCGCTCACCATGCCGAGGGGAACCCCGATGACGAGGGCGAGCAGCAAAGCGCTGAGCACCACCTGCAGGGCCACGCTGCTGCCGGAGAGGGTGCGCACACAGACATCTCTGCCCAGGCGGTCGGTGCCGCACCAATGGCCGAGGGAGGGGGGAGCGTAGATAGGATTTTCCAGACCCGCATTGGGATCGGGGAGCAGGGCCCCATGCACCAGAAGCGGCGTGACCAGCGCAATCAGGCCATAGAGCGCCACAATGGCGATGCCCCATCGGGCCATGCGCGCCGAGAGCGTGGGTTTGCCGATCAGATCTGCCTCCATGGTGCGTGTGTCAGTGGCGTGTTGTCTTCAAGGGCACCATGAGTACAACGGCTTCGTTGTCATCCGTGGGCCCTGTCCGGGTGACGTTCTGTGCACGGGCGATGGATGGGCTTGGGAGAAGCGTACCGTCGCCATGGCGCAGGGGTGCACGCTGATCCTGCCCCACGAATAGAACGATCGGACATGATGTTTGGCGCAACCCATGGCCACAGCCGGACCCCCTTCATGCCGGCCCATCCAAGCCAGCCTGGGGCTCTTTTCACCCGCTGAACACGAAGGCGGAACCAGGCAGGAAGGATTCCTACACGGTTGCAAGACAATTCTCACGCTGGTATAATGTGAAACGAATCCCCCTCTCAATTCCAGAGAGCTGAATTTTCCCTTGGCCAAGCGTCGTTCATCCCTGCCGATCCGATGACCAGCGCCCGCCTGCTGATCGTCGACGACGATCCTGAAATGCGCGGCTTCCTCACCTCCGAGCTGGCCGTTGAGGGCTATGAGTGCGAGGAGGCGGCGTGCGGCCAGCAGGCTCTGGGCAGGATCCGCAGCCAGATGTGGGATCTGGTGCTGCTGGACTGGAACCTGCCGGATTTCAGCGGCGTGGAGGTGTGCCGTCGCATGCGCAAAGGCGGCATTTCCACCCCCGTGCTGATGCTCACCGCCCGCGATGAGGTGCAGCAACGGGTGGAGGCGCTCGATTCCGGCGCCGACGACTATCTGATCAAGCCGTTCTCGATCGAGGAATTGCTGGCCCGGGTGCGGGCCCGGCTGCGCCGCAGCGGCATCGATGAACAGGAAGGTGGTGTTCTGCGGATGGCCGATCTGGAGGTCAATCCCGCCAGCCGGGAAGTGGCCAGGGGAGGTGAATCGATCCATCTCACCGCCAAGGAATTCGATCTGCTGATGCACCTGCTGCGTCACCCCAATCAGGTGCAGGAGCGCCGCGCCATCCTCGATGCCCTCTGGGGCGAAAACTGGCTGGGCGACGACAACCTCCTGGATGTCTATGTGCGCTACCTGCGCCGCAAACTCGAGCCGGCGGGCCAGCCCACCCTGATTCAGACCGTGCGTGGCGTCGGCTTCATGCTGAAGGAAGGGCCGCCCCGCTGACCATGGCGGAGGCGTCCTCTCCATCGCGGCTGCTCATCGTCGAGGACGACCAGCGCATGCGCACCTTCCTGGCCGGCGAGCTGAACTGCGAGGGCTACAGCGTCAGCGAAGCCGAAGACGGCCAGGGCGCCCTGATGCACCTGCGGGACGCCACAACGGACCTGGTGTTGCTCGACTGGACGTTGCCGGACTTCAGCGGCGTCGAGATCTGCCGGCGGCTGCGCTCCAGCGGCGACATCACCCCCGTGCTGATGCTCACCTGCCACGACGACATCCGCGACCGTGTCGAAGCCCTCGATTCAGGCGCCGACGACTACATCCTCAAACCCTTTTCGATCGAGGAGCTGCTGGCCCGCATCCGCGCCCAGCTGCGGCGCACCGCCTACTGGCGCGGTGAGGCCAATGCCGATCTGCTCAGCTGTGCCGATGTCACGGTGAACACGGCCACCCGGGAGGTGACGCGAGCCGGCGAAGCGATTTCCCTTTCGGTGCGCGAGTACGACCTGCTTCTGTGCCTGTTGCGCGGGGCGGGGCGGGTGGTGGAGCGGGAGGAGATCCTGCGGGAAGTGTGGGGCGAAAACCACTTCGGCGATGAAAACCTTCTGGGTGTCTACATCCGCTATCTGCGTCGCAAGCTGGAGCCGGAAGGTCTGCCCACCTTGATCCAGACGGTGCGGGGCGTGGGCTTCATGCTCCGAGAAGGGGAGCCGCGCCCTTCAGACGCAGCTGGAAATCCGCCCCCCCCTGGGGACCATCCGTCACCGAAACACTCCCCCCCATCGCCTCCATCAGGGCCCTGACCACCGCCAGTCCCACGCCACTGCCGGGAATGGCGCTGGTGTGGCGGCCCCGTCCGAAGCGCTCGAAGATCAATTGCTTCTCGCTGTCGGGCACGCCGGGGCCGGAGTCGATCACATGCACCACCACCCGATCGAGGCTGGCATCGAGCCGCAGCTGAATCGGCCCGGCACCGGGATCATATTTCTGGGCGTTTTCGATCAGGTTGACCAGGCATTGCTCGAAGCGGTCGGCATCGCCGAGAGCGAAGGTGCGAGCCGACTGGGTGGCACCGGGGCAGATCCGCAGCCTGCCGAAACAGCGCGACCGCAGGCGTTCGGCCACGCGCTCGATCGACTCGGCCACATCAAAGGGCTCAAAGGGCATCAAGGTGCGGTTGGCATCGATGCGGGTGAGGGCGAGGAGATCCGCCACCAGCTTCCCCATGCGGCCCGCCTCCGCCTCGATCAGCGCCAGCTGCTCGGCCTGCTGGTCGGAAAGATCCTGGGAGCGGCGCCGCAGGCTGCTGGCGTAGTTGCGGATCAGGCTGATGGGGGTGCGCAGTTCGTGGCTCACCCCATTGGCAAAGCTGCGCTGGCGCTCCCAGGAGGCCGAGAGGCGATCGAGCAGATCGTTAAAGGCCAGGGCAATGGGCGCCAGCTCCCTGGGTTGGGCGGCCACCAGCACCCGCTGGCTGTCGAGGGTGTCGGAACTGATCGCCTGCATGCGCAGACCCAGATCACGCAGGGGGGCCAGGCCCCGCACCAGCACTGGCCGCAGCAGCAGGCCCGTGAACAGAGTGGCCAGACCGGCAGCCACCATCAGAACGGTGAGCAGCAGCCGCTGCTGGGCCAGCTTCTGGGTGATGTCCTCCAGGAAACGGACGCGAACTGAGCTCGACCCCAACTGGATCTGCTGGGAGCTGGTGAGAAATGTGAGCTGCCCCACCCGCACCACCGCCACCTGATCGGGGCCACCCCCCAGGCGCGGCAGCTGCGCCAGTGACACGCCAGTGGGAATGGAGAACAGGCGGATCTGGGGGGCGGCTCCGTAGGGAACCCCTTGATCGGTCTCAACCCAGCTCAGGAAGTTGGGGCTGATCAGCTGGGCCAGCGTGTCGCTGATGGCGTCGAGGCCTTGCGGAACAGGGCGCCGGGCCAGGAGCAACTGGCGCACCGAGGCCGCGGTGGCCTGGTGCTGGCTGCGGCGCTCCTGGTTGGCCAGCAAGGCGGTGGCCCCGATCAGCAGGGCATAGCCCCCCAGAACGGCCAGCAGGCTCAGCCCCAGCAGGCGCCGCCGGATCGAAAATGCCCCGGCGGGCGCTCGCGACCACCCCAGCTTCCGAGAAAAGGCCGTCAATTTCATTAGAGGAGCATTAGGCCAAGACAAGATCCAGTACCTAATCGATCCTAGTGGGCAATGAAAAACCCGCCATGATGGGCCCATCAAACGGGAAATCCATACCCCGGATCGCAGACAGGGCCTTGGATCTGATCCTTAGGATCTACACCAATACCCCAACCCAGCCACGGCAAGGGTCGCATAGACATTCCGTCAGTTGGTGCATAAAGTTGTGAGAGTCAAGAGCTTGACAGCCTTTCCAATGAACATCTCCCCCAAGACCAAACTGGCGCTAATGCGCAGCCTGCGCGAGAAGAAGTCGAAGGTGGCCCAGGGCTTCACCCTGATTGAGCTGATGATCGTGGTCGCGATCGTTGGCATCCTCTCCGCCGTTGCTCTGCCCAACTTCCTGGGTGCTCGGGCAGCGGCCTCTGCCGGTGCCGCCGTCGGTGAAGCGCTCGGCCTCGCCAAGGAATGTGCCACCTACATTGCCTCCGGTGGTGTAGGTGTTCAGCCCACTGCAGCCGGCGGTGTAACCTGCCAGACCGGTGCAGACGGCTCAGTGGCCCGTACATTCACCGCAGGCGCGCAAGGGGTTCGCTGCCTTGCCACTAACGTTACAACTAGTACAGCCAGCTCAAAAGTAACTATCACGATCACCGGCGGTACCGCAGGAGCTCTCGGAGCTATCAGCTGCGCGTTCAGCTGATCCGGCCAAGGCTTCCACGCCAAGTGAGACAGACGGCGGGGTGAAATACCCCGTCTTTTTTATGCCGCCGCCGCCTCGCCACCCAATGCCGACCCTTCATGGCTGATCCCGCCGGCGCCCAGGCTGGGGATCGCTCCACCTCCGAGGATCTCTATCTGCAGGCGAAGGATCACTTCAGTGCCGGGCGCTTTCCAGAGGCCATCCGCTGTCTTACACACCTGCGCGCCGAACCGGCCTATGTCCTGCGGGCCGAGGCCAACATCGGCAGCAGCCTGTTGATGCTGGGACTCTCCCGCCCCGCCCTGAAGTTCCTTGATCGCGCTCTAGGGCGAGATCCCCACTTCCTTCCAGCCCTGCTGAGCCGCCTCAAGGTGCTGCGGGTGGAACAGCGCGACGAGGAGCTGGTGAACCTCTGTGGGCCCATCGTGGAACGCTGGCCGCAGGAAGAGGAGGCCTGGAACCTCTGGGTGGCCGCCCTCCGCGCCACTGGCCGTGAGGAGCGGGCGCTGGAGGTGGTAAGGCTCTGGCTGACCGAGCTGCCCCAGAGCCTGGAGGGCCATCTGCTGGAAGCGGAACTGCTCTCGAACCGGGGGGACAACGAGCAGGCCGTGGCCTGTCTCGGAAGGGCCCTGCGACTCGACCCGACCTCGGAGAAGGTGTACGAGTACCTGAGCGTCGTGATGATCCGGATGCGGCGCAACGAGGCGGGCCTGCAATACCTCGACAAGGCTTTGGCGATCAACCCCGACTCCTTCATCAACCATTGCCGCAAGGCGATGGTTCTGTGGCTCACCGCCGACTGGCGAGAGGCTGCCATGTTCTACGGCAAGGTGTCGGCGATGCGTCCGAACTCCGCCATCTACCGGCTCAACCACCACCTGCTGCTGCCGGGGATTCCCGCCAGCCGGGACGACATCGAGGAGGCGCGCCGGCGCTTCGTCGAAGGGCTCTCCCTGGTGGAGAGCGAACTGGAGCTGGAATTCGACGTGCATGACGAGGCAATCCCGCACACCTTCGAGCTTGCTTACCACAACCGCGACGACCGCCGGCTGCTGGAGCGCTACATTGACCTGATGCGCCGGCTCGCCGGACCTCTGCTGCAGGAGATCCGCCAGCGCCAGGCCGCCGAGGGGCAGGCCCTGCCAACGCCCCGAGGAAAGAAGCTGCGGATCGGCTTTCTCTCCCAGTTCTTCTCAGGGCACAGCAACACGATCGCCTTCTCGGGCCTCATCCGGCATCTCGATCGTGAGCGCTTCGAGGTGCTGCTGATCCACAAGTCGAACTCCAAGCGGGACGCCGTGCGTGACGGCCTTGATGCGGTGTGCGATCGGGCCCTTCAGCTGCCGCCGGAATTTGCCGACGCCTACACGATGCTGCTCTCGGAGGGGCTGGATATCCTCTTCTTCACCGACCTCGGCATGGCTTCCTATGAGTACATCATGCCCTTCCTTCGCACGGCTCCGATCCAGATGACCGGATGGGGGATTCCCCACACCTCTGGAATCCGTGAGATCGACTACTACATCTCCGCCGCAGGTCTGGAGCCGGCCGGATCGGAAGAGTCTTACACCGAGACGCTCGTTCGGCTTCCCGTTGGCCTGCCGTGCCACTTCGAGACGACGGACCTGAATTTCACCCCCCTGCCGCGCGACTATTTCTTTTTGCCCCCGGGCGACACGCTGGTGGGTTGCCTGCAGGGGCTGCACAAGCTGCATCCCGATTTCGATCTGCTACTGGAGAAGATCGCCCGGGCGAATCCGCAGGTGGCCTTCGTCTTCGTGGAAGACTCAATTCCCTCGAGAACCCAACTGTTTCTGGAGCGACTCTCGAGGAATGCTCCCAGTGTGCGCGAGCGCTGCATCCCACTGG
The DNA here is from genome assembly GCF_024345515.1 of Cyanobium sp. N5-Cardenillas. Taxonomy (GTDB): domain Bacteria; phylum Cyanobacteriota; class Cyanobacteriia; order PCC-6307; family Cyanobiaceae; genus Cyanobium. The sequence continues at coordinate 7,608 of NZ_JAGQBG010000046.1, forward strand.
CCTGCATGGGACGCCTTGAGTACCATAGCCTGTGCAATTGCATCAACGTGCTGCTCGATCCCATCTACTACGGCTCAGGGATCACCTTTTTCGAGGCCTCCTTCGTCGGCACTCCCATCGTCACCCTCGAAGGCACGAATCTGCGCTCTCGCGTCGTCGCCAGCGGCTACCGTGAAATGGGCATCGACAACCCGCCGATCGCGGCGAGCGAGGAGGAGTACGTCTCCCTGGTGACAGCGCTCTGCAACGACCCGGAGCGTCGACGCAACCTCAAGGCCTCGATCCTGGCCAACAACCATCGCGTCTTCGATCGCATGGATTACATTCGCCACTTCGAAGACTTCTGCCTGAAAGCCGTGATCACCCAGCGCCAGCAGGCAGCTCCGAGCCGCGCCGATCCCTGAAGCCTGCCGACCCCTTCCCAAGCAGAGTCTCTAACTATGTCCGAATCCTCGGCCAGCGCCCAGCCCGACGCCCAGACCATGTTCTTCGTTAACGCTTCGGCACGACGCCTCAACACGCTGTTGGCGGCGATGGCCTCACCTGCCCGTTATTTGGAGGTGGGTGTGGAAACCGGACAGACATTCTTCGAGGTCTCCGCGGCCTTCAAGACCGCCGTCGATCCAAAGTTCCTGTTCGACAGGGAGACGGCGCCGAGAGGGGATTCGATCGAATACTTCGAGATCGCAAGCGACAACTTTTTCTGCGATGTCAGGAGAGATTTCAAATACGACCTAGTCTTCCTCGATGGCCTGCACACCTGGGAGCAGACCTATCGAGATTTCTGCAACGCACTGCTCATCACCCCCGAGCGCTCGATCATCCTTCTGGATGACGTCTTTCCCAGTGACGTCTATTCCTGTAATCGCGATCAGGTCGAGGCGGTGATGATGCGTCAGTTCATGACCGGCGATCCTAGCAATGCCTGGCATGGCGATACCTACAAGGTGATCCCTCTGATCCGCACCTTCCACCCGCTGCTCAGTTATTGCACCATCATCACCGATGGCAATCCCCAGGCCCTCGTCTGGCGCTCGCCGCAGCCCTCCATTAGATCAACAGTTTTGCCTGATGTGAGCGCACTCAATATGCCGGAGCTGGATTATCTATGGTTTCTTCGCAACCAAGAGGGCTACAATCTGATGAATGAGAAGGACGGCCTAAGCCTTGCCATCAAAGCACTAGGCCTCGGCATATAGCTCAGTGCGTTCAGGCTCTTACAGTAGGGCTTTCCCAGGAAGACCGAGTTAGAGTCTTCATCCACCGATTCTGCGGCGAAGACTCGACGTTGAATCTCATCAGGTACACAGCAGATCAGCTTCTCTGCTTGCTTCTTGCGGGAGGCTGATCAGCAACTGGCTATCCCAAAAATGCAGAAGAAGGCCTGAATTGCTTACGGCTCTGTGCAGCACCTCAAGGCCGAATATTCCCACCAAGAGTGGGCGATGAATTTCCAGACCAGCCCCGACGCTCTTGGCGAGCTGCGGCGCCTCCATTGGCCCCCCACCTCAGCTCCCTGTCAGAACCCGCGCCTCCGTCTCAATCCGCTGGGTACCACCCCCGGCGGACTCAAATTCCTGCCGCAACCGCAGGCGCAGCAGGCCATCCGGCTCCAGGGCAGCCTCCAGCCCAGGATCGTTGAGCCCATCGAGCAACACCCGATTCTGGGCCGCTCCCGCGCTCGGTTCACCATGCAGCCCGAAGGCGGGGCCGCAGCGCATCAGCACCCGGCCCCGCCAGATGGCGCTCGGAGCGCTGCCCACCGTGTAAGTGATCGGCCCCTCCGCTGTGGTGAGCTGCAGCACCGGATCCCGCCCGCCCAGGCCGCAGGCGGCCCCAACCCCCAGGGCGAGGTCCACCCGGGTGGCCCGCTGCAGATCGCCCCGCAGCAGGGCCAGCACCCGCTGTTGCTGGCCCCGCTCCCGCACTTGCCGCACCAGTCGATCCACCTGACGGCCATCGGCCACCAGCGCCTGCAGCACCACCCCCCACACCAGCAGCCCCAGGCAGGCCGCCACCATCAGCTCCACCAGCGAAAAGCCTGTCGCTTTGCTGGCTGAGATCGTCCTGGAACGCAGTAACGCCATGGCGCTTCTCCCTTCAAAACAACACAGGCGGCTCAGGGCCGCGGATCCGGCAGGCAGCCGCCCGGCCCCTGCCGTCCCAGGCGGGTGATCCCCAGGGGCAGGGCCACCACCACGCAGCGCACCAGGTCGGTGCCTTCGGTGCTGAGCAGCACGGTGCCGCCGTCGATGATCAGCCCGTTGCTGGTGAAGCGCACGGCGGCCGGCAGGTTGTGGCTGAGGCTCACCGCCCCTCCGCCCAGGCCCTCCCCCAGATCGAGGCCGGCCCCCTCGCAGGCCGGCAGGCTGCCGCCCTGGGGTTCCTGCCAGCCGTCGGCGGAGAGCGCCAGCACGCAGGGCTGGCCCAGGCGCAGGGCGGCATCGCGCCCCCGCTCGAGCCCCACCATCACCCGGCGGCTGGCCCCCTCCAGGCGGGCATCGGCAAGGTCCCGGCTGGCGGAGCTGAGCCCCAGCTGGGCCAGCAGACCCACCAGCACCAGCGCCAGCAGGGTTTCCGGCAGCGTGAAGCCGCCCATCTCAGACCGTGCCACCGCCGCCTCCCTGCGCCCCTGCGCAGAGCCCCAGCACCGCCGGCACGTAGAGCCGCTGGCGTGTTTCGGCCTCGCCGGCCACCGCCAGCCGCAGCACCACCCCATCACCGCTGGCCGACACCTCCAGCTGGCGGTCCAGCCCCGGGGCCAGGGGCTGGGCCGCCAGGGCCTGCAGCAGCTGGGTCGTCGCCGCCGTGCAGTCTCCCGCGGAAGGGGCCAGGCTGCGCAGGGAGGTTTCGGCCCGCAACAGGGCGACCTCCGCCTGCTCCATCCGCTCCTGCTGGCGCTGTTCGGCCACGGCGGCCGCGGCCGCCAGCCCCCAGAGCTGCAGGGAGGATCCGGCCGAGGCGGCAAAGACCACCGACCCGGTCAGCACTTCGATCAAGTTCATGGCGCCACCCCCCGCAGCCCCACCAGGCGCACGTCGGTGATCTGCGGCTGCGGCTGGGCCGGCGGCTGCCCCGGCGCCAGCTGCACCGCGAAGGCCCCCTGCCGCGCCGGCTGGCCGCCGACGGCTCCCACCTCCAGCAGCAGTTCGGCCGGGGTCAGCTGCGGGCGCCAGTCCACCAGTCGGTAGGGGCTGCCCAGCACCTGGCCGGCCCTGAGGGAGGCGATCGTGGCGGCGGGGGCGCAGGCCAGACCCTGGAGGTCCCACTGCTGCAGCGGCAGCGCCAGCAGGCAGGGATGGCTGCGCTGCAGGTCGGCCAGCAGCTGCTGGCCCGCCGAGGCGAGCCGGTCTTCGGCCCGGCGCTGCTGCTGCTCCCGCACCCCCTGCAGCCGCACCTGCAGGCTGGCGGTCTGGGCCGAGAGGCTCCCCAGCAGCAGCACCAGGGACGCCCCCATGGCCAGGGGCAGGACAAAGCCCTGCTCTCGGGATCGGTGGCGATGCAACGTGGGCATGGCGATGGCAGCGAACACCTTTCCAGGGTTCCCCCAGGAGGTCACCAAGCTCCCACCGGCCTAAAGTAAGGAATCCTTGTTTCCGGACAAAGCCGGCGGCGTCCATGGTCCTGGCCAAGCGCACCAGCAAGAACCAGCTCACCTTGCCCAAGGCTGTGGTGGAGGCTGTCGGAATCGCTGACTACTACGACGTGGCCACCGAGAACGGCCGCATCGTGCTCACACCCGTCCACCCAGGTGCGGCCTCCCACGTTCGGACCCGCCTGAAGGAGCTGGGAATCACGGAGGCGGATGTGGCCGCGGCGGTGGCCTGGTCCCGCCAGGCGTGACCATCCGCGTCGTTCTCGACACGAACGTGTTGGTGTCTGCGCTGCTGTTCGAGACCGGCCGCCTGGCCTGGCTGCGCCGGACCTGGCAGACAGCCGCCATCACACCTGTGCTGACCGAATCCTCCGCCCGCGAGCTGATTCGGGTGCTGACCTACCCCAAGTTTCGGCTCGAGCGGCCCGACATCGATCGGCTGCTAGCGGATGTGCTGCCTTGGTGTGAAATCCACCCTGGCCCCATTCAGGCTGGTCAGCTCCAGGTTCGTGACCCGAAGGACCAGGTCTTTCTCGACCTGGCCCTGGCGGCTGACGTGCCGGTCCTCGTCAGCGGGGATGGCGATCTGCTCGCCCTGAAGAACCAGCTGCACCCCTTGTTAATCCTGACGCCGGCTGAATTTCAGATCTGGCTTGTTGGCCCCTGACCCGAGCCTCGCCTGTCAGTGTTGCCATGGAAATGACGCACCAGCGGCCCATGAACCATCGCCGGCACACGGACACCCGCGAGGAGGTCGACGGCATCGTCAACCGCCACCAGCTGGACTATTCCCTGGGCCAGCTGCGGCTGGTGGGGCTGCTGCTGCTGGTGCTGGAGCTGAGCACCTTGCTGCTGGCGGGGAGCTTCGCCAGCGTCGAGGCTCCTGCGGGCCGGCTCAATGGCCTGATCGGCCTCTCCCCCGCCCTGCCGCTGCTGCCCGTGGGGTTCGGCCTCTACCTGCTCGGCGGCGGCCATCGGCGCCACCGCCGCGAACAACCCTGGACCGGGGCGCTGCATCGCACCCTGCTGCCCCTGGGGCTGATCCTGCTGCTGCTGCTGCCGGCGGTCACCATCCACGACGCCGCCAGCCTGTTCAGCCAGCGGCAGCTGGCGCCGATCACACCGCTGCAGCAGCACCTGCTCAACCCCGTGCGCCTGATCACCACCCTGCTGCTGCAGGGCATCACCGGCGCCGGGCTGATCCTGATGCAGCTCCGCGGACGGCGCCAGATGCAGCGGCTGGGGCTCACCCCTGCCCTGTTCTTCCGCACCGACACCACCGGGCCGGTGCAGCAGCACCGGCGCCGCGCGACGGACTGGGGCTGAAAGGGCCGACCGTCAACGCTTCAGAGGGCCTCCATGTCCCGGCCCATCGGTTCGATGCGGTAGATCCAGGTCACCGCCGCGCCCAGCAGGGACGTCAGCACCAGCACCGACAGCAACGTCCCGGTGCCCCAGTCCTTCAGGAGCGTGGGGAAGAAGAACGCCGTCAGCACAGCGCCAACCTTGCCGCTGGCAGCGGCAAATCCGGCTCCAAGCCCTCGGATCTTGGTGGGGAAGAGTTCACCGGCAAGCAGATAGGTGGTGGCGTTGGGGCCGAAGTTCGTCATGAACTGGAACAGCGCGAAACCGGCCACGATCAGGGGCAGGTTGCCGCTGGATCCGCTGCCACCCAATCCAGCCAGGGCAAGACCGACGGCACAGCCGATGAAGCCGGTGACCTGCAGCGGGATGCGGCCCCAGCGATCGGCCAGGACGATCGCCACCGCGATCCCCACCAGGAAGCCCACATCGATCAGTGCCGTGCCTCGGGCGGCCACCACATCGTTCTGGATCAGCGCCGCCACGGTGTTCTCGTGAACCTGACCACCGAAGGCCAAGGTGATGATCACCGGGGTGAAGATGCCGATGCCGTAGGTGGAGAGATCCTGAAGAAACCAGGGCACGGAGGCCAGAATGGTGGAACGGAGATACTTACCGCGGAACAGCTTCATCACATCGTGGCTGCGCTGATCCCGACGGATCTCCTTCAGCCGGTCCACCTTGGCCAGGGTGAGCGTCTGGCGGTTGAGCAGTTTGCGCAGTTGCTGCTCAGCCCTCTCGGGGAAGCCTTGGCTGTAGAGCCAGTGGCTGCTCTCCGGCAGGAACAGGCGGCCCCAGATCACCGCGGCCACCGGCACGACGGGCACCAGGAAGAAGATCCGCCAGGCATCCAGAGACGCACTGGAGCTGAGCACCACGGCAGCGATGGCGGTACCCAGCACGGCGCCAATGGCCTGGAAGCTGAAGGCACCCAGCACCAGCCGGCCGCGGATGGCGGCAGGAATGCTTTCGGAGATCACCAGGTGGGCGGTGGGGTAATCGGCGCCCAGGGCCAGCCCGATGACGAACAGGCTGCCGATCAGCACCGATGGATTGGGGGAGGCCGCAGCCACCAGCAACGCCACGAGCAGCAGCACCATCTCGCCGATGAAGACGGGTTTGCGCCCGAGCCGATCGGCCAGCCCTCCGAGCAGCAGGGCCCCGCAGAGGATCCCCGCCAGGGTGGCCGCCGTCACCAGCCCCTTGTCCAGATCCGTGAGCATGAACTCCCGGGCAATCAGCGGTAAGCCGACCCCCTGCATGAACACAATCATGCCCTCGAAGAACTTGCCGGCCGTGGCCAGGCTCCACACAAACCACTGCATTCCCGACAGCGGTGGACCCGCGAGGGAAGAGCCATCATCCCAGAGTGGAACATCCTCGATGTAAGCCTGAACGGAATGTTTGGCCACAACGATCAGCTTTGATGGGCATCGCGAATCTACGGCGATGCCCAGGTTCTATTGGAACGGTCTGAGAATCGAGACGTCCTGCCGCTGGGCCTGAGCCCGTGAGCGATCTCACTGATTCAGCTTCAGCACCGCCATGAAGGCCTCCTGGGGCACCTCCACCCGGCCCATGGCCTTCATGCGCTTCTTGCCCTTGGCCTGCTTCTTGAGCAGTTTCTTCTTGCGGGAGATGTCACCGCCGTAGCACTTGGCCAGCACGTCCTTGCGGATGGCGCTGATGCTCTCACTGGCGATGATGCGGCTGCCGATCGAGGCCTGGATGGGAATCTTGAACTGCTGCCGGGGAATCAGCTCCTTGAGTTTCTCCACCAGGCTCTTGCCGACGTTGTACGACTTGTCGCGATGCACGATCGTGGTGAGGGGATCGGCCCGCTCGCCATTGATCAGCACATCCAGCCGCACCAGTTCGTTGCGGCGATAGCCGATCAGGCTGTACTCCATCGAGGCGTAGCCCTTGGTGCGGCTCTTCATCTGATCGAAGAAGTCGGTCACCACTTCCGCCAGCGGCATCTCGTAGTGCAGCGTCACCCGGTCGGTGGTGATGTATTTCATGTCGATGAACTCACCGCGCCGCTCCTGGCACAGCTCCATCAGGGCACCGTTGTACACATTGGGGGTGTAGATCTCCAGCTTCACATAGGGCTCTTCGATCGATTCCCGCTTCTGGGGATCGGGCAGGGTGGCGGGGTTGTCCACCATCAAGGTGCTGCCGTCGATCATGTTCACCTGGTAGATCACCGAAGGGGCGGTGACGATCAGGTCGAGGTCGTACTCGCGCTCCAGCCGCTCCTGCACGATCTCCATGTGCAGCAGGCCCAGGAAGCCGCAGCGGAAGCCGAAGCCCATGGCGCTGCTGGTCTCCGGCTCGAACTTCAGCGCCGCGTCGGAGAGCTGCAGCTTGTCGAGCGCCTCGCGCAGGTCGGGGTATTGGTCGGCATCGGTGGGGAACAGGCCGCAGAACACCATCGGCGTGGCCTCGGCGTAGCCGGGCAGTGGCTCGGCCGCCGGATTGGCCGCCAGGGTGATCGTGTCGCCGACGCGGGCATCGGCCACCGCCTTGATCGAGGCGGCCAGATAGCCCACCTCGCCGGCATGGAGGCTGTCCACCTGGCGCTGGTCGGGCGCCATCACGCCCACCTCGTCGAGCTCCACCACCTTGCCGCTGGCCATCAGCAGCACCTTGTCCTTGCGGGCGATCACGCCGCTGATCACCCGGAAATAAACGATCACGCCCCGGTAGGGGTCGTAGTAGGAGTCGAAGATCAGGGCCCGCAGCGGTTCATCGGCCTGGTCCGGCGGCGCCGGCACCCGATCCACCACCGCCTGCAGGATCTCGGGCACCCCCAGGCCGGTCTTGGCGGAACAATTGATGGCCGTGGAGGTATCCAGGCCGATGATCGCCTCGATCTCCGCCTTGATCCGGTCGGGATCGGCCCCGGGCAGGTCGATCTTGTTGAGCACCGGAATGATCTCCAGATCGTTCTCCAGCGCCAGGTACACATTGGCCAGCGTCTGGGCCTCCACCCCCTGGCTGGCATCCACCACCAGCAGGGCGCCCTCGCAGGCCAGCAGGCTGCGGCTCACCTCATAGGAAAAATCGACGTGGCCAGGTGTGTCGATCAGGTTGAGGATGTAGGTCTGGCCGTCGGCCGCCTTGTACTCCATGCGGGCGGCCTGGAGCTTGATCGTGATGCCCCGTTCCCGCTCCAGCTCCATGTTGTCGAGGAACTGGGCCTGCATGTCCCGGGCCGCCACGGTGCCGGTGTCCTGCAACAGGCGGTCGGCCAGGGTCGATTTGCCGTGGTCGATGTGGGCGATGATGCAGAAATTACGGATCCGCTGGGCGGGAACGTCGGTCATAAGGGGCAGCGACAGGCGGCCCCCGAGGGCCTCCACAAGATGGGCCGATCCTAGGCAGCGGCGGCCAGGGGATCGCCCGGGCCCCAGCGGGCCCAGTTGATGGTGTTCCTACGGAACGTGGGACTAGATTGTGCCCACAGTACGGGGGAACCAGTGCAGGCCTTCACGATCCGCCAGCTCAAGAGCAACCCCTCCACGGTGATCCGTGCTGCGGAGGCTGATGCCATAGCTCTGGTCACCAACCGAGATCAGCCCACGGCGCTGGTGGTCGCCCTTGATCGGCTCGTCGTGGCGGATACGGCCGCCGTGCGCTCCGGCCTGGCCCTCACTCT
>NZ_JAGQBG010000047.1 GCF_024345515.1 Cyanobium sp. N5-Cardenillas
TGCACTGGCCCCTCGAGAGCTACCTGCAGAGCGACCATCCCCTGCAGCAGGCGGTGGTCAAGCGGGTCGGGGAACTGCTGGGGCTGCCGGGGGCCGAGCTGATCAGCGCCCGGGACGACTGCGGCGCCCCCACCCTGCAGTTGCAGCTGGCCCAGATGGCGCTGTTGTTCGCCCACCTCGGTGGCGGTGAGCAGGCCGACCTGGAGCGGCTCAGCCGGGCGATGCTCGCCCACCCGGAGCTGATCGCCGGCGAAGGGGCGTTCGACACCGAAGTGATGCGCCTGGGCCACGGCCAGGTGCTCAGCAAAGGCGGGGCCGAGGGCATCCAGTGCCTGAGCCGGGTGGGCGAAGGTATGGGGGTGGCCATCAAGGTCGATGACGGGGCGAGGCGCGCCAAGCAGGCCGTGGCCCTGCACCTGCTGGAACAGCTGGAATGGCTCACCCCCACCACCCTGGTGGACCTGCGCCAGCGCTACCTGGTCCCCGCCGACCACCTGCGCCTGGAGGTGATCGGCGAGCTCCGTTTCGACGGCGCCCGCCCCTGAGGCGGGGGCATCGGCTGATACAATTACCAGGTGCAACGCGGGGTAGAGCAGTCTGGTAGCTCGTCGGGCTCATAACCCGAAGGTCAGGAGTTCAAATCTCCTCCCCGCCACCAACTCCGAAGCCCAGCCAAGGGTTTTCATCCAGCAACCCTCCAGCCACCGGCTGGGGGGTTGCTGTTTTATGGCCCCGAGACCCCCCCGACCCAGGTCATGTTGCCGGCCCTTCCTCCCCAGCCGGATGCGATCCCTGTTCAGGCGGCGGAGTCCCCCCTGGCACCGAAACCCCTGGGCGCCCTGCCAGCCGACCTGCAGCCCCTGGTTCGGGAGCTGCAGCGGTTCGGCTTCAGGCTCCAGATCAGCGCACCGCCGCTGCGGGGGGCCTACGGACTGTTTGAGGCCGGTTCGCGCAGGATCTGGATCGCCCCGATCAGTTTCGAACTGGGCATCGCCCGTCAGACCTTCCTCCACGAGGCGGTGCATGCGGTCCAGAGCTGCCCGACCGGCAAGGTGACCCCGATCGGCTGGCGTCTGCCGCCGATGCCGCCGGTGGTGCGCCAGGAGATCGGTGGCATCCTCACCACCCGTTACCACCACCATCGGTTGGCCGAACAGGAAGCCTTTTATCTCCAGGGTCAGCCCGATGCCGTGCCCCGTCTGATCGAGGCCCTGCGTCGTCGCTGTGGCCTGCCGCGGCGAGCCGTCGCTCCTGCATGATGCCGGGACCGGTTCGCCTGCCGATGTCCGCCGCCCGATCCCCAGCTCCCAGCAGCGAGACCCCCTGGGACGCTGTGGTGGTGGGGGCGGGGGCCAACGGATCGGTGGCCGCCATGGTGCTGGCGGAAGCAGGGCTGCGGGTGCTGGTGCTGGAGGCGGGGCCGGAGCTCCCCGCCCGGCGGGCCCTGGGCAGCGAGCCACTCAACAGCCTGCGCCGTCTCGCCCACCTCAGCAGCGGCCGCCAACGCCTGCAGCGTCACCATCCCGGGTTCTGGAAACACAACCCCGAGCTGTTCGTCGACGAGCGGCAGAACCCCTACAGCACGCCGCCGGACGCCCCGTTCCTGTGGACCCGGGGCCGCCAGGTGGGTGGCAAGAGCCTCACCTGGGGTGGCATCACCCTGCGCCTGTCGGAGGCGGAGTTCCAGGCGGCGCGGCGGGATGGCCACGGCCCGGCCTGGCCGATCGGAACCGTCGAGCTGGCGCCCTTCTACGACCGCCTGGAAACCCTGCTGGGGGTCCACGGCCAGCGGGATGGTCTTGCCCAGCTGCCGGACGGTCAGTTCCTGCCGCCGCTGCCGTTCACGCCGGGGGAGCGACACCTGCAGGGGGCGATCGCCAGAGATCTGGGCCTGCCCCTGATCCATTCCCGCGGCTTCCGCCTGCACACGCCCACCCCGGCGGCCCCCTGGCCGCCCTCCAGCGCCCAGGGCCGCAGCCTGGCCCGGGCCCTGGCCACCGGCCGGGTGCAGCTGCGCAGCGGGGCGGTGGTGAGCCATCTGGAGATGGCGGCCGGGGGTGCTCGCGCCGAGGCGGTGGTGCTGGTGGAGGCGACGAGCGGCCGGCGGGAGCGCGTCCCCGCCCCCCTGATCGTGCTCTGCGCCTCGACGATCGAAACCGTGCGACTGCTGCTGCATTCGAGCGAGGCCACCCGCAGCGGCGGCCTCCGCGATCCCTCCGGCAGCCTGGGCCGCTTCCTGATGGACCACATCTCCACCAGCCGGTTCTTCTCGATCCCGTCAATCGCCGCGCCGGCCGAACCCGCCGAGCTCTCGGGTGCCGGCAGTTGCTTCATCCCCAACACGGTCAATCTGGACGAGCGCAGCCAGGAGGACTTTCTGCGCGGCTACGGGATCTGGGCGGCCCTGCAGCGCTTCGATCCCCCCGCCCTGCTCAGGCGCCGGCCCGGGGAGGCGGTGGGCTTCCTGATCGGCCCTGGGGAGGTGCTGGCCCGGGCGGAGAACCGGGTGAGCCTCGATGGCGACCGCACCGATGCCTGGGACCTGCCCATCCCCCACATCGACTGCCGTTGGGGGCGCAATGAGCAGGCGATGGTGGCCCACATGCAGGGGCGCATGGAGGCCGTCGTGGCCTCGGCAGGGGGCCGCATCCGACCCATCGAAGAGCTGTTCGTGCTGCCGTTGCTGGAGCCCATGATCCGCAGCAGCCTGGCGGTGCGGCCCGAGGCGCCGCCACCCGGGTACTACATCCATGAACTGGGCGGGGCCCGCATGGCAGGCACCCCGGAGGCGGGCGTCGTCGATGCCTGGAACCGCTGCTGGGGTGCCCCCAACGTGCTGGTGACCGATGGCTCCTGCTGGCCCAGCGCCGGCTGGCAGAGCCCCACCCTCACCGAAATGGCGATCACCTGGCGCGCCTGCGCCGCCGCCGCGGAGCGGATGCGGCGAGGCTGACCGCGCCGGTCAGGGAGCCGTCACACGAGGGGGAAGGTGGTGTCGATCACCACAGTCTTCCCAGCGAAGCCTGCGCACAATGGCGGGGCGACCTCCAAAGGGTCGGGCAAGGGAGAAAACCATCAGCGGGGGTTGGCACCCTCGCTTTTTTTTTGTCTCAGGGCTTCTGGAAGAGACCGTCGAGGTAGTGCTGGGAAACGACGGGCTCCTGGCAACCGTTCTGGAACAGGAATCCAGCCAGGGCTGAGGTGATGACGCTGTACTGATCCCAGTGCGGATGGGTCTTGATGAAATCCCGCATGCCTTCGTAGAGCACCTCCGGCACCTCCGCTTCCAGGCTGACGCTTGCCGCGTCGTCGAGGCACCCCGGGCACTCTGGATCCATGGCCATGCTGGTGCGGGTCGGCTGGGGTCGTCCTAAGTACGCCACAGGGGAGGCCCAGCGTCAAAACCGTCTTCACGGAAGCCAGCATCGGCCTGGGGTGGTGAGACTCGTTGCCCCGGCTGGGCCGGGGCCGGTGTGTCCCACAACACGCCTGCAGCCGATGGCCGCTGGCGAGCCCTGTCAAGGCTGATCCGAGCAATCATTCACTTTCCCCAGCCCCCGTGTCCCAGCGCAGCCGAGAGGGGGCCATCTGTGGAAAAAGACCCTTGAATCGGGGGAAAACGGCCTCCATGTGGGGGAAAGCCCCGATTGATCGGAAACATTGATCAGATAAGAGTCTCTCTGGACTCAGCACTGGATGAGACCGGCGAGGCCAGCAGACCCTGACGCGCAGGCTCAGTCGGCAGGGCGCCGCAGGGTGAGGGGGCCCAGGGGGTGGTCGGCGTGGGGATAGATCGGATGGTGGTGGTGCCCCCCCTGACTGTGCCCATGGCCGTGGCCGTGGCCGTGGTCGTGGTCATGGTCGTGGTCGTGGCCAGCCGCAGAGCCGCCCAGCGGCAGGGGCACCCCATCTGGCTGGCAGGCTCCCGTGCACTCCCGCTCGCAGAGGGTGCAGCTCTCCACCAGCCCCTCCACATGGTGGTGGTGGCTGTGCTGGGGCGCCCCCACTTCCCGCTCGAAGCCCAGCACCTGGGCCCGGTACTTGCACAGGGAGCAGTTCATGTTGGCCTCCCCCCCCAGCACCTCGGCGACCCGCTCGCGGAAGGTGTCCAGCACCAGGGGATGGTCGCCGAGGTACCCGGCCTGGACCATCTCCAGTTCTGGATGGTCGGCGGCAACCCGCTCGCTGTGCTGCCGGATTCGGCTCACCAGCACCCCGGAAAAGAGGAAATACGGGAAGACGACGATGCGCCGGTGGCCGAGCTTGACCGCCTGGCGCAGGCCCGGTTCCACCAGGGGGAAGGTGACGCCGGAATAGAGCGTCTCCCCCCAGCCGAAGCCGAAGCCCTCCACCAGCATCCGGGTCACCTTGGCGACGTTGGAGTTGGCATCCGGATCGGAGGAGCCCCGCCCCACCACCGCCAGCAGCGTCTCGTGCAGCGGCACGGGGCTGCGGCCAGCGGCGACGGCGGCGGCATCGGCGGCCTCGAGGCTGGCGCGGATCCGGGCAGCGGCGGCCTGGATCATCTTGAGATCCACCCCCAGCTCCCGGCCGTAGTCGATGCGCAGCCCCGTCTCGGCGGCGTAGGTGTTGAGCACCGAGGGGATGTCGTTCTTGGCATGGCCGGCGGCGAACAGCATCGCCGGCACCGCCAGCACATGGCGCACGCCCCGCTGGCGCAGGGCGTCCAGGCCGTCGCGCAGGATCGGCCGGGCGAACTCCAGGTAGCCGTGGTCGACGGGCACGGGATCGAGGTGGTGCTGCAGCTGGTGGGCCAGGGAGGCGAACTCGGCCACCGCCAGACGGTTGCGACTGCCGTGGCCGCAGACGAGCACACCGATCGGGCCGTGGGGTCCGGCCAGGGCGCCGTCTCGGTCAGGGGCGGTGGTCATGGACGTCTGCGCGTGGATCGACCCTATTCCCGCGGCTGGGACCAGCCGGGATGCCGCCAGGATGGGGCTCAGCCACCGGCACCCATGAGCCTGCATCTGCCCCCCTACCGGCCCCTGCCCCCACCGGGACCCAGGGCGGAACTGTTCAGCGTCGCCATCGCCGACCTCCAGCCCACCCAGATGTGCGTGGGCCTGGCGGAGGTGCGCAGTCGCCAGCAGGACTTTTCGCAGGAAACGGCCGAGCAGCGGCTGCGCTATCTGCGCGGCAAACCGGTGCCCCTGGTACTCGGTGGGGCCGGGGAGTTCTGGATGGTCGACCGCCACCATCGCCTGCGGGGGCTGATCGAGATCGATCCATCCGCCCAGGCCTATGGCTACCTGGTCCTCGATCTGCCGGGGTCCCCCCCCGAGGCGGTGCTGGCCGAGCTGCAGGAGCGCGGCTGGCTGTACCTCTATGACGGCCGCGGCCATGGCCCCCTGGCACCGGCGGCCCTGCCGCAGCGGCTGCCGGATCTCCAGGACGATCCCTACCGCTCCCTGGTGTGGCGCCTCAAGAAGGAGGGCATGATCGATCCGGCGCCCCTGATCCCCTTCCACGAGTTCCGCTGGGGAGCCTGGCTGCGCAGCCGCCCCCTGCCCCCCTTCAGCTCCAGCAACCTGGCGCCGGCCCTGGCCGCCGCCCGTTCCCTGGTGCGCTCCGCTTCCGCCTCCCACCTGGCCGGCTGGAAGGGCTGAGACCGCCTCTGCAGGCGGCTCAGTCGGGCCGGTTGCGGGGCGGGGCACCATCCCCCACCAGCAGCAGCCGTTCCCAGCGATCGAACCACTGGGCCAGCAGCAACGCGGCACCGGCCAGCAGCAGCCCCACCACCAGAACCTGGGGGGTCTGCCACCAGGCGACCGCCAGCAGGGCCAACCAGGGAATGGCCTGCAACAGGGGCCGCCAGCGCCGCAGGCCGCGCCGGGCGCCACGGCAGGCGGAGCAGTGCTGCCCGTGGCTGTGCCAGCGGTCCATCAGCGCCGTCTGGTCGAGGCGGGGGGGCAGGGGCTGGCCGGGGAAGGGGTCGCCGTCGTGGTCATTGACCCAGTCGTGCAGGGCCTTGACATAGACATCGGCGCCCGTGGCCAGGAAGAACGCCCGCTCGGCCCCGCCGCTGCGCCCACGCTGCTCCAGCACCCGCTCCTGCCAGTGCAGGAACACCTGGTCGTCCTCCAGCACGGTGTGGTTGGCGATGTGCTGCAGCCACCGGGGCCGGAGGCCCAGCAGCAGGGGCGGCAGGCGGGACTCGAACTGGAAAGGGAAACGGGCGAACAGGCGGCATTCGCCCCGGCGGATCGGCGTCGCGTAGACCACCGTGAGAATCCGGGCGAAGCCCGGCGCCGTGAGCTCATGCCACATCAGGCCGGGGGCGGCGAAGGTGGTGGACTGGCTGCCGAGCGTTCCCTTGCGGGGCCCTTCCTGCCACAGGGCCGTGAAGCCCTCCGGGCCTGAGCTGGTGATCGTCGCGGCCACCGGGGCGGCGTTCTCCCGCTTGCCCACGGTGCGGTGGTGGGTGAAGGGCACATGGCTCACATCGAGCACGTTCTCCAGCAGGGTGAGGGCATCCATGGGCAGATCCCGGAAGGTGTCCTGCACGAACCAGCCCGGCTCCTCCAGTACCGGCACCAGGGGCAGGGGCACCGCGGCGGACCCGTCCGCCTCTCCGGCGAACACGAACAGCAGACCCTGGGCCTCGGCGGTGGCGTAGGCCCGACAGCTGGAGCGGACGGCGCTGGGGGTCGCCCCCGCCTCGGCCTGGGGGATGGCGGTGCAGTGGCCATCGCCGGCGAAGGTCCAGCCGTGGTACGGGCACTCCAGCTGGCCGGCGCCATTGAGGCGGCCTTGGCTGAGGGGCACCAGGCGGTGGGGACAGACATCGGCGAAGGCGCGCCAGACCGGGCCGGCGCCATCCCACCAGAGCACCAGGTCCTCCTCCAGCAGGGTGAAGGCGGTGGGCCGGGTGCGGTCGAGGTCCCGCAGATAGGCCACCGGATACCAGTGCTGGCTCCAGGCGGTACGCGTCATGCCGATGATTCTGCTGGGGGACGCCGGCGGGTGCGCGCCCGTTACAAGACAACGCGGGGAGGGCGACCGCCCGCGGCGGCGCTCCTAGGACGGCCTGGAGGACACCCCTGCCATCCCTTTCCATCCCCGTGGGCACCTTCCTGGCCGGCAATCCCCTGGCGATCTTCGCCCTGCTGCTGGTGCTGAGCGTGGTGGTGCCCCCCCTGGTGCGACCGTTGCGGCTGCCGGATCTGGTCGGACTGCTGGTGGCCGGGGTGGCGATCGGTCCCCATGGACTCGCCTGGCTCGTCTCCAGCAACGAGACCGTGCGCCTGCTCTCGGACGTGGGGGTGATCTATCTGCTGTTCATCGCCGGTCTGGAAATCGACCTGGGGGAGTTCCAGCGGATCCGGGCCCGCTCCTTCCGCTTCGGCCTGCTCACCTTCACCTTGCCGATGCTGGCGGGCACGGTGCTGGGATTCGCCTACGGCTACCCGCTCGTGAGCGCGGTCCTGATCGGGTCGATCCTGGCCTCCCACACCCCCCTGGGCTACCCGATCGTGCGCAGCTTCGGCGCCATGCGGGAAGAATGCGTCACGGTGGCGATCGGCGGCACGATCTTCACTGACATCGCTGCCCTGGTGGTGCTGGCCCTCTGCGTCAGCCTCGGCAAGGGCCAGCTGAGCGGCGTGGGGGTGGTCGCCCTGCTGCTCAAAGTGGCCGTCTATGCCGCCGCTGTGCTGCTGCTGATCCGCTGGCTCGGCCGGGGGCTGATCCGCCGCAGCGTCGACGGCGACAGCCGCCTGTTCGTGGCGGTGCTGCTGGCCCTGTTCCTGGCGGCGGTGGGGGCGGAGCTGGCCGGTGTGGAGAAGATCGTCGGCGCCTTCCTGGCCGGCCTGGCCGTGAACGGCGTTTTGCCGGAGGGCCGGGTCAAGGAACAGGTGGTGGTGGTGGGGGCGAGTCTGTTCATCCCGCTGTTCTTCATCGATCTGGGGCTGCTGCTGGATGTGCCGGTGTTCCTGAGCACGATGACGGGCTCGGTCTTCGCCATCGCCCTGATCCTGACCCTGATCACCAGCAAGGGGCTGGCCTCCTGGTGGTCGGGTCTGCTGTACCGCTACGACGGCCCCCAGATGCTCACCCTCTGGTCCCTGTCGCTGCCCCAGGTGGCCGCCACCCTGGCGGCCACCTATGTGGGCTTCCGCCAGGGCCTGCTGGATGAGCGGATGCTCAACAGCGTCCTGGCCCTGATGGTGGTGACCGCCACCCTGGGGCCGATCCTCACCTCGGTGGCGATGACCCGCATGGCCAGCCGCCTGGCCAGGGATCTGAGCCTGCAGGAGAGCGGCCAGCTGGCCCTGGTGCGACGGGCCCTGCGGGTGCTGGTGCCGATCAGCGAGGCCCGCAGTGAGGAACCCCTGCTGGCGCTCGCCGGGCGCCTGATCGACGGCGAAGCGGGCCGCCAGGGTTCGGTGCTGCCCCTGGCGGTGGTGTCGCCGCGCATGGCCGAGGCGGGCCGCGGCTCCCAGCCGGTCGTGCACCGGGCCCTGGCCGAGGGGCGCCAGCTGCTGGAGCGGGCCGATGCCTTCACCGCGGCGGCGGGGGTGCCCAGCCGCTCCCTGCTGCGGGTCGACAACGACATCCCCGGAGGTATCGCCCGCACGGCCCTCGAGCAGGGGGCCGACCTGGTGCTGGTCGGCGTGGCAGCGGCCCCCAGGCTGGGGCGCTGGCTGTTCGGCGATCTGGTGGCCGCCATCTGCCGTCAGGCCCACTGCCCGGTGGTGATGGCCCGACTGCGGGACAACCCGGCCAGCTTCCGCCGGCTGCTCGTGCCGGTGAAGGACCTCTCCGCCGGCGCCCTGGAGCAGTACCAGCTGGCGGAACGGTTGCTCAGCGCCTGCCCACCCGGTGACGGCGGCGCCATCACCCTGCTGCACATCCACGAGCCCTGGCTGCCCCAGGCGGAACGGGAGCAGCTGGCCCGCCAGCTCCAGGGCTGGGTTCCCTCCAGGTCCGGGGACGGCGTGCCGGTCACGGTGGAGCTCCTGGCCCACCAGAACGTGGCCGAGGCGATCGAGCGCGGCAGCGAGAGCCATGATCTGGTGATCCTGCGCTCCCTGAGGCGCCTGGTGGAGGGCGTACCGATTCCCGCCAGCGACCAGGCCACCGGCCTGCTGCGGCGCCTGCGCTGCTCGGCTCTGGTGATCAGCGATCCACTCCACTGATCCCCTGCACGGATCCAGGGCCTTGACTAGACAGAGGGGAGACCTGCCGCTCCCATGTCCTACAGCCATCTCCTGGTACCCAGCGACGGTTCCGACCTCTCGATGGAGGCTGTGCGCCAAGCCGTGGCCCTGGCCTCCGCCCTCGGGGCCCGCATCACCTTCTTCCATGCCCAGGCCAGCGTGCCGGTGCAGGTGGTGGGGCTCGGCGAGATGCTCGATGCCACCACGATGGAAGCCCTGATGAGCGCCAGCCGCAAGGATGGGGACCGGATCCTGGAGGAGTCCCTGGCGGTGGCCAAAGAGGCCGGCATCAATGCCACGGCCGAGCGGGTGCTGAGCGACCTGCCCCACCAGGCCATCGTCGAGGCCGCCACCCGGCTGGGCTGCGACCTGATCCTGATGGCCTCCCACGGCCGTCGCGGCCTGGTGGGGATGCTGATCGGCAGCGAAACCCAGCGGGTGCTGGTCCAGTCCCCCTGTCCGGTGCTGGTGATCCGATGAGGTCCATCCCCAACGGCGGGGGCGACGGCGCCACGGATCGGACCTACGACATCCTGCGCTCCCAGCACCAGCCGCTGGCGGCCCTGTTCACCCCTCGCAGCGTGGCCGTGATCGGGGCCTCGGACCGGCCGGGCAGCGTCGGGCGTGGCGTGCTCTGGAACCTGATCAGCCACCCCTTCGGCGGCACGGTCTACCCCATCAACCCCAAGCGCCCGAGCGTGCTGGGGATCCGCGCCCACGCCACGATTGCGGAGGTGCCCGAGCCGGTGGACCTGGCCGTGATCGCCACCCCCGCCGCCACGGTTCCGGCCCTGATCGAGGCGTGCGCGGCGGCCGGGGTCAAGGGCGTGATCGTGCTGTCGGCGGGCTTCCGGGAGATCGGCGCCGCCGGCATCGCCCTGGAGGCCCGCATCCGGGATGGTCTGCGCCGCACCGGCATGCGGCTGGTGGGACCCAACTGTCTGGGGCTGATGAATCCCCGCACCGGCCTCAACGCCACCTTCGCCGGCGCCATGGCCCGCCCTGGCCACGTGGGCTTCCTGAGCCAGTCGGGGGCCATCTGCACCGCGGTCCTCGACTGGAGCCTGCAGGAGAACGTGGGCTTCAGCGCCTTCGTCTCGATGGGCTCAATGCTCGATGTGGACTGGGGGGATCTGATCACCTACCTGGGGGACGACCCGGAGACCCACAGCATCGTCATGTACATGGAATCGATCGGGGATCCCCGCTCGTTCCTCTCGGCGGCGCGGGAGGTGGCCCTCACCAAGCCGATCGTGGTGATCAAGGCCGGCCGCACCGCCGAGGCGGCCCAGGCGGCGGCCTCCCACACCGGGGCCCTCGCCGGCAGCGACGCCGTCCTGGATGCGGCCTTCCGGCGCTGCGGCGTGCTGCGGGTGGACAGCATCACCGACCTGTTCGACCTGGCCGAAGTGCTGGCCAAGCAACGCCGCCGGCCCCTGGGGCCGCGGCTGACGATCCTCACCAACGCCGGGGGGCCGGGGGTGATCGCCACCGATGCCCTGGTGCGCCACGGCGGCCAGCTGGCCACCCTGCCGGCGGCCACCCTGAAGGACCTCGATGCCGTGCTGCCGCAGCACTGGAGTCGGTCCAACCCCATCGACATCCTGGGGGACGCGGATCCGGACCGCTACGAGCGGGCCATCCGCCTGGCCCTGGCCAACCCCGACAGCGATGGCCTGCTGGTGGTGCTCACCCCCCAGGCCATGACCGACCCCACCAGTACCGCCGAGCGGCTGGTGGCCCTGGCGGCGACCACCACCAAGCCGCTGCTGGCCAGCTGGATGGGCGGCCAGGACGTGGAGGCGGGGGAGCGCCTGCTGAATGACGCCGGCATCGCCACCTACCGCTACCCGGACGCAGCAGTGCAGCTGTTCGATCTCCTGTGGCATTACAGCGACAACCTGCGCGCCCTCTACGAAACCCCGGCCCTGGTGCCCGAGACCGAGGCGACGGGCGACCCTGAGCCCCACGCCGATCGCGAGCGGGTGGAGGCGCTGCTGGAAGGGGTGCTGGCCGAGGGGCGCACCCTGCTCAATGAATGGGAGGCCAAGCAGGTGCTGGAGGCCTACGGCATCCCCACGGTCCCCACCCACATGGCCACCAGTGCCGAGGCGGCCAGCGCCGCCGCCGACGCCATGGGCTACCCGGTGGTGGTCAAGCTGCTGTCCGCCGAGCTCACCCACAAGAGCGATGTCGGTGGTGTGCAACTGAACCTGCGGGACGGCGCCGCCGTGGCCCAGGCCTTCCGCACCATGCAGGAGGCGATCGTGGCGCTGCACGGGGCGAGCGCCTTCGGCGGGGTGACCGTGCAGCCGATGCTGGAGCTGACCGGTGCCTACGAGCTGATCGTCGGCAGCAGCATCGACCCCCAGTTCGGCCCTGTGATCCTGTTCGGCACCGGGGGGCTGCTGGTGGAGGTGTTCCGTGACAGCGCCGTGGCCCTGCCGCCACTGAACACCACCCTGGCCCGGCGGCTGATGGAACGCACCCGCATCCATGCGGCCCTGCAGGGGGTGCGGGGCCGGCCACCGGTGGATCTGGCGGCACTGGAGCGGCTGCTGGTGCGCCTCAGCCGGCTGGTGCTGGAGCACCCGGCGATCCTCGAACTCGACATCAACCCCCTGCGGGTGGCCCCTGGGATCGGCAAGGGGTCGCTGGTGGCCCTGGATGCCCGGGTGCTGCTGCAGTCGTCCTCCGGGGCCACCTGTTTCACCCCCAGACCGGCGATCCGGCCCTACCCGAGCGAGTACGTGCGCCCCTGGCACCTGCCCGACGGATCACCGGTGACGCTGCGGCCGATCCGACCGGAGGACGAACCCCTGCTGGTGACCTTCCACCGCACCCTGTCGGAGCAGAGCGTCTACTTCCGCTACTTCCATCTGATGACCCTGGGCCACCGCATCGCCCATGAACGGCTGACCCGGATCTGCTTCACCGACTACGACAGGGAGATGGCCCTGGTGGTGGAGCGGTCGGGGCAGAACGGCGCCCCTGCCGAGGTGCTGGGGGTGGGCCGGCTCAGCAGGATCCACGACGACAACGCCGCCGAGTTCGCCATGCTGATCGCCGATCCCTGGCAGCGGCAGGGATTGGGCACCGCCCTGCTGGGGCTGCTGATCACGATCGGCCGCACCGAGGGGCTCGAGCGTATCTGTGCCGAGATCCTGCACGAGAACAGGGGCATGCAGCACGTGTGTCAGAAGCTGGGCTTCCGGCTCCGGCCCACCGCCGAGTGCGTGCATGCCGAGATCAGCCTGCTCGATGCTGGAGCTGCCAGGCCCGCTGCAGATCCACCCGGGTAACGCGGAACCCCAGCCGGCGGGCGGCCAGAACCAGCTCCGCGCGGGAGCGGCAATGGCGCAGACCGCGGCGGATCACCTCATCCGTCTCGGCCTCCTCAACGAGGCGCTCCAGTTCGCTCCAGCTCATCGGGTCCTCCCGCCCTCTGGTTCACGCTGGCAAGGGCCGGCCGATCTGACCAGGGGTCGACAACAAGCGATGCAGAGGGCTGCAGGCCGCCAGTCGCATCCTGTCGGACATCACCGGGGACCCGTTCACGGATCGGTCACATGACTTCGCTTGATTGATGTCACCCCCACCTCAGGGGTCGCTCCTCACAACGCGAACCACCATGAACACCATTCTTCGTCTGGGGTCCCGCCGCCTCGCGGGCCTGCTGGGCACCACCGGCGCCCTGGCCCTGCTGGCCGCCCCCCTTCAGGCCTTGGCCGGTCCCTGGGGCCAGGCCGGTGTCCCCCGTCAGGTCGACAGCCGCCGTGTTCCCTACCCCGTGCAGACCCTGCCCAGCCCCTCGTCCTATGGGGATGGCTACGGCGGCGGCTACCGGGCCGACTACGACGTCGATCGCTACCGGGCCAACGTACCGGTGGCCCCTGACTACCTCCAGGCCCAGACGGCCCAGCGCTGCAACGTCGGCCGGCTGGTGGGCGGCATCATCGGCGGTGGCCTGGGCTACGCCGCCTCCCGCCAGGACGGCCGCACCTGGGCCGTGCCGCTCGGGGCCCTGCTGGGTCAGCAGATGGGCTGCAGCATCGGCGCCCAGCGGGCTCCCCTGCCCTGGTGAGCCCCTGGCTCAGGAAGCGGTGCCGAAGGCCACCTGACAGGCGGCATTGAGGAGCTCCGCTTCCTGGGCATTGCCCGGCACCTGGCCGTTCAGCAAGCCCGACTGACAGTCGGCCGAGAGCTGATACACGCTGCCATTGGCACTGACATCAAAGGCCACCGTGGCCGTGCCGGTCGGCTGGACCGTGCCGAACAGCAACTCGTACTGGGTGTTGGGCACCACGATCACGGTCTGGCTGCTGGCCACCGCCGCATCCACGGCACTGTTGATGATGGCGGCCGTCGCCAGGGTGCCCACCCCCCAGGCGGCGGCGCTGGCCCCCCACCATCCCCAGGACGGGGTGGCCCAGCCGCCGTACCAGCCATGGTTCCAGGGTCGGGCGACCCCCCAGCCCGGACGGGCCCAGCCCGGCCGGACGCCGATGGCGTTGACGTTGACAGCGCGATTCCAGTTGCGGTTGACGTTGACGTTCCGGTTGATGTTCCGGTTGACGTTGCGGTTGAGCGACCCGGTACCGACGGCTCTGTTCAGGCCCGGGTTGCCGACCACCCCGCCGGGGCGCGCCACAGGGCGGTTGATCGATGGACCCCCAAGCCCACCGGCGACTCCGCTGCTCCAGCCACCGGCGGGCCGGCTGACACCCCGGTTGAGGCCGCCGGCTCCGCCGGATCCCTGGAAGCCGGTGCGACCCAGCGATCCGCCGCCGCCGGCACGGCCGAGTCCACCGCCACCAACCCTGGCGCCGCCGCCACCGCCACCCATCCGGCCACCACCACCCCCGCCCCGGGAGATGAGCATGGGTGCCTGGGTGGCCATGGAAGCATCAACGGCCAGAGCCGCCCCGACCGGGGAGGCGATCACACCGACCATCAACAGGGTGAGTCCGCTCAGGTATTTCATTTCAGCAGCAGGGCGCAGGCGTCGTCGTAGCAGCTGGCGTCCACACGGCCGTCGGCGCCGAAATGCACCATGACCAGATCCCGGCCCTGGAGGCGGGTGTTGGCGCGATCCTCCCGGACACTGTTGAGATAGTTGGGGTTGACCACGCACAGGTCCTTGCCGTTGAAGCAGACCGTGTTGGTGGAGAAGCGGGCCGAGGCGCCGCGCAGGGGGCGCCAGCTGCGGGTGTCGTGGGCCCACATCGCCATCGTCACCGGATCAGAAGTGATGCGCACGGTTTCCACGCTGTTGCCGATGCGATGGCGGTACAGGGTGGCCCCGCCACTGTCCACCGCTTCCACGCTGCAGGGCACTGGGGCCGCGCCCTGAAGCGCGCACTGGGTGGAGAGTCGATACAGCACTTTGGCGGTGGGATCCTGCGGGGCGGCCCCCACCGGCGGAATGGCCAGCAGAGCGCTGACCATCAGGCCAGCCAGGAGGGTGCCCCCCGCCGGGATCGGGGCCAGGGGCCGCCAGCCCGTGGGCTGACCGTTGGGAAGCAGGGGATTCCGGCGCAGAGGCATGGGAGGTCAGGACCGCGGCCGTCGCCGGCGGAGCGTAGCGATGCGCACATCGTGGCCATGGTCTGGCCGGGCTGGCAACAGCGAAATGGTGCAGATTTTCTGTGGCAGGCCACGGTGACACCGGCCCTGGCGGTCGCGACGGCCTCCCGTTCCGGGCTTTCCCCGTGCTCCCCAGGGCCGGCCTCGCTAGCGTTCAACCAGCCACTGACAGCCCATCGATGGCCGTTCTCAACCGCTGCGCCATCGCGGTGGCGCCCCGGCAGCCGATGGTGGACTGGACCCGGCCCTTCTGGACCCGGGAGGACATGGAGGGGCTGGGGGACGACCACAGCCTCTACCTGATCCCCACCTACGACAGCGAGCTGGAAGCCCAGGACCGGCTGCTGGACAGCTACGGGCAGATCTTCGCCGCCGAGCTGGAACTCTGGTGCCGCGACCGCAGCCGCTGGCCCCAGCCCCGCAGCCTGGAGCTCTTCGAGGCCTGGTTTTCGGTGCGTTTCTTCCCTCTCGTCGAGGACCTGGACAGCGAGCCCCTGCACACCTACGTCATCGATGACGACCTGCAGGACGCCCTGCGCGAGGCCCTGGGCTGAGACATGTTCTTCCGCATCCACCACCGGCTCAGCTACCGCTACGACCGGCCCGTTTTCCTGGAGCCCATGACCCTGCGGCTGACCCCCCGCCAGGATGGCAGCCAGAGGATCCTGGAGCACCATCTGCGACTGGTGGATCCCGCCGCTGGCCTCACCCGCGTGCTCGAGCCCGATGGCACTGACGCGATGGTCGCCTGGTTCCAGCAGGAGCGCGACCAGCTGACGATCGAGGTGGACATGCTGCTGGAGACCCTGCGCAGCAATCCCTACGACTGGATCATCACCCACAGGGAATCCCAGCACCTGCCGGTGGACTACCCAGAGGCCGAGGCCTGCTCCCTGGCGGGCTGCCGGCATGGCCAGATCGATCCGGCCGTCCGGACCTGGGCCCAGGCCATCGCCGACAAGGTCGAGGGATCGGCCACCGCGTTCCTCGGCGCCCTGGCCGATGAGATCCACCACGGCTTTCACCATGTGGGACGACTGGAGGGGGAACCCACCTCGGCGGCGGAGACCCTGGCGACGCTGACTGGGGCCTGCCGGGACACGGCCGTGCTGTACATCGCGGCCTGCCGCAGCCAGGGCCTGGCGGCGCGCTTCGTCAGCGGCTACTCGATGCACCACCCCCCCGAGGTGAGCGAACACGAGCTGCACGCCTGGGCGGAGGTGTACCTGCCCGGGGGGGGCTGGAGAGGCTTCGATCCCAGCCTGGGTCTGGCGGTGGCCGATGGCCATGTGGTGCTCGCCGCCGCGCCGGATCACCACCTGGCGGCCCCGGTCAGCGGCAGCTACCGCGGCACCGGCGTC
>NZ_JAGQBG010000048.1 GCF_024345515.1 Cyanobium sp. N5-Cardenillas
GGCGGCGTGGTGATCAGGCTCATCTCCCGCACCCCCGAGAGGCTCATGTACAGGGTGCGCGGGATCGGCGTGGCTGAAAGGGTCAACACGTCCACGTCCTTTCGGAGCGCCTTGATCTTCTCCTTCTGATTCACACCGAAGCGCTGCTCCTCATCCACCACCAGCAGGCCCAGCTGGCGGAAGGCCGTGCCCTTGCCCAGCAGCTGGTGGGTGCCCACCACCACGTCCGCGTTGCCCTTGGCCAGGTCGTCCAGGATCGTCTTGCGCTCGCCAGCGGTGCGGAAGCGGTTGAGCAGGGCCACCTTGAGCGGGTAGGGGGCAAAGCGCTCGCTGAGGGTGCGCCAGTGCTGCTGGGCCAGCACGGTGGTGGGGGCCAGCAGGGCGCACTGCTTGCCGGCGGTGACCGCCTTGAAGATGGCCCGGATCGCCACCTCCGTCTTGCCGAAGCCCACATCCCCGCAGACGAGGCGGTCCATCGGCTGGTCCCGCTCCATATCGCGCTTGACGTCGACGATCGCCTTGAGCTGGTCGGGGGTGGGGTCGTAGGGGAAGGAATCCTCCAGTTCCCCCTGCCAGGGGCCATCGGGGGGAAAAGCGAAGCCCGGGGCCTGGTGGCGCTCGGCGTAGAGCTTCACCAGGTCCATCGCCACCTTGGCCACCGCCTTGCGGGCCCGCTCCTTGGCCTTGGTCCAGGCCGTGCCGCCCATGCGGTTGAGCTCCGGCGGGCTGTCGCTGCTGGCCCGGTAGCGGCCGAGGCTGCCCAGCTGGTCGGCGGCCACCCGCAGCAACCCATCGGCGTACTGCACCACCAGGTAGTCGCGGGCCTCACCGCCGATGGCCAGCTTCTCCAGCTTCAGGAAGCGGCCGATGCCGTGGTTGCGGTGCACCACGAAGTCGCCGGGGAGCATCTTGTTGGGATCCACCGTGCGGCTGGCCGCCTTGCGGCGCCGGCGCACGTAGCCGCCGGCCGCCAGGCTGTGCTGGCCGAAGATCTCCCGGTCGGTGAACAGCACCAGCTTCCAGGCCGGCAGCTGGAACCCCTCCAGTTCGGCGGTGCCGCGTAGCTTGAGCGCCACCGGGGTGCCCTGCTCCACCAGCCGCTCGATGGCCGGAAAATCGCGGGCGTTGGGCACAAAGCGGGTGACGCAGTCGTGCTCCTCCAGCAGGGCCACGGCCCGCGACGGCTGGGCGGAGACGATCCAGGGCCGGACCTTCTCGCGCAGGTGCCCCTTGATCTGCTCCGCCAGGCGGCCGAACTGGTTGGGATGGGCCGGCACCGGCCGGCTGGAAAGGTCGAGGTCGTTGGGATGGCGGTCGCTCTCGTGCAGCTCCGCCAGATCAAAACCCGTGAACGTCTCCACCTCCGCCAGGGCCGCTGCGATCGGCCGGTGCAGCAAGCCGGGCAGGGGCAGGGGGGGCTCGCCGCCAGTGGCCTTCACCACCTCGCCGTGGTGGTCGGCGGCATGGTCATACCACTGCTGGCCATGGGCCAGGCACTGGCGCCGCTCATCGATCGCCACCAGGGTGCCGGCGGGCAGGTAGTCGAGCAGGGAGGCTGGCTGCTGCCAGGCCAGACCCATCAGCCGCCGCATCCCCTCCGGTGTGCCGCCCTCCAGCAGCTGGTCGAGGGCGGCGGGATCCAGCAGTCGCTCCAGCCCGTCCGGCATCCGCTCCCGCAGGGCCTCGGCGATCAGGGGGGCATAGCTGGTGGGGGTGAGGCGCACCCGCTCGACCACATCGAGGGAGCGCTGGGTGGAGGGGTCGAACTCCCGCAGCTTCTCGAGGTCTTCACCGAAGAGCTCCAGCCGCACCGGCAGCTCGGCGCTGACGGGAAACACATCGACGATGTCACCGCGACGGCTCCAGGTGCCCTCCTGCTCGATCGTCGGCACCTTCTCGTAGCCCAGGCCGGCCAGGGTGTGGGCCAGCTGCTCCAGATCCAGCCGGTCGCCGCGGCGCAGGGTGAGGCAGCGGGCCGCCAGCAGCGACGGCGGCGGCAGGTGGGGCTGGAGGGCCCGCTCGGTGGCCACCACGGCGAAACGGCCGCCGCTGGCGCCCACCAACTCGGCGAGCACCTGCAACTGGCCCCAGGTGATCTCGCTGGTGGGGTCGAAGGGCTCGTAGGGGGAGCCCTCGCTGGTGGGATAGAGCTGGCACAGCGGCCATCCCATCAGCTCCAGCAGGGAGGCCCAGCGCCCCGCCTCCTCCAGGGTGGGCACGATCACCAGCAGGGGGGCCTCACTGGAGCCGGCCAGGGCGCTGGCCACCAGGGCCCGGGCCCCCCGTCCCGCCCCGCTCAGCCGCAGCCGCTCGGGCCGCCCGCAGCGCGCCCTCACCTCAGCGGTGAGGGGGGCGGCCTGCAGCTGGCGCACGAGGGCGTGAAGGGGCATCGCAAGGTCGGATCGAACCGGTGGCGATCCTCGCAACCCGTTTGCGTTCATGCTGGGGGTCGGTTCGCCCCACGATGGCCCGCTTCCGCTGTCCCACCTGCCGCCAACGGCCCCTGAGGCTGCAGCAACCCTTCTCGGGGGTGCCCCGCTGCGGTCGCTGCGGGGACCTGCTGGAGCCGAAGCCCCGCCACGGGCGCGCCTGGGGCCTGGCCCTGGGCGTGGCGGCGCTGGTGCTGGGGGGGGCCGCCTTCCCCGCCTTGCTGGAGCAGGTGGGGAGCCTGCCCGAGCAGGCCCCTGACGTCACCACCCGGCTGCTGGAACGATTCGAGCCGGCTCCGGATCCACGGCTGCGGCCGATGGCCCTTCTGGAGGGCGGACTGCTGGCGAACCTGCAGGAGGCCGACCGGCAGTGGATTCCCACCGCCGAACCCCTGGCGGGGGGCGGCACCCGCTTCCTTTACCGCCGGCGGGCCGGCGAGCCCGAGCTTTCGGTGCCGGAGCTGGAGGCCCTGATCAACTCCCCGCCGGACCACGGCGACAAGCACCGGGCGATCGCCGAACTGCTCACCGTGCTGGATCAGGTGGGGGTGCAGGTGGAGCTGGTGGAGCCCAGGAAGACAGGGGCCGCCGGCGAGTGGGATCACGCGGCCCGCACCCTGCGGATCAAGCCCGCCGTGGTGGAGAAAGGAACGGTGGACTTCGCCCAGGTGCTCAACCACGAGGCGATCCACGTGGCCCAGAGCTGTGCGGCCGGTGGCCTGCGTGCCGTGCCCAGAACCCTCGGGCTGGGCCAGGAGGTGCCGCCGGAACTGCGGTTGCATCTCGATGACCCCCTCTATGCCGGGGCCTCCGACTGGGAGAAGGCCCTGGAGCGGGAGGCCTACGCCAACCAGCGGCGGCTGGAGCTCGGCACCACCCTGATCCGCACCCATTGCCGGACCCGCTCGGCGGGTTGAGGGCCGGCTCCGCTTAGGGGCCTCAGGCGGAGATGTGGGCGATCAGGTCGAGGCACTTGCTGGAGTAGCCCCACTCGTTGTCGTACCAGGCCACCACCTTCACGAAGGTGTCGGTGAGGGCGATACCGGCCGAGGCATCAAAGATCGACGTGCAGGTCTCGCCGAGGAAATCGGTGGAGACGACCGCATCTTCGGTGTAGCCGAGGATGCCGGCCATCGGGCCCTCGGAGGCGGCCCGCATGGCGGCCTTGATGGCGTCGTAGCTGGCGCCGCGCTCAAGGTTCACCGTCAGGTCCACCACCGACACGTTGGGGGTGGGAACCCGGAAGGCCATGCCGGTGAGCTTGCCACTCAGGGCCGGGATCACCTTGCCCACCGCCTTCGCCGCTCCGGTGGACGACGGGATGATGTTCTGGCCGGCACCACGGCCGCCGCGCCAGTCCTTGACCGACGGGCCATCCACCGTCTTCTGGGTGGCGGTGGTGGCATGCACCGTGGTCATCAGGCCATCGCGGATGCCGAAGTTGTCGTGCAGCACCTTGGCCATCGGCGCCAGGCAGTTGGTGGTGCAGGAGGCATTGGAGACGATGTCCTGGCCCGCATAGGTGGTGTGGTTCACCCCCATCACGAACATCGGCGTGTCGTCCTTGGAGGGGGCCGACATCACCACCTTGCCGGCACCGGCGCTGATGTGGGCCCGGGCCCGCTCGTCGTTCAGGAACAGGCCGGTGGATTCGAGCACCACATCGGCACCCACCTCCCCCCAGCGCAGGGCAGCGGGATCGCGCTCGGCGGAGATGCGGATGCGGCGGCCGTTCACCACCAGGGCGCCGTCCTCCACGGCCACCTCGCCGACAAAGCGGCCGTGGGTGGAGTCGTAGCGGAGCATGTAAGCGATGTAATCGACATCGATCAGGTCGTTGATGCCCACCACTTCGATGTCCTCACGACCGCAGGCGATCCGGAAGACGAGACGTCCGATGCGTCCGAACCCGTTGATGCCGATCCTGATGGTCACCTGCGCGTCTCCCGAGTCAGACGAGGGATTTCAGCGTCGCACGGGGCCGTCAGCCCCGGGTGGAACCTGACGGGCCATTGTCGTCAGCTGAAACGGGGTCAGCTCCCGGGGGCCGCAGGCCGATCAGCGGCCTTCAGCAGGGTTTCCTCCTCAAGGAGCATGTTGAAGCGCAGCAGGTCGCTGTCCTTGAGCTGCTGCCGGCTGCTCACGCCGAGATGCGTCTCGAGAAAGCTGCGACCCATGGCGCCGTCCCAGCCGAGCTGCTGCAGCAACAGGTTGCACTGGTCGAGCAGGTCGGCCCGGCGCATGGGGACCGCCGCCACGGCGGGATCGCAGCCGGGCTCGAGGGCCTCGATCGCCTGCAGATAGGCGATCAGGTCGGCGTAGACGGTGATGCGGTCGCGGCTGGGGTGGCCGAAGGATCGCTGCAGGTAGGTGGCTTCCCGCTCCCGGTCCCATCCCAGCCGGCGCATCTGCAGATCCAGGTGGGTCAGCTCGGCACTCCAGTCCTGGGGGTCCTCCGCCTGGCCCACCGGCGGTTCCGGCGATGGCGGCGGCTCCGGTGTGGGTGTTGATGTTGGCGTTGGTGATGGCGTTGCTGCTGGCGCCAGTGCTGGTGCTGGTTTTGGGGCCTCGGCGGCCGGCGCTGACGGCGACTGGGGGGCTGGAGCTGGAACCGGCCGCGGCGGGGGCGGGGTGCCCGTGCTCCGCAGGCTGGCCAGCAGGCGGGCCCTGGCCCGGTCCTCCGCTTCCTCGGCGTCGTCCGCCTCCCCCAGGGCACTGCCCAGGACCTGCTCCCCCTCGTGGGCCGAGACCAGCACGACGCGGCGCCCGCCGTCGCAGCGCAGCAGTCGGACCTGAAGTTGCATGGGAGGGGTCAGGCGGGGCCGACAGTCTTTCTAGAGTGCTTCTTTGAAGGCGCCAGGGCCGAGCGAACGCCAGGAATGGAAGTGGAATCGGTGGAGAGCCTCACGCCCCTGCTGCCGCAGGCGGACCAGTGGGGCGAGGTGCTGCTGCTGCTGCCCCTGCTGGTGGGGCTCGAGGCGGTGCTCTCCGCCGACAACGCCATCGCCCTGGCCGCCATCTCCCGGCGGCTCCATGATCCGGCGCGGCAACGCCAGGCCCTGAACCTCGGTCTTGTGCTGGCCCTGGTCTTCCGCCTTGGCCTGATCGCCCTGGCCAGCTTCGTGCTCAATTTCTGGCCGCTGCAGCTGCTGGCTTCGGCCTATCTGCTCTGGCTCTGCGGGCGCCATCTGCTGGGGCAGGACGACGACAGGGACGACGTCGCCGAGGGGGTGGGAATCGGCTTCTCCGCCCAGGCCCCTGACTCCCACGACTCCGGCCACCCCCACCACCGCGCCTCCCTGGGATCGATCGTGGCGACCCTGGCCCTCACCGATCTGGCCTTCTCCCTCGACAGCGTCTCGGCGGCGGTGGCGGTCACCGACCGGCTTCCCCTGGTGATGGCCGGTGGGGTGATCGGCATCATCGCCCTGCGGCTCACGGCCGAACTGTTCCTGCGCTGGCTGGAGATCTTCCCCCATCTGGAAACCGCCGGCTACCTGGCAGTGGGACTGGTGGGCCTGCGGCTGCTGCTGCGCCTGCTGCTGCCGGCGGTGGAGGTGCCGGAATGGGCCCTGCTGCTGCTGGTGGCTGCCCTGTTCGCCTGGGGCTTCTCCCTGCGCACGGCCCCCTCGCCCCTGCCCGAGCAGGGCGGCGGCGACGCCTGAGGGAGGTCGGAAGGATGCGGATTGAACTGCGCCAGATCGACTCGGACCGGCTGATCACCAGTCTCGAGATCGAGAACCTCAGCGACGTCCCCCATCCCGGCCGCTGGCTGACCACGGGCGATCGCAGCTTCCTGGTGCTGCAGCGACGCCACCGTTATCGGCTGCGGCAGGGCCGCTACGAACTGGCGGCCGTGGCGCTGCAGGTCAAGTCCCAGCAGCAACCGGCCGATGCCCTCTGGTGGCAGGGGCGCTGGGTGATCGGCGACCCCGACTGCCGTTTCAACGCCCGCAGCCCCCTGCTGCGCTGCGCCGTGCTCCCCGAGGGACCCTGCGAGCGCTGCAGCCACCACAGCCCCCGCTGAGACGATGGCGCCACCGGCCGGTCCTAGGCTGGGGCCCAACTCCGTTTTCGCGCCCGATCACCGCCCCTTCCTCCAGGCCCCAGGCCAAGGTCATCCGCAGCCAAGCCAGCGGCAACGGGTCCGCCCCCGCCCCTGAACCGCTCACCCCCAGCCATACCGCCACGGGCCTGAATCCGCCGGTGGCCGGCCTGGCGACGGACTTTGCCGTGCTGGGGCTGTCGGAGCCGATCCTCAAGGCCGTGGCCGCCAAGGGCTACAGCAGCCCCTCGCCGATCCAGCTGCAATGCATCCCGGCGGTGCTGGCGGGCCACGACGTGATGGCCGCCGCCCAGACGGGCACCGGCAAGACGGCCGGTTTCACCCTGCCGATGCTGGAGCGGCTGCGCCACGGCCCCCACGCCCGTGCCGGAGTGGTGCGGGCCCTGGTGCTGACCCCCACCCGGGAACTGGCCGCCCAGGTGGCCGAAAGCGTCACCGCCTATGGCCGCTACCTGGATCTGCGCTCCGATGTCGTCTTCGGCGGGGTGAGTGCCAATCCCCAGATGCAGCGGCTGCGAAAGGGCGCCGACGTGCTGGTGGCCACCCCCGGCCGGCTGATGGACCTGCACCAGCAGAACGCCCTGCGGCTCGACCGGGTGGAGATCCTGGTGCTGGACGAGGCCGACCGGATGCTCGACATGGGCTTCATTCGTGACATCCGCCGGATCCTCTCCCTGATGCCGGCGAAGCGCCAGAACCTGCTGTTCTCCGCCACCTTCTCCAGCGACATCCGCCGTCTGGCCACCGGACTGCTGCACAATCCGGTGCAGCTCCAGGCCAGTCCGGAGAACCAGGCCACCCCCCTGGTCGACCAGGTGATCCATCCCTGCGACATGGACCGCAAGGGCGATCTGCTCAGCCATCTGATCCGCAGCAACGACTGGCGCCAGGTGCTGGTGTTCTCCCGCACCAAGCACGGCGCCAACCGGCTGGCGGAGCGGCTCGAGAAGGAGGGGCTGGGGGCGGCGGCGATCCACGGCAACAAGAGCCAGGGGGCCCGCACCCGGGCGCTGGCGGAGTTCAAGAGCGGCGAGGTGCGGGTGCTGGTGGCCACCGACATCGCCGCCCGAGGCATCGACATCCACCAGCTGCCCCACGTGGTCAACCTCGACCTGCCCAACGTGGCCGAGGACTATGTGCACCGCATCGGTCGCACCGGCCGGGCTGGCCAGAACGGCCATGCCATTTCCCTGGTGGCGGCCGAAGAGCATGAGCTGCTGCGGGCCATCGAACGCCTGGTGGGCTCCCCCCTGCCCCGCCAGGAGGTGTCGGGCTTCGAGCCCACCGTGCTGTCAGCCCCACCGCTGGATCTGAGCGGCGGCCGGGGCCGCAGGAGCCAGGGGCCCAGCCAGGGCCAGGGCCATGAGAGGGGACGGCGCCGCACCGGATCCCGCTGAGGCAGAGCCCAGCGGGGGAATGGCAGTGGTTGTGACAACCTTCGCCGCCGCCCTACGGTGAACTGAGGATCTGCCTCCTTTCGACATGCCCTACGAACCCGGATCCACCCAGTGCCGCGTGCTGATCGACTGCAAGGCCCAGATCGAAGGCATGCTGCTCGCCCTGGAGCGCATCGACAACAGCCGCCACATCCGTGATCAGCTGGTGGCCGTGCACAACCAGCTGGAGGGGCTCCACGAGCTGCA
The DNA here is from genome assembly GCF_024345515.1 of Cyanobium sp. N5-Cardenillas. Taxonomy (GTDB): domain Bacteria; phylum Cyanobacteriota; class Cyanobacteriia; order PCC-6307; family Cyanobiaceae; genus Cyanobium. Next base: position 8,139 of record NZ_JAGQBG010000048.1, read on the forward strand.
CCGTCGCCAGCCCGAAGAGCTCGCCTCCAGCAGCGGCAGCGCGGGCTGAGCCTGCCCCGCCGGCCGCTGGGGTTGCCACAGCCGTCTCATCCAGCCCCAGTGGCCGTTTCCGCCTGGAGGCGGGGCTCCCATCCCTGGCAGGCCGCATAGGCGCCGGCCAGGGTCGGGCGGACCGCCCGCTGGCCAGGCAGGAGCGCGTGACTCACCACGTAGCACCCCAGCCGGTCGCGGAAGATCTGACACCCCGATCCGGTGCTGTTGACGAAGGAAAGGTCGCTGGCCATGGCATCCGCATCCGATCAATGGATTTGGTCTAACGCCTCCAGCACCTGTCCAACAATGAGACGACTGGAAGGGAACAAATCGTCAACAGTTGTTGCCGAAAGGGGGCTTCAAGGGGTATTTACACCGATGCGCTGACCCGGAACCAGCCCCAGTTGCTGGATCAGGGCCTGCCCCTCGCTGGCCCGGCGTCCCGGCAGCTGGGCCTGGCGCAGCAGCACGGGGCAGCCGCCGCTGGCCAGCACCAGCCCCTCCCCTTCGACCAGCTCGAGCACGGTGCCGGGGGCCGCCTTCGGCGTGGCGTCCACGCCCAGGCGGGCCGCCAAGGCCGCCCCCACCGGGCTGAGCTGGTCGGCCAGCCGGTTCACCAGGGGTTCGGTGGCGAGCAGTTTCAGCCGCTCGCCCCCCCAGGGGCAGGATGCCTGGGGATGGAGACCCATCACCCGGCGGTGAATGGCAAGGGCGGAGGCGTCCCAGTGCACCAGGGTGTCCTCCTTGGTGAGCTGACGGGCATGGCTGGGTTCGCCGGCCTGGGGCCGCACCCCGAGACGGCCAAGGCGTTCCGCCTCCGCTCCGGGTCCCGCCGCCTCGATCCGCGGCAGGGCCTCCACCAGCAGCTCGGCGGTGAGCTGGGCCAGCCGCTCCCCCAGCTGGCCGGCGTTCTGCAGCAGGGGGATCGGCAGGCGCCGCTCCAGCAGCACCGGGCCGGTGTCGAGGCCCTCCTCCATCGCCATGATGCCGACGCCGGTTTCGGTGTCCCCCTCCAGCAGGGCCCACTGGATCGGGGCCGCCCCCCGCCAGCGGGGCAGCAGGGAGCCATGACCGTTCCAGCAGCCCAAGGGGGGCTGGGCCAGCACGGCCGGCGGCAGGATCTGGCCGAAGGCCACCACCACAGAGGCGTCGGCCCCCAGGGCCGCCAGCTCCTGCTGGCAGGCCAGGTCCCGACGGATGCGCTCAGGGGTGAACACCGGCAGAGCCAGCTCCAGGGCCCGTTGCTTCACGGGGGAGGGGACCAGGGCCTTGCCCCGGCCCCGGCGCCGGTCAGGCTGACTCACCACACCGACGGTCGTGTGGCCGGCCTGCCGCAGGGCCTCGAGGCTGGCCACGGCGTAGGCCGGGGTGCCCCAGAACAGGATCCTCAAGCGTCGCCGGTGATCGAGAGCCCCTCCACCCAGACGTGGGGGCAGAGGCCGTCGGGGGTCACCTTGGCCGGACCCTCGAAACCGAGGATGGCCTTGAGCACGGTGCGGATGTCACCGGCGACGGTGGCCGCCTCGATGGAGCGGGGGACGCCGTCCTGCACCAGCCAGCCGTCGAAGGGGAGGGAGAAGGAGCCCTGGCTGGCCTTGACACCGGCATGGAGGGCTGAGAGGGAATCGATCACCACCAGGCCACGGTCGTCGCCGCTGGCACCGGCTGCGAAACGATCCAGACCGGGGGCACCGCCGCTGCTGCCGGGGGTGGGGCCGATCTCGAACCAGTCGGGACCCACCGAGACCTTGGCCCCGAGGCCCGCATGGCCGGTGGGGGACACCCCAAAGGCCCGCGCCGTGGCCTCCGAGTGGAGGAAATGGCGCAGCACACCCCCTTCCAGCAGCGACAGGCGACGGGTGGGGGTGCCCTCCCCGTCGAAGGAGGCCGCGCCCACGTTGGCCGGGTGCAGGCCGTTGTCGTGCAGGGACAGGAAGGGGACGGCCAGCTGCTCGCCGAGGGACTCGCGCCGGCTGAGGCTGACACCATCCAGCACGGCGCGGGCATTGAACAGGCTGCTGAAGGCGCCGATCAGATCGAGAAACGCCTCCGGGCTGAACACGCAGGTGTAGCGGCCGGTGGTGATGGGGGCGTAATCGAGGTGAGCGATGGTGCGCTCCGCCGCCTCCTGCACGCAGCCGGCCACATCCAGGTCGGCGGCGCCATAGGCCAGCCGCACCGCACCGCTGCTGCGGGGTTTGCGGCCCGCCTCTTCGGCTCGGGCATAGAGGTAGAGGGAGGCGGTGCTGAGCCGCTGCTGGCGGCAGGCGCCGTCGCTGTTGATGTAGAGCCGGTCGCTGCTGCGCTGGGCCAGGCCGTTGTACGGGACCGTGCCGATGGCCGGGTGGCGGCCGAGAAGGTCGCGTTCCGCGTCCCGCAGGGTGTCGAGCAGGGTGAGGATGCTCAGCGGTGTGCTCAGGGGCTGCTCGAGCACCGGCAGCGGGGCCGTGGCCAGGGGGGAGAAATCAGGGATCTCATCGACGTTGCCGTAGGCACTGGCGTCGCGGGCGCCGGCCAGGGCCCGGGCCAGGCCGTCATCGGAGAGGTCGGAGGTGCTGGTGATGCCCACCAGACCGTCGTCGTTCCAGACCCGCAGGGTGATGGCGCTGCGCTGGGCGCCCTTCATCTGCTTGGCCTCGCCCCGGTCGACCTGCACGGAGGTGTCGGTGCTGCAGGAGGCGCCCAGGTCCCAGCGGCGGACCCCTTCACGCTGGGCCAGTTGGTCGAGCCGTTGGCGCAGCACCTCGGCGTCGAGGCTGGCGGTCATTGATTCGGTGGCGGCCATGCTCAGCGTCCCCCCACGGTGATGGTGTCGACCTTGATGTGGGGCTGGCCCACGGTGACGAAGATGCTGCCGCTGACCGAACCGCAGAAGCCCGCGGCCAGTTCCAGATCGTTGGCGCACATCGAGATCCGGGGCATCACCTCCTTGGCATCACCGATCAGGGTGGCCCCCTTCACTGGCCTGGTGAGGGTTCCATTCTCGATCAGGTAACCCTCCTCGACGGCGAAGTTGAACTGGCCGGTGGGGCCGACGCTGCCGCCGCCCATCGACTTGCAGTACAGCCCCTTGTCGACGGAGGCGATCAGATCCTCCGGGCTGTGGGGGCCAGCGGCGATGTAGGTGTTGCGCATGCGGCTGGCGGCGGCGAAGGCGTGGCTCTGGCGCCGGCCGCTGCCGGTGCGGGGATGGCCGGTGCGGCGCTCCCCGGCCCGGTCGCTGAGGAAACGCTGCAGGATGCCGTTCTCGATCAGCACGGTGCGCTGGGGTTCCATGCCCTCGTCGTCCATCGAAAGGGAACCGAAGGCGCCGGCGGTGAGGCCCTCGTCGATGGCGGTGAGGGAGGGGTGGGCGATGGGCTGGCCGACCATTTCAGCGAAGGGGGTGGTGGCCCGCTCGACCTGGGTGGTTTCCAGCAGGTGTCCGCAGGCCTCATGGAAGATCACACCGCCGAAGCGGTTGGCCAGCACGACCGGGAACTGCCCGGCCTCCACATAGTCGGCGTAGAGCATGGTGCCGGCGCTGCTGCAGACATCGACAGCGGCGGCGTCCGCATCCCACAGACGCAGATCATCGGGACTGTCGGAGGTGCCGTAGCGCCTCCCCAGGCTGGACCGGTGGTCGCCGTCGGCGGCCAGCACGTTGAGGCCCACCGACTGGTGTAGGCGCACGTCGCGGGCGAAGGTGCCGTCACTGGCGGCCACCAGGACCTCCTGCCAGTCGCGGGCATAGCTGCCCCGGCGCACCTGCAGGTGCTGGCCGTGGGCCTGGAGCCGGTCGGTTCCCTCCAGCAGCCGGCCCGTGGCTTCGGCCAGGGAAGGACAGGCGTGAAGCCAGCCATCCTTGGTGGCGGCGAAATCCCTCAGCTCCGGCAGGCCATCGAAGCGGCCACCGGCCTGCACCGGCAGCACCAGACCGAGCATGCCGAGGGCCTGCTCGAGGGCGGCCCGCAGGCCGGCAGCACTCAGGTCGTTGGTGGAGACGAAGCCATCCCGTTCGCCCAGGAACACCCGCAGCCCCGCTCCGGCCCCGAAGGCGGGGCTGACGCTGGTGATGCTGTCCTGCTCGGCGAGCAGGCCGAGGTGGTCGGAGCGCTCCAGGAACACCTCCACAAGGTCGGCTCCTGCCGACCGACCACCGGCCAGGAGAGGTTCCAGAACGGAACGCCAGGCCGGATCACCGAGGGCGGCAGGGGAGACGGACCGTTCGGTGGCGGCCACGGCGCCGGTGGGAGGGGAGACGACCAAGCGGCGAAAGACGTACTGGGCCGATTCTGGCGGGTCGGCTCAGCGCACGGCGGGCTGGAAGCGTTCGCTGCGGATCGGCGCCATCAGGAAGAGGCGCGCCATCTGGACACCGTTGCCGACCCAGTGCGGCAGCTTGCGCAGGGCACGCACCGGCGCCGGGCCACCGGAACGGTCGGCCCGATCAAGGGCGGCGTTGTTCTGCACCAGCTTCTCCAGCCGTTCGTAGAACTCGGGGTGCTCGACGTTGAGCACCACGGGGAACACCCGGGCGGAGGTTTCGTTGGTCTTGGCGATCACGTACTTGTCGTAGGTGCGGGCATCGAGCCCGAGGGCCTCGTAGAACTCCTTACGGGCCACGTCACGCACGTACATGGTGGCGAACACGGCCAGCAGGAAGAAGCGGCACCAGAGGCGGGCGGTGAAGCCACGCACCGTGTCCGGCTGGGCCTTCATCAGGGCGTCGAAGAAGTCGCCGTGGCGGTTTTCGTCCTGGCACCAGTTCTCGAAGAAGTTGAAGATCGGGAAGATCTTGCTTTCGGGGTGCTGCTCCAGATGGCGGTAGATAGCGATGTAGCGCCAGTAGCCGATCTTCTCGGAGAGGTAGGTGGCGTAGAAGATGAACTTGGGCTGGAAGTGGGTGTAGGCCTTGGTGGCCGTCAGGAAGCCCAGGTCGAGCTGGAGGCCGAAATCAGCCATGGCCTTGTTGAGGAAGCCAGCATGGCGGGCCTCATCGCGGGCCATGTGGGCGAAGCATTCAGCCAGCAGCGGGTTGCGCTCCTTGATGCGGCGGCTGAGCTCCTTGTACAGGAGGAAACCGGAGAACTCCGAGGTGCAGCTCTGCTCGAGGAACTCGACGAAGACCCGGCGGGTTTCGGGGTCGAGTTTGTCGGCGGCGCCGTCGAACTGGCCGTCGCGGACGAAGTGGTGGCGGTTGTAGTCCTTGCGGAACTCCTCGCAGATGGCCTCCAGCTCTACCTCGTTGGGCCGCAGATCCATCGCCGCCATGGCGTCGAAATCCGTGGTGTAGAAGCGCGGGGTGAGGATCGTGTCCTTCACCGGGTCCTTGATGGCCGGGGCATCCGGGGTGCCCACCCGGGGGGCGGTGGGGGCTTGGGTGGCGGGAGGCACCATCGCGCTGGACGTTCAGAGAGCTCGGTCGCCATCGTAGGCATCGATCCCCGCGATCGGTCCGGATGTGAAGCCGCGGATGTGAAGCCGGCGAAGGCTGCGGGAGCTCAGTTGGGGCCGAGCCACTTCTGGCCGTTGAGGCGCTGCACCACCCGTGACACCAGCAGCTGGAGGGTCATCTTCTTCTCGTCGATCAGGAACGACTCCAGCAGGCTGGGGCTGCCCCCCCCTTCCGTCAGGGCGATGGTCTTGGCGGAGCTGATGTCAGGCTGGGTGAAGCAGAGCCAGAAGCGTCGCTCGCCGGGAAGCTTGCCGCGGACCATCCAGCAGTCGGCCGCCACCACGGGCATGGCGCCCTGCTCGAAGACCAGCTCCGGGGAGGGACCACCGTAGGCCTCGATCTCCTTGGTCAGGGCCGGCAGCAGCAGTTCCGGCACGAACGTGTCGAAGGGCTTGTCTTCCGGGGCGGGGGGCTTCGCCTTCGGCGCGGCTGCCTTCGCCTCCGGCGGGGCGGTCTTCGCCTCCGGCTGGGTGGCGACGGGATCGGGTGTGTTGCTGGGGGTCTCGGTCACCGGAGCGATCCCTGGGCGCGATGGTGCGGCAACTTTAGGCAGCGTCCTCCAGGCTCAGGTGTGCGCGGAGACGGGACTCACCACTCCTCACCATCCCCATCGGCCCAGTCGTCATCAACGGTGGCCGCGGCCACAGGGCGCGACCCCGCGGCCGGCTCGGGACGGAAGGGCCTGGGGGCGCCGCCCTCGGGGCGGTGCAGCACCCGGTACGGCACCGAAACCGTGGGGGCCGGCTCACCGGGTGCACGGCTGGGGCCGGCCGGCGCCGCGGAGGCCGGGGCGTTGCCGGGGCTGGGGGGCCTGGGCGTGGATCGCGCCTCGGGGCTCTCGCCCCAGGGGGCTGTCCAGGGCTCACTCTCCTGACGGCGGCGGACGGTGCGGCGCAGGGACGGCCCCGCCCCCTGGCGCAGGGCCAGGGCCGTGGCACTGGCGCTCAGGGCCGCACCACCCCCGGCGGCGATGGCCATCCACAGGCCGATCGGCAACGCGGGGGTCTGCCAGGTGAGCAACCGCAGGGGCAGGGTGGGCCTGGGGTTGAGGGCCGCCACCAGCAGGGTCACCAGAAGGGGCGACAGCAGGGGCAGCAGCAACAAGCGGTGCAACACGGTCCGGAGCGTCAGGGGGTGGAGGCTTCGTCCGCAGCGGAGCGGGCCACGGGCCCCTGCCAGCGCTGCAGGGAACCCAGCTGGAGGCCCAGGGTGTCGAAGACGCGGATCACCAGGAAGTCCACCATCTCACCGATCGAGGTGGGTTGGTGATACCAGGCCGGCACCGGGGGGGCGATGCGGGCACCGGCCTCGGCCAGGCGGGTGAGGTTGCGCAGATGCACCAGGTTCCAGGGCAGTTCCCGCGGCGCAATCACCAGGGGACGGGCCTCCTTGAGATGGACATCGGCCGCCCGTTCGATCAGATCCAGGGCCACCCCGGAGGCGATCCGCCCCACCGTGCCCATGCTGGCGGGCAGGATGACCATGCCACGGGTGAGGTAGCTGCCGCTGGCGATAGCGGCGGCCTGGTCGTTCCAGCGGTGGCAGTGGAGCCGGCCGGTGGTGCAGCCGGTGCGATCGCGCCAGAACCGCTCCTGGGCCTCGGGTTCCGACGGCACCCGCAGGCCCATCTCCGCCTGCCAGACGCCGATGGCGCCGCGGCTGGTCACCATTTCGACCGACTGGTCGTCCTCGAGCAGCAACTGCAGCGCCCGCTCGGCCAGGGGCTGGGCAGAGGCGCCTGACACCGCCAGAACCACGGGAAGCGAGGCAGTCGCCATGGGCGGCTCAGCCCTCGCTCTCGGGCAGGGAGGGGTCGCTGTCCATGGCGCCGTCGTCACCGTCCTGCTCGAAGGTGTCGGGCTGAAGGACGGCCAGGTCGATCTGGTGGCGCAGAGCATCGACCTTCTGGATCTCCACCTCCACCCCGTCCCCCACCATGTAGGTGCGACGGAACTTGCGGCCCACCAGGCGGTTCTGGCGGGAGCGGTATTCGTACCAGTCGTCCTTGAGGGAGCTGACGTGCACCAGTCCCTCCACCTGGGACGGGGGGACCTCGACGAAGAAGCCGTAGCTCTGCACGCCGCTGATCACCCCAGGCAGGGTCTGGCCCACCAGGGGCTCGGTGTGGCGGGCCTGGGCCAGGGCCAGGGCATCGGACTGCAGTTCCTGCAGGAAGCGGCTGCGGCCATTGAGGCGCTGGGCCAGACCATGCTCCAGGCCCTGCTGGTAGGGGGCCAGCTGGCCAGCGGTGAGCAGGGGCCAGTCGGTGCTGCCATGGCAGGTGTCACTGGCCAGGTCGGTGCTGATCTTGTGGCGCACGCTGGGCCGGTCCTTGCCATCCACCAGCAGGGTCACCAGCAGCTGCTGGTTCCAGAGGTCGGCGTAATGCAGCCCCGGGCAGCACCAGGGCGCCAGGGCGATCGCCTCTCCGGCCAC
>NZ_JAGQBG010000049.1 GCF_024345515.1 Cyanobium sp. N5-Cardenillas
CCCCACAAAACCCACCAGCACCGCCACCAGGATCAGGAGCTCAAGCAGCCGGAACGCATCCATGGGGCAGGGCAACCCGGAGGACGGCCGGGTTTTGGAGCGGGATGGTAGCCCTTGCGTCCAGGCGCCGACGGCCCTGGTTCACCGCCGCAATCAGACGGACGGGTGGAACTGATCCGCCAGCAGGCGGCGCTGATATTCCAGCGACAGGGCCTCCAGGTGGGAGCGGGCCTGCTCCTGAAGGCCTGGATCCAGCTGGTCGAGCACCAGACCCTTGGGCACCCCCATCCGCATCACCAGCGCCAGGGCGTCGAAGATGCGCACCTGGTCGCCCTGCCAGCCCTGGTACTCGGCGGCGAGCGCCATCAGGGACTCCCCCGACGCCTGGCCTTCGATCACCCGGGGCCGCAGCTCCTGCACCTGGGCCAGCCGGGCGGAGCTGATTAGGGCATGGGCGGCGCCCAGGGCCGCCAGGGAATCGGCGGCTTCGCGCTTGAGCACGGTCATGTCCCGGCTGAGCACGGCAGCCTCCACCGACAGGGGCTCCCGCACCCCGGGGCAGAGGGCGGCGACCCGATCGACCGGTGGAGCCGGTGGGGCGGGCGGACGGACCGGCGCCGGCGCCAGGGGCGGGCTGCTGACGGCCAGCGGCGGCGGCTCCTGCCACAGGGCGGCGGCCGCCGCCCGCAGGCGCCGTGCCAGCCATTGCCTGACGTTGGTTGGGAGGCGTGCCATGGACCTGGGCAGCTGAGTGGTTTCAATCTGCCCCTCGCTCGCCGGCTGGGATGACGGCAAACTCACCCGCCGGGCGACGGATTGCCGGCCCGTGCCCTTGCCGCGGGGATGGCCGTCAACTGATTGCGTGGGGATCCCAGCCCTCCGGCCCGATCACGAACAGGATGTCCCCCGCCTGCAGCGGTGTGGTGCCACGGGGATCGGCGATCGTCTCCCCATCGGCCCGTGTCACCGCCAGCACGGTCACGCCATGCTCCAGCCGCAGGCCGCAGGAGGCGATGGTGCCGCCCACCAGGGGCGAATGGGGCTGGAGCCGCAGGGTGTGGGTGGCCAGGTGGGGCAAGGCCATTTTCAGGTCCGCCACCGAGGTGGCCGAAGCCGCCAGATTGCGGGCCATGTCCCGCCAGTGGCCGCGAACGTCGCCGATCAGCCGCTGGATGTCCTCGCGGGGCACCAGCATCCGCGCCATCACCCGGGAAAACACCTCGATCGACACCTCCAGCTCATCGGCGATCACCTCATCGGCCCCAAGGGCCAGCAGCGGCTCCACCTCCCGGAGATACCGGCTGCGCACCAGGATGTAGGCCTCCGGCGCCACCCGCCGGCCGATCTCCACGATGCGGCGGGCGGCGCCGGGATCGTCGATGACGATCACGATGGCGCGAGCCCCCTCCGCATGGACCAGCTCCAGGATCGGGGCGTGGGTGGCATCGCCATAGCGGATCGGTTCGCCCTCCTGGAGTCCCTCGGCCACGAGGGCGCCGTTCAGTTCCACCACCGTGTACGGCACGGAGCAGCGGCGGGCGCAACGGGCCACGTTCCGCCCGGTGACACCGAAACCGATGATCAGCACATGGCCGCTGCAGGGCAGGTCCTCCTGCGGTCCCTGCGTTGCCGGGGGGCCGGCCCCCTGGGGCTGGAGCCGGATCAGGCGGGTGCGGCACAACCGGTCAGCCAGGGGGGACGACCCGGCCACCAGCACGGGGGTGGCCATCATGCTGAGCACCGCCACATCCAGCAGCAGCTGGAACACCTCCGGCGTCAGCAACCCCACCGCCACCGCCGCCTTGGTGGCCACCAGGGAGAACTCACCCACCTGGCCCAGGGGCAGGCCGGCCAGCACCGCGCTGCGCAACGGCAACCCGGTGACCAGGGCCGCCGCCGCCGCGATCAGGGGCTTGATCAGGAGCACGGCCAGGGTGAGCAGGGCGATGCGGAGCGGATGGGCCAGCAGGAACGGGATGTCGAGCAGCATCCCCACCGACACGAAGAACAGGCTCATCAGCACGTCCCGGAAGGGGAGCATCACCGCCACGGCCTGGTGGGAATACTTCGATTCCGAAAGGATGAAACCGGCCAGGAAGGCACCCAGGGCCAGGGACAGGCCCAGCGACTGGGTGATCAGGGCGATGCCCACGCAGAGCATGAAGACCCCCAGCAGAAAGGCCTCTGAACTGCGGGTGCGGATGATCTTCTCCAGCACCCAGGGCACGATCCAGCGGTAGGCCAGCACGGCCAGGGCCGCCACCACCAGCACCTTCAGTGCCAGTCCCGAAAGCGCCGGCAGCAGGGAACCCTCACCAAGGCCGGCCAGCAGGGGAGCGGTGAGCATCACCGGCACCACCGCGATGTCCTGATAAATGAGGCTGGAGAGGATCGCGCGGCCATGGGGGGTTTCGATCTCGGCGCGCTCCTGCAGCATGCGCAGCACCACGGCCGTGCTGGAGAGCGCCACCACACAGCCGAGATAGCCGGCCTGGGCAAGAGTCATCCCCATCGGCAGCAGCGCCAGGGCGACCACGGCGGCGGTGCCGAAAAACTGAAGTGAGCCGCCGATGATGAATTCCCGCCGCAGGCGGGTCACATCCGCCACGGAAATCTCCAGCCCCACCACGAACAGCAGCAGCACCACGCCGACTTCCGCCAGCAGTTCGATGTCGTGGGGGCCCCGCACCAGGGCGAGGGCATCGGGCCCCGCCAGCACCCCGGCCAGCAGCAGACCGATCGAGGTGGGAAGCCGCAGCCGGTGGCACAGGATCGCCGCCAGCACGGAAAGCCCGAAGATGACGACCAGATCGAGCAGCAGAACCTGCACGGTGCCGAAGGTCGTCACGGGAACCGATGGTATGCCTGCCGAGCCCTGCCGCCGTTCCGACGGACCGCCATGAACAGCCAGACAACCCATGCCGTTGCTGCAGCGATGGCGAGTCGGCTGACGCGCCGGCGGCGAGCGGCCCTGGCCCTGCTGATGGCCCTGGGCCTGACTCTGACCATCGGCCTGGCGGTGCTCCAGCCCCACCCCACGGCAGCAGCGACAGCCGCCGCGGAGGCCCCCGCCCCGGGCGGCCGCGGACCCGCCCCGGCGGACCCTGCCAGCGCCGGCAGCTTTCGCCTCGGCACGGTGCGGATCCTGGGGGTGCCGGCGATCACGGTGGCCTCGCCGGCGCTGGACGCCGACGGCGACAGCGGCCCTGAGGCCAGCGAGCGGGCCCGGGTGATCGAGGGCAACCTGAACCAGCTGTACGAACCCCGCAATCCCTGCACCGCAGGGGAGCGGGTCGGTGAGGCGCTTCTGGATCGCCTCAGCCTCAAGGGGACGAAGGCCGCCTGTGACCCCAACCATCTGGGCCTGCAAGGGGCACCGGAGGCCCTGCGCGTGGTTCTGCTTCGCCAGCCAGGCGGAGACCGGCAGCTGGCGGCCCTGGTTCCCGGCCGCTCGAGCCCCTTCCCCCTGCTCACGGTCACCGAGCAGGACGCGGCGTTCAACGGCCTGCCCGCCGATGCGCTGGCCGAACAGTGGCGCGGCCTGCTGGAACGTCGCCTGCGCAGCGCCCGCAGCGTGTTCGGACAGGAGCAGATCAACGGGCGCCTGCAGATCGCCCTGGTGACCCTGGCCGGACTGGGCCTGCTGATGGCCCTGGTGGTGGCGTTGTGGCGCTTCAGCCAGCGCTCCCTGCCCCGCCTGCAACGGCGCCGCGCCGAGCGGTCGGGGCGCTTCGATCGCCTGCTGCTCCAGCTCACCCACACCGCCAGTCGCCTGCTGGCGGCGCTGGTGATCCTGCTGGGGGTGGCGATGGGCGCCGTGCTCCTGCTGGCCTGGCCCGGCCAGATCCCGGCCGCCATCGATGTGCTGCTGCAGCCGCTGGTGGTGCTGATGAAAGCGCTGGTGCTGCTGGCCGTGGCCATGGTGGTGCGGGGCCTGGTGGGGCTGCTGCTGACCCAGTGGGCCAGCCATCTGGCCGTGAACGCCGACCACCGGGCCCGACGCCGGCAGCGCTACCTGAGCCTGCTGCGGGTGCTGGGCCGGCTGGTGAACCTGGCCTGCCTGCTGCTGTTCGCGATCTGGACGGTGCTCGGGATCCCCGTGCTGCGGGACCTCTCCAGCAATGCCGTCCTGGCCAGTGGGGCCGTGCTCGGTGCCCTGGCGCTGGTGTTCCAGGGGTTGCTGCGGGATTTCGTCGCCGGCCTGGTGCTGCTGCTCGACGACCGCTACGCCATCGGCGATGTGGTCGAGATCGGGGGTCGCTCCGGTGAGGTGGTGGATGTGGGGGTGCTGAGCACGGAACTGCGCTGCGCCGATCAACGGGTGGTGGTGGTGCCCAACAGCCACTGCGAGCAGGTGGTGAACCACACCAAGCTGCGCTCGGGGGCGGAGGTGACCGTGCTGCTGTCGCGCAGCCTCACCGATCTGGCGGGAGCCATGGCCCTGATCGCTGAGGAACTGGCCGCCTTCGGCAGCGATCCGCGCTGGGCCGCGAAACTGCTGGAGCCTCCCCGCCTGCTGGGCATCGAGGCGATGACGGAGCACGACCTCCAGGTGAAGGCCCTGCTGATCACCGAGGCGGGCCAGCAGGGCGCGGCCCGGCGGGAACTGCTGGGGCGCCTGGTGCAGCGGCTGCAGGGATGGCCCTGAAGGATCCCGTTTCTAGGCTGGGGGGCCAAGCACAAGCCCATGGCCCCGTTCCCATCTCTTCCCGGCACGGATCTGCGCCTCGGCCGCCGGGAGCTGTTGCTGGGAGGCGCGGCCGCCGGCTTCGCCCTGGCGGTGCGGCCGGTGGCGGCGTCCACCGTCACCACCGCCACCCAGGGGCTGACGGCCGGCTGGGTGTCGGTGCCGGCGGCCGGTGGCGCCGTGCGGGCCTACCGGGCCCGGCCCGTCAAGGGCTCGGGCTTCCCGGTGGTGCTGGTGGTGCAGGAGATCTTCGGCGTCCATGCCTACATCCAGGACGTCTGTCGACGCCTGGCCCAGCTGGGCTACCTGGCCATCGCCCCGAGCCTGTTCGATCGCCAGGGCGATGTGACCCAGCTTCCCGACATCCCTTCGATCCTGCCGCTGGTGGCGACGGTGCCCGATGCCCAGGTGATGGCCGACCTGGACGCCACCGCCGCCTGGGCGGCCGCCAGTGGCGAAGGGGACGTGGCACGGCTCGGCATCACCGGCTTCTGCTGGGGCGGACGGATCACCTGGCTGTACGCCGCCCACAACCCGAAGCTGAGGGCCGGGGTGGCCTGGTACGGCCGCCTGGTGGGCCAGGCCACCGCCCTGCAACCCCTGTTCCCGATCGACCTGATTGCCAAGCTGAAGGCCCCGGTGCTGGGGCTTTATGCCGGCCAGGACGACGGCATTCCGAACGAGTCGGTGCAGCAGATGCAGACGGCCCTGAAGGCGGCCGGCAGCCCCAGCCGCATCGAGGTGTTCCCCGGCGTCCCCCACGGCTTCCACGCCGACTACCGGCCCACCTACCGCGCCGCCGCCGCCGCCGCGGGGTGGACGCAGATGCGGGCCTGGTTCCGCGCCAACGGCGTGGTGTGAGGGCAGGCGGCCGGGGACTCAGGCCCGGTTGAGGTGCTCCTCGGCGGCGGCGGCCAGGGACTCACTCCAGTGGTCAACCTGGCTCTGCTCGGCCGCCTCCACCATCACCCGCAGCAGCGGTTCGGTGCCGCTGGCCCGCACCAGCACCCGGCCGTGGCCCGCCATCGCCGCTTCCGCCTCGGCCACCAACCGCCGCAGCGGTTCGCAGTCCTGCCACTGCTGGCGCCGCTGCCGGTCCGGCACGGTGACGTTCACCAGCCGCTGGGGATAGGGCTGGAAGCTGCCGTCCATCCACTCGGCCAGCTTCAGGCCGGCGCCATGGATCAGGGTGGCCACCTGCAGGGCGGTGAGCAGGCCGTCGCCGCTCATGCCATGGCGCGCCGAGAGGATGTGGCCCGACTGCTCGCCCCCCAGGCCGGCCCCCAGGGCCTCCATGGCGGCGTGCACGTGCTGGTCGCCCACATCGGTGCGTTCCAGCACCCCGCCGCTGGCCTGCCAGGCCCGCTCGAAGCCCAGGTTCGACATCACCGTGGCCACCAGGCGGTCGTCGGGCAGCTGGCCCTCGCGGCGCAGGGCCGAACCCCACAGATACAGGGTGTGGTCGCCGTCCACCACCCGGCCGCGGCCGTCCACCGCCAGCATCCGATCGGCGTCGCCGTCGAAGGCGAAGCCCATGTCGGCGCCGCTCTCCAGCACCGCCCGCTTCAGGGGCTCCAGGTGGGTGCTGCCGCAGCCCTGGTTGATCCGCTCGCCATCCGGCTCGCCGTGCAGCACCAGAACCTCCGCGCCCAGGGAGCGGAACAGCTCCTCGCCACAGGCGGTGGCCGATCCCCAGCAGAGGTCGAGCACGATGCGACAGCCATCGAGGCGCTGGCCGCCGGCACTGGCCCGCAGCGAATCGACGTAGGCCTCCAGCAGGTCGGGCCGCAGCACCAGCCGGCCGTTGCCCGCCAGCGGCGGCGGGGCGGTGCGGCCCTGGAGTCCCGCCTCGATCGCCTGCTGGCGCGCGGCCACGAGCTTGGCGCCGCTGGCGCCGAACACCTTGAGGCCGTTGTCGTGGGGAGGGTTGTGGCTGGCCGACACCATCAGCCCGCCGGCGGCGCCCTGGCGCCGGATCGTGCCCGGCACAGCCGGCGTGGGGCACAGCCCCAGCTGCCACACCTCCCGCCCGGCGGCCATCAGGCCGGCAGTGAGCGCCGCCACCAGCATCGGCCCGCTGCGGCGCGAGTCGGTGCCGATCACCACCGGCCCGTCGGCCAGGAGCACCACGCCGGTCCAGTAGCCCACCTGCAGGGCCAGGGCCGGTGTGACGCTGGTGCCGACGCGGCCGCGGATCCCGTCGGTGCCGAAGCGGGTCAAGCCCTCCTCCAGGGGGGCCCCGAGGGGGGAAACCACCGGATGCGAAGCCGCTTCGGCCATGCCGCTGCCATCACTGGGGAGCAGGCTACGTGCCGTCCCCGGCCGGCCTCAGCGCCAGCGGGGCGGCCACCAGCGCCAGCGCAGCAGCTCCAGGGTGGCCCAGAGCAGCAGCAGGCCCACGCACCAGCCCGGCAGCAGCCGCAGGGGCCAGAGCGGCCGCAGCAGCAGGGTGAGCACGGCCACCGCGCTCACCACCACGGCGCGACGGCGCTGGCTCGCCCCGGGCAGGCGGTCGAACAGGGGAGGCAGGGCGGGGAGGGAGGGCAATCGCACCGGGTGCGGCGCAGGCGGATGCCCAGAATGCCCCGGACGCCGTCCCCCGGCCATTGGCCCGACTCCCCCTGCTGCTGTCCCTTTCGTGCCTGGGCACCGGCCTGGCGCTGGTGGGGGGCCGGGCCCTGCTGGCGCGCCTGCCGGCGCTCACCCCGGCCACCGCCACCGACCGGCTGGAGTGGCTGCAGCACTGGGATGCCGATCCCTGGCGGCGCCGGGAGGCCAGCCTGCTGCTGGCGGCCCGCAGCAAGGATCCCCAGGCGCAGCGCCAGTGGCTGCGGGGCCAGGGCTGGGGTCCCGATCCCCTGGCCGCCCTGGTGCTGAAGCAGGACGCCCTGGCCGCCGCGGCCCTCGGACGCCCCGACACAGCCCTGGCCCTGTGGCGCCAACTGCAGCGGCGCTTCCCCGGCGATCCGGCCAGCGCCGATGCCCTCTATGCCCTCGGCGCCTACAAGCCCGGCAAGCACGGGCCGTTGCTGCAGCGCTTCCCGGCCCACCCCGCCGCCCTGGCCGCCGCCCTGGCCGCCGGCCCGGAGGCCATCGAAAGGCGGCGCGGCGCCCTGCACCTGGCCCGCTGGGGCGCCCGCTGGCCCGGCGCCGAAGCCCGGCTGCGGCAGGTCTGCAAAGCCGATGCCTCGGTGCTGGAGGCCCGCCAGCGGGCCCAGCTGGCCGAGGGCCTGGCGGAGCTCGGCGATGCCGAAGGGGCCCTGCGCTGCCTGGGCTCCACGCTCAACGGCCTGGGCGCCAGCGGCCGCCTCAGCCTGGGCCGGGCCCTCCTGGCGGGGAACGCCCAGCAGCAGGTCCAGGCGGAGCCGTTGCTGCTGGATCTGGTCCGCAGCGCCCCCACCGCGCCGGAGGCCGAGGCGGCCGTGCGCCTGCTGGCCCAGCTGGGCAGCCCCGGCGCCGCCGCCGCCCTGGCCCGGCTGCCCCCCCGCTGGCGCGACAGCGCCCCGGTGCTGGCCCGGCGGATCCTGGAGGCCGAGCCCAAGGGGGACGGCCCCCATCCCGCCACCGACGCCGCCGCCCTCAAGCTGCTGCGCCGCTGGCCCCTCGACCCCGCCAGCCGCACGCTGCAGTGGGATCTCGTGCGGGAGCGGCTGCTGGCCGGCCGCTGGCGGGCGGCGATGGCGCTGCTGGAGGCCATCCCGACAGACCAGCTGCCGCCGCCGCTGGCCGCCCGCCAGAGCTTCTGGATCGGCTTCCTTCAGCAACAGCTCGGTGAAGGGGCCGCCGCCAGGGCCACCTGGGAGGCGCTGCTGCGGCGCCATCCGGGCGGCTACTACGGCTGGCGGGCCGCCGTGCGCCTGGGCCAGGGGGATCTGCAGCTGGACGCCGGCCCCCACACCCCGGCTGGGCGAGCCGACTGGCGGCCCCTGGCCAGCGGCGAAGGGACGCTGGATCGGCTCTGGCGCCTGGACCAACGCACCGAAGCCTGGGAGACCTGGCGCCACCGCCGCGGACGCCGCGCGCCGGAGGGCAGCCGGGAGCTGTTGCTGGAGGGGCGGCTGCGCCAGGGGGTCGGCGACGACTGGACCGCCTTCGGCCTGCTGGAGCAGGCCAGCCTGAAGCTCGATGGCAACCAGTGCGCCCTGGAGCGGGAGCTGGAGCGCAGCCTGCATCCGTTGCGTTTCGAGGCGGCCTTCCGGGCGGCCGCCACCCAGGGCGGGCTGCCGATGGAGCTGCTGCTGGGCGTGGCCAAGCAGGAGTCGCGTTTCACGCCGGCGGTGCGCTCGCCGGTGGGGGCCACGGGCCTGATGCAGCTGATGCCGGAGACCGCCGCCGAACTGGCCGGCGGACCGGTGGCGGAGCAGGTGCTGGAGGACCCAACCGGGAACGCCAGCCTCGGCGCCCGCTACCTGGCGCAGATGCTGCGCCAGTGGAACGGCGACCCGCTGCTGGCGGTGGCCAGCTACAACGCCGGGCCCGGCGCCGTGGCCGGCTGGGTGGGGCCCAAGCTGCGCAGCGACCCGGAACTGTGGGTGGAGGCGATCCCCTACCCCGAAACGCGCCTGTACGTGAAGAAGGTGCTGGGCAACGTCTGGAGCTACCAGCAGGGGGGCGAACCGGGCTGCTGAGTCAGCGCACCAGCAGGCGGCCGAAGTTGGCGCCGCCGAGCACCAGCAGGGTGAGCACACCAGCCAGCACCAGCGGCGGCGGCACCACCCGCACCCGCAGCAGATCCAGCCGGGCCAGCAACACCGCCGAGCCCATGATCAGCACGTTGGCCAGCACGTTCAGGTGCAGCAGGTAGAGGCCACCGACGGTGACCAGCAGCAGGGTGACCACCAGGCTCACCACCCGGCTGGCGGCCATCACGATCGACACCTGGCGAATCACCAGGTCGGGCATGGTGCAGATGAACACAATCAACATCGCCTGCAGACACTCGGCCGACCAGACCAGGGTGGTGAGTTCCTGCATGCGGGTGCCGCCGGTCTCGAGGGCATGGCTCCAGTGCATGCCCTGGTAGGTGCTCACCCCCATCAGCACCAGCAGCATCGGCGCCTGCAGCGGCAGCAGCATGAGCCGGAAGATGTCCTTCATGGCTGCAGCACCAGGGTGATGGCCTCCAGCGGGCAGCTGGGGATGCACTGCTCGCACACCAGGCAGCGGGAGGCCTCGAACTGCAGCCGCTGGGTGGCCGGCGTGTAGTGGAGAGCGCCGCTGGGGCAGACGCTGGAGCAGATGCCGCAGTCGACGCAGAGCACCGGATCGATCCGGATTTCCCCGGGGGCGCGGTTGAGCCCAAGCCCCTGGCCCTCCAGCCAGTCTTCGGCGGCATCGAGCTCGTCGATGTCGCCGGAGAGCTCCACCACCATGGTGCCGCTCTGGTTGGGGGCGATCTGGGCCCGCAGGATCTTGGCGGCGATGTCGAAGTCGACGGCGAGGCGATAGGTGATCGGCTGGTGCACCGCCTCCGAGGGGAAATGGAGAGTGAGGCGCCGTTTCACCGCTCCTGCCCGGGAAGCCTGACGCTAGCAACGATGTCCGGAGCCAGCCCCCGTCCGCAGGTTCCCGGCCCAAGGGCCCCCGCTGCCAGAGTGGGTGTCACCTCGTGCCGTTGCCGTCCATGGCCCCGTCGGGCAGTTCTCCCCCCTCCAGCCTCGGCCGCACCGAGCGCATGGTGCTGGCGGCCGTGGCCGCCGTGCTGGTGGTGCTGATGCTGTGGCTGCGGGGCGGTCTGCATCCGGAAGCCCCCCTGGAACGGCTGGCCCGCCAGTCGCCCGAGTTCAACGTGGCCCTGGCCGATGGCCGGCCCACCGTGGTGGAGTTCTACGCCGACTGGTGCGAGGCCTGCCGTTCGATGGCGCCGGCGATGGAGCGGATCGAGCGCCAGCAGCGCGGCCGCATGGATGTGGTGCTGCTCAATGTCGACAATCCCCGCTGGCAGCCGGAACTGGAGCGCTACGACGTCAACGGCATCCCCCAGCTGGAGTTCTTCGATGCTGCCGGCGCCCCCGTGGGCCGCTCGATCGGCGCCCGCAGCGGCGCCGAACTGGACGCCCTCAGCAGCGCCCTGGTGGAGGGCACCCCCCTGCCCCGGCTGGCGGGCGTGGGAGCCGTGAGTGCTCTTCCCGACAGCGACACCGCCACCGCGGCCGAGAGCGCCGGCCCCCGCAGCCACGGCTGATCGCCCGCCACCCCGTTCCTCTTCCCCGCACCCCCCGCCCATGGATCCCCGCTTCCGGGTCGAGCTGATCGCCGCCACGCCGAACCCTCAGCAATGCGTCTACGCCGGGATGCACCAGGACTACAGCGAGGGCTTCGTCGCCGCCGACCGGGCCGACTGGCCCGACGAGCGCAAGGCCGGGGAGATCTGCGTCAAGCGGCTGCTGGCCGGCGAGCGGGGCCACTACGGCCCGCTGGAGCACGCCCAGATCGTGCTGAACGTGGGCTGGTTCCCCCATTCGGTGATGCAGCAGGCCCGCACCCACCGGGTGGGAGTGAGCTTCGATGTCCAGTCGATGCGTTATACGGGCGACCGCATCCGCAGGGCCGCCAACGGCGAACTGGAGCTGGAAGAGGTGTTCTACCTGCGGCCGGTGGGGCCCTACAGCGACCGCCAGGGCAAGAAGTACCTCTACGACGACGGCCAGCGGGCCATCGATCTGGAGCTCTGCCGCACGGCCGCCGAGCGCTACCGGGACCTGCTCGATGCCGGCTATGCCGAGGAGCACGCCCGCGGCATCCTGCCGTTCGACTACCGCCAGCACTTCGTGGTGAGCTTCACCCTGCGGGCCTTCCTGCACTTCCTCGACCTGCGGGCCAAGCTCGATGCCCAGCAGGAGATCCGTGAACTCTGCGACCTGATGTGGCCCCATCTGCAGAGCTGGGTGCCGGAATTCGCCGACTGGTACGAGAAGAGCCGGCTGCACAAGGCCAGGCTGGCGCCCTGATGAAACGCCTCAGCTGGGCCCTCGCCCTCGGTCTGGCCCTGGGCCTGCCGGGAGCGGCGGCGGCGGCGCCGGTGCTGCGGGTGGGGATGGTGGAGGGCTCGCCGCCTTGCAGCTACCGGGAGGCGGGGGTCTGGCGGGGGCTGGCCGTGGACCTTTGGAACCGGGTGGCCACCCTCAAGCAGTTGCCCTATGTGGTCTCCGAGTGGCCGTCGGTGCGGCAGATGCTGGAGGCCAGCCGCGAGGGCAAGGTGGATGTGGCGGTGGGCTGCATCAACGTCTCACCCGACCGCCTGCAGCGCTACCGCTTCAGCCTCCCCTTTCAGGAGGACGGCCTGGCGGTGATGGTGGTGAAGAGCCGGCTGGATCTGGGGCGCTCCTTCCTGGGCGCCCTGCTGACGCCGACGCTGCTTCAGTTGCTGGGCGGCTACCTGCTGGCGATCGCCCTGCTCACCGGGCTCACCCTGAGGCTGGAGGCCCGCAACCATCCGCCTGCGGGCAGCAGGCAACATTCCCTGCGTCACATCAGCAAGGTGTTCCAGGTGCTGGCCACGGGGCCGGGCAGCAACACGATCGTGGCCACCATCCGCGGCAACGGGATCGTGATCCTGGCCTACCTGGTGCGGATCGTCTCGGCGTCGCTGCTGGTGGGCTACCTCACCGTGAACGTGGCCGGCGAGATCCAGGGCAAGGCCACCGGCGCGATCCGATCACCGGCCGACCTGCGCGGCCTGCGGGTGGGGGTGCGGGCTGGCACCGTGAGCGAGGCCCTGCTCAAGGAGCTCAACGCCACCGGGAGCGGCGCGAAGGTCACGATCGTGCCGGTGGCCAGCATCGGGGCCGGGGGCGAGCAGCTGGCCGCCCGCCGGATCGACGCCCTGGTGGGCGACAACCTGCAGCTGAGCCATCTGCTGCTGCAGGAAGAGGCGAAGGGCTTCCTGCCCAGCCTGGCGCTGGAGGGCATCCGGCCCGAATCCCAGGCCTTCGCCTTCTCCCCGCAACTGCCGGAGGCCACCACCGACCGCATCGACCAGGCGATCAGCGCCCTCAAGCGCAGCGGCGTGGTCAGTGAGCTGCGCCAGCAGGCCACGACCCCGGTGCCCCCCCAGATCCGCTGAACGCGGCGGCCCACCAGCGCTCCACCACCTCCGGGCTGCCGTACCAGGAGGGGCCGAAGGCGCCGCCATGGGCCACCCCCGGCAGCACCACGGGAGTGGAGCCCGCCAGCAGGGCCGAGGCCACCGGCACCAGGCCGTCGCCCCGGTCCTCGGCATCGCCGCTGCTGTTGCGGTAGGCGGTGGGGGCCAGACGCCGGGCCATCGGAGAGGCCGCCTGCAGATCCAGATCCCCCGCGACAGACACATAGCGCACCCGATCGGGGAAGGGGCAGCCCGGCAGCCGCTCCGCCACCATCCGGCGCAGCACCGTGGCCTTGAGGGCGGTGTGGGGGCTGCCCAGCATCACCAGGGTGTCGGCCAGGTCCTTGCCGTCGTAGCAGCGGCCCTGGAACGGCGCGTCATCCAGGAACAGCCGCAGCATGATGCCGCCGGAACTGTGGCCGATCAGCGTCACCTTGCCGGTGGGGGACTGGCGGGCCAGCTCGGCCGCGGTGGCCTGTACCCGATCGAGGATGCGCGCCCAGGCGAAGGCGAACACGGTCAGCAGCCACTCGGGCTTGCCCACCGGCACCAGCCGCACCGGCTGGCCGCAGAGCGGCGCCAGCCGCGCCACCATCGGCCCATAGGCCTCCGGGCTGATCAGGAAACCCCCGAGGATCACGATCGGCTGGCGGGTCATGGGTGGGCCTGGTAGCGCGGGTCCGGTCTACCCGACCCTTCTGGCGACGTAGACCCCGTAGCCGAAGTGGGCGCCGTGGGCTTCATAGAGACGGATCTCGTGCTCTTCGGCGCTCACGATGGACCGGGCGGCCTCGCTGTGGCGGTGCCGGCGCAGGAAAGCATGGAAGCGGGCCTGCAGGGGCCGGTAGTAGTGATCCAGCCAGCAGTGCTGCGGCAAAACGAAATAGCTGATTGGCGTGTAGCCCTGCTGTTCCAGCTGGCCGATCTTGGTCGAGGCCCGGTCGATTTCGGGGTACTCCACCTGCCAGTGCCGCTGCAGGTCCACCGGTCTGGACGCCGTGAGCCAGGTGATCTCGGACACCACCAGCAGGCCGCCCGGCTTCAGGAAACGGCGCCACCCGGCGATGCCGCTGGCGAAGCCGATGTTGTAGATGGCGCCCTCCGACCAGATCACATCCAGCTGACCATCGGCAAAGGGCAGGCTGTCCATGGAGGAGGCGCAAGGGGTGATCGCGTCGGCCACCCCGTGCTGGCGCGCCCGGGCCTGGAGAACGTCGAGAAACTCCGGCTGCAGATCCACCGCCGTGACAGAGGCGTTCCTCAGCAGCCGGGCCAGCAGGAGGGTGGAGGCTCCGGTGCCGCAGCCGATGTCGGCCAGCTGCAGCGACGCCGTGCGGTCGACCCCGCCCAGCTGCAGCGCCAGCTCCGTCTCGGCGTCCCCGCCCGGCCCCTGCCGCTCACCATCCCGGTGCAGATCGATCAGCAGGGCGAGGTGGTCCACCGGCTACAGCAGCTCACGCACGGTGCTGGCGATTGTTTGAGGGTGGCCAGGTAACACCACCGTGCCCCGGTCGTTTCGATACAGGCCCACGTAGACGAGTAGGCCAAGCACCACGAACACCCCCTGCGCCGCAACGGAAGCGGCCGAAAGCCAGGGATAGGCATACCCACCGGCAAGAAATGTCGAGATGTCCCACAGGCCATGGGCCACCATCGCCGGCCAGAGGAGGCCCGTGTCGCGGCGGAAGACATACAGAAGGATGCCGCTCAGGGCCGCCAGGACCACCTGAATCAGACCGAACCAGCCCATCCCCATAAACACGTTGGGGAGATGGAACAGGCCGAAGCAGAGGCCGGTCCAGATCGCGGCGCTGGCTTCCGAGCGGCCGCCCTGGCGCAGGCAGCGCAGGAACAGGCCGCGGAACAGCAGCTCCTCGGCGAAGCCCACGCCGACGCCGGCGGCGAGGATGGCCAGGAGCAGGTCCGTCGGCACCGCGCCCCACTGGATGCCCACCAGGCGGAAGGCGACCATCGCCATCCAGGCCAGCATCGACAGCTTCATCAGGCCGGTGCAGCGCAGTCGCACGGGATCCCGCCAGACATGGTTCCACCGACACCAGCGGCTGAAGGCCAGCAGCGCCAGGCCGCCGAGGCTGAGGGGGACAACCGCCGTGGCGAAGGCATTGCCGGCCGTCTTGAACCAATCCGTGTAGGGAAGGCCGGTGCGAAATTGCAGCACTCCGGCCAGGGCGCTGTAGGCGAGCCAGAGCGCGATCCCGAGACGGATCGTCGGACGGACGCGCGGGCCCCGGCTGGCCTCCGAGGCGCCCTCCGATGCGGTCGTCTCCATCAATGCGCGACACCTTCCATGGCTCTGCTAGCGACACCAGGGGCTCCTGTCATCCGATCCGGCCTGCGCGGACTCCGACCGCCGCATTGGGTACATTCGGAGCAGTCCCTACCCTGCCGATGCGACGTCTTTCGATCCTTGCCGCCTCCCTGCTGGGCCTGGCGTCCGTGGTGGCGGCGGCGCCGGCGCTGGCCGATACCGTGCAGGCCCGCTGCGATGTCTTCCCCGCCGGAGACGACAAGGCCACCTCCTCCGGGCTGTGCACCTTCTCGCAGCGGCAGGGATTCGTCAGCATCCAACTCAAGGGCGGCCAGAGGATCGAGCTCAAGCCCAACGAGAGCACCCCCAACGCGTACTTCGATCAGCAAGGGGAACCGGCAAGGCGCGAGATCCTGGACGCCAACCGCGGCCAGGTGTACCGGCTGGCCAACCAGTCGATCTTCGTCTTCTGGGATCCAGCCCCCTACGGCAAGGAAGCCAGCAGCACCACACCCACCA
>NZ_JAGQBG010000005.1 GCF_024345515.1 Cyanobium sp. N5-Cardenillas
TTCGCCAGCGTCGTCTTCGCCCGCTGCGGCATCAGCGGCCCGGCCCTGCCCCTGTTCTCGGTGGCCCTGACGGTGCTGGTGATCCTGCTGGGGGAAATCCTGCCCAAGGCGATCGGCAGCAAGCTGGCCCTGCCCGTTTCCCTGGCCGTGGCCCCTGGGCTTGGCTTGATCACCACCTTGATGCTGCCCCTGGTGCTGCTGCTCGAGCGGATCCTGCCGGCGATCACGGCCGAGAACGAGATCAGCACCGACGAGAACGAGATCCGCCTGCTGGCCCGCCTTGGCTCCCAGAAGGGCCAGATCGAGGCCGACGAGGCCGCCATGATCGCCAAGGTGTTCCAGCTCAACGACCTCACCGCCCGTGACCTGATGCTGCCCAGGGTGTCGGCCCCCACCCTGGCCGGCCACCAGAGCCTCGACGAGCAGCGCTCCACCCTGCTGCGCCATGCCACCGCCTGGTGGGTGGTGCTGGGGGAGGAGGTGGACGAGGTGCTGGGCGTGGCCAGCCGGGAGCAGCTGCTGACGGCCCTGGTGGAAGGCAGGGGGGGCAGCCGGGCCGCCGATCTTTGCGAACCGGTGGAGTTCGTGCCGGAGATGATCCGGGCCGACCGTCTGCTCACAAGCTTCCGCCGCAACGGCTCCAGGGTTCGGGTGGTGGTGGACGAGTTCGGGGGTTTCGTGGGGGTGATCGGGCCCGAGGCCGTGCTGGCCGTGCTGGCGGGCTGGTGGCGCCGGCCCGCCGCCGCCGCGGAGACCACGCCGTGACGACGGCGGCACCGGCTCCGGCGTTCGACGCCCCCCCCGCCGCCGAGCGCTGCCGCCAGCTGCTGGCCCGCTGGCGATCGGGGTTGGTGCTCAGCGGCCGGGAGCAGGCCGCCCTGGCACCGGAACTGGCCAGCCTCGACCGCCAGCTGGAACGGCTGCGGCGCCGTCGGCCGCGGGTGGCGGTGTTCGGCCGGGTGGGGGTGGGCAAGTCGAGCCTGCTCAACGCCCTGCTCGGTGAGGAGCACTTCGCCACCGATGTGGCCCACGGATGCACCCGCCGCCAGCAGCAGCAGGCCTGGGGCCAGCCCCTGGCCGGCCTGGAGGGGGTCGACCTGGTGGACACCCCTGGCATTGATGAGATCGCCGCCGCCGCCCGCTCCCGCCTGGCGGCCCGGGTGGCGGTGGGCGCCGACCTGGTGCTGCTGGTGATCGACAGCGACCTCACCGTGATGGATGCCGAGGCCCTCGACGATCTGCTGGCCTCCGGCAAGCCCCTGCTGCTGGTGCTCAACCGCAGCGACTGCTGGCCGGAGGCCGAGCGCGACGCCCTGCTGGCCAGCATCGGCCGGCGCCTGCCGGCGGGGGCCCGCAACCTGCGGCCCCTGGCCGTGGCGGCCGCCCCCCGGGCGGCCCGGCTGCGGGCCGACGGCCGGGTGCGAAGTGAGCCGGCGCCTCCCCGGGTGGAGCCGCTGCGCCGGGAGCTCACCGGCCTGCTCGAGCGCCATGGGGAGTTGCTGCTGGCCCTCAATGCCCTGCGGGCCGCCGACCGGTTCAGCCAGGCCCTGCACCGCTGCCGGCTGCGCCACGGTCGCCGCCAGGCCCAGGGCCTGATCGGCCGCTTCGCGGCCCTCAAGGCCACGGGGGTGGCGGCCAACCCCCTGCTGCTGCTCGATCTGGCCGGCGGTCTGGCCTGCGACAGCGCCCTGGTGATCCAGCTCTGCCAGCTCTATGGACTGCCGATGACCCGCGGTGGGGCCCGCGCCCTGCTGGCCCGTCTCAGCGGTCATAACGCCCTGCTGGGGGGCGCCCAGCTGGGCCTGCAGCTGCTGCTGGGCGGCCTGCGCCAGCTGCTGCTGCTGGCGGCGCCCCTCAGCGGCGGGCTGAGCCTGGCGCCGGCGGCCCCGGTGGCCCTGGCCCAGGCGGCGCTGGCGGTCCACACCACCCGGCGCACGGGCCGGCTGGCGGCCGCCGAGCTGCTGCGCAGCACCACCGCCGCCGGCCAGCCGGGGGCCCTGCTGCGCCGGCTGGTGCGGCAGGATCCGGAAACCCGCCGCTGGCTGGGCGAGTGGCAGCAGGAGGGGGGGGAGCGGACCGCCGGCGGCGGCCTGCACCCGTGAGCCGTCTCGCCCTGTTCGGCACCAGCGCCGATCCCCCCACCCGCGGCCACCGGGCCCTGCTGGAGGGGTTGCTGGGCCTGTTCCCTGCGGTGGTCACCTGGGCCAGCGACAACCCCCTCAAGCAGCACGGCGCCCCCCTGGAGGTGCGCACCGCCCTGCTGTCCGCCCTGGTGGACGCCATCGATGACCCCCGCCTCAGCCTGGAGCCCGTGCTCAGCAGCCCCTGGGCGGTGGAGACCCTGGAGCGGGCCCGGACCCGCTGGCCCGACCGGGAGCTGGTGTTCGTGGTCGGCAGCGACCGGGCCGGCCAGATTCCCCGCTGGAAGCGGGCCGACGCTTTGCTGCGGAGCTGCCGGCTCGGCATCGCCCGCCGGGAGGGCTGGCCGCTGCAACCGGAGGATCTGGAGCGGCTGCGGGGCCTGGGCGCCACCCTCGACCTCCTGCCCCTGGCGATTCCGCCCAGCGCCAGTTCCCGGATCCGGGAGCGGCCCGACCCGGCCCAGGTACCGTCCGAACTCTGGCCCGTGCTGCTGCAGCACAATCTTTATGGCCTCTCCGAGTCCTGATGCGCCTCGCCCTGGCCCAGCTCAATCCCCTGGTGGGCGACCTGGAGGGCAATGGCCGCAGGATCCTGGCGGCCGCCGAGCGGGCCAGCGCCGGTGGGGCCGACCTGCTGCTCACCCCTGAGCTGTCGCTGTGGGGCTACCCGCCGCGGGACCTGCTGCTGCGTCCCGCCCTGATCCAGCGCCAGGAGCGGGTACTGGCCTCCCTGGCGGCAGCCTGCCCAGGCGGACTGGCGCTGCTGGTGGGGGTGGCCGAGCCGGCGGCTGGCCGGCGCCAGCCGGGCTTGTACAACGCCCTGGCCCTGGTGCAGCGGGGCGGCTGGCGCCATGTCTGCCGCAAGCGGCTGCTGCCCACCTACGACGTCTTTGATGAGCGCCGCTACTTCCTGCCCGGCGACGCCGCGGCGGTGCTGGAGCTGGAGGCCGGTGGCCGTCCCTGGCGGCTGGGCCTGACCATCTGCGAGGACCTGTGGGTGGAGGAGAACCTGCGCAGCCGCTGGCCGGATGCGGTGGACCCGATCGCCGACCTGGTGCCCGGCCGGATCGACCTGCTGCTCAACCTCTCGGCCTCCCCCTTCGGCCGCGGCAAGGGGGAGGTGCGCCAGGCCCTGGCGGCCCGGGCGGCGGCCCGGCTCGGGGCGCCGGTGGCCTATCTCAACCAGGTGGGCGGCAACGACGAGCTGGTCTTCGACGGGGCCAGCTTCGTGGTGGATGGATCGGGGCGGCCCCTGCTGCGCCTGGGCTGCGCCGCCGAGGACCTGGGCTTCTGGGACGCCGCCCCCGCCAGGGAGGACGCCGTCGGGGCCACAACGCCCGCCACAACGACAGTCGCGGCGCCGCAGGACCCCTGGGAGCAGCTGCTGCGGGTGCTGGTGCTGGGGGTGCGCGACTACGCCGCCAAGTGCGGCTTCCGGCGGGCTTTGCTGGGGCTGAGCGGTGGCATCGATTCGGCCCTGGTGGCGGTGATCGCCGCCGCGGCCCTCGGTCCCGACCGGGTGGAGGGACTGCGGATGCCCTCCCCGTTCAGCTCGGCCGGCTCCCTCGACGATGCCGACGCCCTGGCCCACCGGCTCGGCCTGCGCACCGGCACCCTGCCGATCGCGCCGCTGATGGAGGCCTTCGCCGCCGGCCTCACCCCGGAGCTGGGGGCGCCCCCGGCCGGGGTCACCGAGGAGAACCTGCAGTCCCGCATCCGGGGCACGCTCCTGATGGCGGTGGCGAACCAGAAGGGGGGGCTGCTGCTCTCCACCGGCAACAAATCCGAGCTGGCTGTGGGCTACTGCACCCTCTACGGCGACATGAACGGTGGCCTGGCGGTGATCGGCGACCTCTACAAGACCACCATTTCCGGCCTCTGTGACTGGCTGGACGGGGAAGCCTCCGGCCCCTGCCGCGCCGCCCTCGGCCTGCCGTCCGATGGGGAACTGATCGGCGTGGCGATCCGCACCAAGCCCCCCAGCGCCGAGTTGCGCCCCGACCAGCGCGACAGCGATTCCCTGCCCGACTATGCGGTGCTGGATCCCCTGCTGAAGGCCTGCATCGAGGCGATGCGCACGCCGGAGGAGCTGGTGGCCCAGGGGGCCGATCCGGCGTTGGTGGCCCGGGTGGCCGGGTTGCTGCGGCGGGCCGAGTTCAAGCGGCGCCAGGCGGCACCGGTGCTCAAGGTGAGCGATCGGGCCTTCGGCAGTGGCTGGCGCATGCCCATCGCCTCGGCCTAGGGTTTGGCCACGATCGCCTCCGGGCGGCAATTCTTCCTGCCCCATGCCAGCTCCCGGCCCGGCACCCCTGGCCTCCCCGATGGCGAGCATCGGGGTGCCCACGGAAATCAAGCGTGACGAGCAGCGGGTGGCCCTCACCCCGGATGGCGTCCATGAGCTGGTGTCCCAGGGGATGGAGGTGCGCGTCCAGGAGGGGGCGGGCCTGGGGGCCGGCATCAGCGACGACGACTACCGCGCCTCGGGCGCCCGCATCGTCAGCTGTGAGGAGGCCTGGGCGGCCCACCTGGTGGTGAAGGTCAAGGAACCGCAGCCGCAGGAATTTGCCTTCCTGCGCAGCGACCTGGTGCTGTTCACCTACCTGCACCTGGCGGCCTACCCCGAGGTGGGCCAGGCCCTGCTGGAGGCG
This sequence comes from Cyanobium sp. N5-Cardenillas, assembly GCF_024345515.1. Taxonomy (GTDB): domain Bacteria; phylum Cyanobacteriota; class Cyanobacteriia; order PCC-6307; family Cyanobiaceae; genus Cyanobium. The sequence goes on from NZ_JAGQBG010000005.1 coordinate 4,790, forward strand.
GGCACCACCGCGGTGGCCTACGAGACGGTGCAGCTCGAGGACGGCAGCCTGCCATTGCTGGCGCCGATGAGCGAGGTGGCCGGACGGCTGGCGGCCCAGGTGGGGGCCCACCTGCTCGAAAAACCCCACGGGGGGCGTGGTGTGTTGATGGGGGGCTGCACCGGCGTGCGGCCGGCGCGGGTGGTGGTGCTGGGGGCCGGCACCGTGGGCTGGAACGCGGCCCGCATCGCCGCGGCGATGGATGCGGAGGTGTTCCTGCTGGATCGCTCGCCCCACCGCCTGCGGGGCCTGGAATCCGACCGGCGCGGCCGCATGACCAGCCTGGTGAGCAGCCGCAGTCTGATCGAGCGGCTGGTGCCGGGCGCCGACCTGCTGATCGGCGCCGTGCTCCTGCCCGGTGGCCGGGCCCCCACCCTGGTGAGCGAGGAGCTGGTGCAGCGCATGCGGCCAGGGTCGGTGATCGTGGATGTGGCCATCGACCAGGGCGGCTGCATCGCCACCAGCCGCGAGACCACCCACACCGATCCGGTGGTCACCATCCACGGGGTGCAGCACTACGCCGTCGGCAACATGCCCGGCGCCGTGCCCTTCACCTCCACAGAAGCGCTGGTGAGCGTCACGCTCCCCTACATCCTGGTGATGGCAGGCCGGGGCCTGCTGGAGGCGGTCACCGACCGGCCCGAGCTGCTCAGCGGCCTGAACACGGTGGATGGGGCGGTGTGCCACCCCGGCGTGGCCAAGGCCCTGGGGGTGGCTCCCCGCCATCCGATGGCCTGCCTGCGCTGAGCCGGCGGCAGGGCCTTCAGGCGGCGTTCCGGGTGCTGGTGTGGATGGCTTGAATGATCACCGAGGCGGGTTGGCCGCTGAGGGGATCAACGGGTTCGCGCACGTCCTTGACGACCAGGTTGTGGCGCCGGAAGAGTCGCATCCAGGATTCCATGGTGCGGAAGTACCAGGGAGCCGGCGCCTGGAAGCCCGGGGAGAAGCCGGCCCAGGAGCCCTCCCGCCATCCGTCTTCGTAGGGGTGGTCGGCGCAGACCAGCAGGGGGTGGAGGGTCTGCACCAGCATGCAACCACCGGGGGCGAGCAGCTTCGGCAGAGCCTGGAACAGTTCGTCGAGGCTGCGATCCCCCAGCAGGGAGAAGTTGGCCACCACCGCATCGAACCGTTCGTCCAGGCCACCGGCGGCGATCTGCTGGTAGGTGAGGGTCTGGAAGCGGGCCCCGGGCGGGGCGCCTTCCACGGCGATGGCGGTGAGCTCAGCCACGGCGTCGGTGCCGAGCACCGCGATTCCCTGGCGGGCGCACTGATGGCTCAACCAGCCTTCGCCGCAGCCCAGATCCAGCAGGGTGCGTGGGGCGGCCGTGGTGATCGCGTCAAGGATCGCCCCGTTGGTGACCCGTTCGCGGCTGAGGATCTCGCCGCGGCGGACAGCCCGGGTCCAGGCGGCGGCGTTGACGACCCATGAGGCCAGGATCTGCTCTTCCGGGCCCGGCCATGGGGGCTTCGGGACCGAGCCTGCGTCACCTTGCGCCATGGGGAAAGGGTCAGGCCGCCGCCTCGACCAGCAACCCGGTGAGGTCTTCGCTGCCGAACACCTGGCGGTAGGCGGCCGTGCTGGTGCAGAGGATCACCGGCACCGCCACCAGCAGCCCCACGAAGCAGGCCAGCAGGCCCAGCAGGGCGATCGCGAATTCCACCAGGGCCAGCAGCAGCACCGAGCCCCACTGGGGATCGAGCAGGGTGCGGCCCCGGGTGATCGAGTCGATCGGTCCGAGCCCCTGCAGCAGGGCGATCTGGGCCATGAACTTCTGGTTCACCGCCAGGTAGATCAGCACGGCGAACGCCACCAGAAAGGGCAGCACGGCCAGGACCTGGTTGAGCTGGGCGGCGGCGACCCCCACCAGGGCCGCCACCACCAGGACCGCGCCGAACAGGATCCCGAGCACCAGTCCATTGCGGAACAGCCGCCAGCTGGCCTGGCCATCCCAGCGGATGAAGGTGCCAAGGCTTGGCTTCCCCCCGGCCAGGGCGCTCCAGGCGCCCCGGACCAGCCCCGTGGTGCTCCACAGGCTCACCAGCACGCTGAGGATCGAGCCCAGCAGCAGCCGAACCAGCTGAAGCGTGTTGACGGCCTCGGCCGCTTCGGGGTCCACCTGGCCCTGGATCAGGGAGCAGAGGCTGCTTAGCACCCCCGCCAGCAGGGTGAAACCGATGAACACCCAGGGGGCCCGGGCGAAGGCCTGCCAGCCCTCTTTCACCGCCTCGATCACCTTCAGGGAGGACCCACCGGAGGGATCCTGCATCGGAGACACGGCCATCGCTTGGGGAGACGGTTTGCCGGGAGATTAGGCAGAGGCTTGCCGGTGGGCACCCCATCGGGTGCGAACAGTTGCAAGGGGCGGCGGCCTGTCGATCAGCCCGGGTGATGAAACGTCAGCACGGCCTGGGTGCGGTTGCTGACCTGGAGCTTCTGAAAGGTGGTGTGCAGGGCCAGGCCGCCGAAGCAGGCGTTGGCGACCAGGAAGGGCTGCAGGCAGGCCCAGGCCGTGGCCGCCGGCTGGCCCCGGTCACCCATCCAGCGCAGCAGCGCCGTCTCCAGTGGAGCCAGCCAGGAATCCTAGGCGGGCTGGGGGCGGTCGTTGAAGACCTGCCAGAGGTGGCGGCCCAGGGGAAAGGCCGCCAGCAGGGCCGGCCAGCGGTGGTGGTTCCTGGCCATCAGGGCAACGGTCCCGACGGTCCCCCGGTTGTAGGGCGCCCGCCGCGGCTTGTCAGCGCTGGGCGCCCCCGGCGTCCTTGCCCGCTCGCGGTGCCGAGGCCAGCAGGGCTTCGGCGGCCCGCCGGGCATCGGCGCCGGCCAGGGAAGTCCGCTGCAGGAAGGCCACCACCAGGGTGCCTTCGAACAGCAGCTGCAGCTGGCGGGCCAGACCCTCGGGGTCGGCCACAGCGAGATCACTGCAGAGCCCCTCCAGCCGATCACGGCAGGCCTGCTTGAACGCTTCGGCCGCCTGGCGGGGCAGATCCTCAGCCTCGGGGTACTCGCTGGCGGCCTTGATGAACAGGCAGCCATGGAACTGCGGCGAGCGCACCGCCTGCTCCAGCCAGTCGAACACCGCCAGCAGGCGCGCCCCGGGGTCCTCCGGCGCCGCGGCGATCCGCTTGGCCAGCCCCGCGGCGATGGCGTTGCTGCGGCGTTCCAGCACGGCGGCGATCAGCTCCTCCTTGGATCGGAAGTGCTTGTAGAGGGTCATCTTGGCCACCCCGGCCTCGGCCAGCACCGTATCGATGCCCACGGCCCGGTAGCCGTGGCGGGCGAAGAGCCCCTCAGCCGTGTCCAGCAGCGCGTCCCGCTTGGCGGAGGACCTGGTGGTGGCGCCGCTCCCGGCCATGGATTTCGCTGCAATCCGCCCAATCTAGTGAGTAGACAGAAAGGTCTGATACCTTTGAATGCGCAGACCGGTCTGTCTACTCTGGCTGTCCGCATCCCCGGCTCCCATCCCCTCGCCCCGATGATCAAGCTCCACGGCCACGAACTCTCCGGCAACAGCTACAAGGTGCGCCTGCTCCTGGAACTGCTCGGGCTTGATTACGAGTGGGTCCGCGTCGATCTGATGGCCGGCGAGCACAAGGGGGAGGCGTTCCTCGCCGTCAATCCCTTCGGCCAGGTGCCCGTGCTCGAGGCAGACGGCACCACCCTCGCTGACGCCCAGGCGATCCTCTTCTATCTGGCGGCCCGCCAGGGGGATGGCCAGTGGCTGCCCGCCGATCCCCTCGGCCAGGCCCGGGTGGTGCGCTGGCTCTCCACCGCCGCCGGTGAAGTGCGCCAGGGCCCGGAAAGTGCCCGGCTGCATCACCTGTTCGGCGTCAAGGCGATCTCCATCGAGCGGGCCACCGAGAAGGCCGCCTTCCTGCTCGACCAGCTGGAGCGGCACCTGACCCCGCGCCTGTGGCTGGAGCTGGAGCGCCCCACCATCGCCGACATCGCCGTCTTCCCCTACGTGGCCCTGGCCCCGGACGGCGGCATCGATCTGGCCACCTATCCCAACGTTTGCGCCTGGATCGGGCGGATTCAGGCGCTGCCGGGCTACATGCCCATGAAGGGCCTGGAGGCCTGAGCGGGACTTCCCCCATGAGCCAGCACTACCTGCATCGCCATCTCAGCCCAGCCGTGGGGGAGGCCCAGCTCCAGGCCTATGGCCAGAGCCAGGGTGTGCCCCCGGCTGCGGCGTCCGATCGCCTCAGTGCCAGGGAGATCGCCTTCATCAGCGCCCGCGACAGCTTCTATCTGGCCAGCCTCACCGAAGCGGGTGCCCCCTACCTGCAGCACCGGGGCGGGCCGGTGGGCTTCCTGCGGGTGCTCGACGAGGGCACCCTGGGGTTCGCCGATTACGGCGGCAATCGCCAGCTGCTCACCGCCGGCCACCTGCGCCGCGATCCGCGGGTGGCGCTGTTCCTGATGGATTACGCCGCCCGTCGCCGGCTCAAGATCGACGGGGAAGCGCAGGTGGTGCCGCCCGCTGATGATCCCCGGCTGGCGGTGCAGCTGGGGCCGCAGGCGGCCGGGGAGGTGGAGCGCCTCTTCCGTATCCGGGTGGAGGCCTTCGACTGGAACTGCCCCCAGTTCATCACTCCCCGGTTCACAGCCGCGGAGCTGGAAGCCCAGCTGCGGCCGCTGCAGCAGCGGATCGCTGCGCTCGAGGAGGAGCTCCAGGGTCTGCGTTGGCTCCGCTCATGACGATCCTTCCCCTCCTCGCTGGGGGAAGGAGATGTCGAGCACCAGGCAGCCCTCCCCACCGGCGCGGAAGGGGCCATGCACCTCCCCCGGCGGCCGGCTGGCGTAGTGCCCGCTCTCCAGCCACAGGCCGAAGGCCGCATCGAACAGGCGCCCGCTGACGATGAAGATCTCCTCGGGGAAGGGGTGGGCCTTGCCCCCGAAGGCGGTGGTGTCGGCCTCGGGAAGGAAGCGGGTGAGCCGGGTGATCTCCCCGGTGGACGGGTCTTCACTGAGCACCAGCTCCTGCACCTGGCCCTCCAGCCCCTCCAGCCAGCGCCAGCGGTGGGCCTGCTCCGGCGCCAGCGGATTCCAGTAGGGGCTTGTGGTCTTGCTCATGGTGGGGTGATGGGAGCGGCGGTGGGCCGAGCGGTGCTGCTGAGGTGCGCGTCGACCAGCGGTGCCAGCCGCCCGGCGTGATCCCGGCCGAGATCATGGTCGCCGCCGTTGATCACGTGCAGACGGGCATCGGGCAACAGCATGGCCAGGCGCTCCCCGGCGGTGACCGGGCTGAACGGGTCGCTATCGCCCCACAGCAGCAGGGTGGGTGCCGCGATCTCGGGCAGGCGCCCGGAGAGGTCCGTCGTTGCCGTGGCGAACCAGTCGGGGAGATGGGACAGGCTGGTGCGGAAGCTGGCCCTCCAGTCGGCGGCCCCCAGCGCCGCCATCGGCAGGCCACCGGAGGTGGCGGACAGTACCAGGTGCGTCACCCACCGGGGCCGGGCCAGGGCGGCCCGCAGGGCCAGGACCCCACCCATGGACTGGGCGACAAGGGCGCAGGGGCGATCCAGCGGTTCCAGCACCAGGGCCAGCAGGTCGTCGAATCCGTTGACCCCCGGCCGGGGCGGGGTGTCACCGAACCCGGGCCAGCCCAGATGCAGCCGCTCGGCGCGGCAGGCCAGCCGCTGATCCAGGGGACGCCAGAAGCAGGTGTCGCCCGAGGCGCCGGGGAGGAACAGCAGCCGTTCGGGCCGGCCTCTCACGGCCGATCGGCCCCCACGCCCACCAGGGCCGCACTCGCCTCCCACAGCCGCCGGGCCAGCTCAGGGTCCTGGCCTTCGCTGCTGGTGGCGGTGGCCTCGAACAGGTGCCGGCCCGGAGCCGTGACACGGTTGCGGAAGTAGGTGAAGCCGCTGGCGGCGTAGGCGTCATCGACGGCCAGGGCGGCCAGCAGTGCCCCGGCGTTCTCGACGCTCTCGGTGAGGCGCAGCAGCGAGCGGGCCGCCAGGGCGAACAGGCGCTGCCCCAGCTCGTTCGACTGGCGGCTGTAACGCCAGAAGCCGCCTGTGCTGGTGGGCGGGATCACCAGCCCCGGGCTCCAGGCGATCACCGCAGCGGGCGTGCCCCGCGCCTCCAGGCGCCGGGCGAACTCCCGGGCGAACAGCACATTGCAGAGTTTGCTGTCCTTGTAGGCCTTGTCGGCGCTGAACGGAGCTGAGCCGTCCACCAGCGTGGTGCCCTGGCCCGGCACCAGGCCCGCCAGCGCGCCCAGGCCTGCCGGGGCCCCCACCTTGCCCCCCGCGGTGGTGGGGTCGTGCACCTCGCTGGCGGTGACCACCAGCCGCGGCGATCGCCCTGCCGCCAGCAGGGGCCAGAGCTGGTGGGCCAGCAGAAAATGGCCCAGGTGGTTCACCCCGAAGCTGAGTTCATGGCCCTGGGCGGTGCGCCGCGGCTCGCTGGCGCCGGCGTACTGCAGGCCGGCGTTGAGCACCAGGGTGTCGATGGCGGTTCCCCGCGCCCGTTGGGCGGCGGCACAGGCCCGCACGCTCTCCAGATCCGCCAGGTTGCAGACCGCGGGAACGGGCGGCAGGCCCGTGCCGGCCCGCTCCAGCACCCGGCGTCCGGCCGCCTCGGCGGTGGCCCGGTCCCGGCAGGGCAGGGTGAGGCGGTGGCCGGCCCGGCAGAGGACCACGGCCGCCTCGAAACCGATGCCGGAGTTGCCGCCGGTCAGCAGGATGTGGCGCGCTGCGGCCAAGGGGCGGACTCCTGCGGGCGGCGAATCGGGTGCCGCGAACCGGATCAGGCTAAGGAGCCGCCCATGGGCAGCGGGCCGCAGGTTTGCCAAGGTGGCTGCTGTGGCAGGCCTCACCCGACGCTCGTTCCTGGCGCTGGCGGCGGTGGCTGGTCTGGCGGCCATCGGCACTGGCGTGGCGTTTCGGGAGCACACCCGGAACGAGCTCACGGTCACCAACAGGAGCGGCCGCACGATCGTGTCCCTGGAGGTGTCCTTGCCCTGGGAGACGCTGCGATTTGAGCCGATCGCCGATGGGGAGGCGGTCAGCCGTTCCTTCCGCATCGTCTCCGATGCCCATTTCGCGATCGAGGGCGAGCTGGCCGACGGCACCCGCCTGCGGGCCGCCGAGGGCTACGTCACCAACGGCCAGTACGGGGAAGCGGTGCGGATCGAGGTCGGTCCCGGCGGTGCGGTCCACCTTCGCCAGCAGCGACGGGGTCGGTGACGGCCGGGGCCTGACCGGCAGTCCGGCCGACGGGCGTGGAACCGATCAGAAAAGCTTGAACAGGTTGAAGCCCCCACCCTTCTGGGCCGGCGCCTCCTTGCCGTCGCCGGAGACCGGATCGAGGCCCTCCATGCCCTCCCCCAGCAGATGGGTGGCGGTGGAGCGCCGCTCCAGGCTGAGCCGCCAGGCGGCGCTGCCCTGGTGGCTGCTCAGCAGCAGCGTGTCGCCGTAGGCGGTGAAGGTCACCATCCCCGCCCCCATCGCCGCCATGGCCTGGGCGCTCACCGCGCAGGTGGTGCGCTCCGGGGCCAGCAGCACGCCGCGCTGCACCAGCCGGGCGGCTTCCGGGGCCCGCAGGGCATCCGGCACGCCGCTGTCGGCCATCGGCAGCTCGCTGGAGGTCCACATCACGATGTCGCCCTCCTGGCGACCCATGCCCGTGGCCGTTGCCTGGTAGCCGAGGGCGGTGGGGATGGTCGGCCAGCTCAGCCGCTGGGCGCCGCCGGCCGGGGTGCTCGTCAGCTTCACCGGGGCCAGAAAGTCGTGGCCGCTGCCCACCGGGAAGCGGATCTCCGGGGCGTAGTTGCTTGTCACCACATGGTTCCCCACCAGGGAGGCCTGCGGCGGCACCGCCTGTGCCTCCTCCCCCGACGGCCAGCGGCCGCTGGTGAGGGGCGCGCCGCCAGCGGCGGGGGCGGTGGCCAGACGCCTGAGGCCTTCGAGGGTCTGGCGACGCTGGTCCGGCAACAGCCCCTTCAGGGTGATGATCTCCGGTTGGCCGGCGCCGGCGCTTTCGGCGCAGCCTCGATAGATCAACAGCCGCCCTTTCGGTTCGGGGATGTCCTTGTCCTGCCACTGGCCGGGTTGCCCAGGGCTGTCGTTGCCGCTTCGCAACGGCAGCGCCGTGCCCAACGCCATGGCAGGCGGGATGCGGTGCTCGGCTGAGGGGTTGGCCACCTTGCCGGGCGCCTGCAACCGCAGCTCCAGCTGGCGGCTGGTGCTGTTCATCGCAGGGCGGCCGCTCATCATCATCCGCATGATGTCGGCGCCGCCCATGGCCATCGCCCCCATTCCCGAGCTGGTGACGGCCTCCATCCCGTAGGTGGCCACCGGGGCCGCCGGCGCGGCACCCGCTTTGGGTGTTGCCGCCAGGACCGGCAGGGCCAGGCCGGTGCCGAGCAGGACCAGCAAGGGGCCCGCCGCCTGCCGGATTCTCCGCTGACCTGCACCCATGGCGTTGCCGCTGCCCTCAGGGCGATCAATCTATGGGTCGTTGCCGATGGCCGTCCGTGCCCCCGCTGGAGTCCGCCGCCCCCTCCCCCCTGCAGCGCATCGATCAGGCGCTGTTCGACATCGTGGCGGCCGGCGCCGCCGGCTCGCCGCGCCGGCGCCTTAACCACAACTTCCACGCCCCCACCGATCGGGTGCAGCGCTTCCTGAATGTGCTGCAGCCGGGCACCTATGTGCGGCCCCACCGCCATCGTCGCGAGACCCCCGGCGCCGGTTTCGAATGCTTCCTGGTGCTGCAGGGGGAGGTGGGGCTGCTCCTGCTCGATGGCGCCGGACGGGTGCTGGGCCGGGAGAGGATCAGTGCCCGCGGGCCCCTGTACGGGATTGAGCTGGCCGAAGGGGTGATCCACACCCTGGTGGCCCTGAGCACCGATGCGGTGCTGATGGAGATCAAGCAGGGGCCCTACGAGCCCTCCGCCGACAAGGACTTCCTGTCCGGTTTCCCCCTCGAAGGCACCGAGGCCGCGGCGCTCCAGGAGCAGGCCTGGCGGGCCCTGTTCGACGACCGCAGGGTGGCTGGCGGACCCTGAACGGCCCCGCCTGCGGCCGTCAGGTCAGTTCGGCGCGGCGGCAGAAGCTGCAGTGGCCCCAGCGGGCCATCTCCCCGGCCGGGGCCGGCCGGCCGCAGGCCGGGCAGTCCGCCATCCCATGGACATCGCAGCGGCTGGGATGGACGGCCCACACGTCCGCCTCGCTGTGGCCGCCCGGCGTGCCGGGGGCGCTGGTGTGGTGCTGCTGCACCCGCACGTCCCGAACCGCGAAACCAGCGGCCCGCAGCGCACCCAGCAACTGGTGGCGGTTGTACTGCAGGGCCTGCAGCCACGGCCCTGGCGCCGCACCCACCGTCAGCAGACCCCCCTGCAGCTGCAGGGGGCGGCAATGGGGGGCCAGCTGGGGGCCGGCGATCCGGGGCCATTCCCGCCACAGCCCGGCCAGGTGGCCGTCGCGGCGCCAGTCCTGCTGGAGGCTCTCGAGGCAACTCGAAAGGGCGCTGGCCGGCGGTCGGGGGGGCGGCATCAGCAGCGAGATGTTGCCCACCCGCCGCGTCTGCACCGCCTCGCTGATCCTGCGACGGGAGGGCTCCATGGCTGCACGCTAGGGGTGCGGCAATCCGCTGGCCGCTTGGGAGGCTCCCACGGCCGGTTCTGGCTACTGTCGGTTTCTGCAATAGCCCCGCTTCCATGGGTTTCTTCGATCGGCTCAGCCGCCTCCTGCGCGCCAACCTCAACGACCTGGTGAGCAAGGCGGAGGATCCGGCCAAGATCCTGGATCAGTCCGTGGCGGACATGCAGGCCGACCTGGTGAAACTGCGCCAGGCCGTGGCCACCGCCATCGCCAGCCAGAAGCGGCTGCAGAACCAGGCTGAACAGGCCGAGGCCCAGGCCCGTACCTGGTACGAGCGCGCCGAGCTTGCCCTCAAGAAGGGGGAGGAGGACCTGGCCCGGGAGTCCCTCTCGCGCCGCAAAACCTACACTGACACCGCCACCGCCCTCAACGCCCAGCTCAGCGGCCAGGCCGGCCAGGTCGACACCCTCAAGCGCAGCCTCACCGCCCTCGAGGGGAAGATCGCCGAGGCCAAGACCAAGAAGGACATGCTCAAGGCCCGCGCCCAGGCGGCCCAGGCCCAGGAGCAGCTCCAGAACGCCGTGGGCAGCCTGAACACCAACAGCTCGATGGCCGCCTTCGACCAGATGGAGGAGAAGGTGCTCAACATGGAGGCCCGCAGCCAGGCCGCCGCCGAGCTGGCCGGTGCCGATCTGGAAAGCCAGTTCGCCGCGCTGGAGGGCAGCAACGTCGACGAGGAGCTGGCGGCCCTCAAGAACCGGCTGGAAGGCGGCAAGACCCCCATCTCCCTGCCCATGGAGGGCGGTCCGGCGCCCCAGCTGGAGCCGGTCAAGGTGGCGGAGGTGAATGCCGAACTCGAGGAACTGCGCCAGTCCATCGACAAGCTCTGAATTCATACAATCGGGCCACCGCTGTCCCGACCGCCGTGCCCGCCGACGTCGACTCCCCCGTCCTCGCCCTCACCGATGCCAACTTCCAGGCGACGGTTCTCGAGGCTCAGGGGCCGGTGCTGGTGGACGTCTGGGCGGCCTGGTGCGGCCCCTGCCGGCTGATGGCCCCCCTGATGACCTGGGCCGCCACGGCCTACGCCGAGGCGACCGGCGGAGCCCTCACCGTGGGCAAGCTGGAGGCCGACCCCAACCCCATCAGCCGTGACAGCCTCAAGGTGCAGGGTCTGCCCACCCTGATCCTGTTCCGCGGCGGCCAGGAACTGGCCCGTCACGAAGGTGCCATGGCCCAGTCCCAGCTCAAGGCGTTCCTTGATGCCCATCTCTGAGCGCCTGTCGCGGCTCGGCAGCGGCGTCTTCGCCCGCAACGACCAGCGCAAGGCCGCCTACAGCGCCCGGGCCGCTGGTCGCGGCCCTGATGGCGCTCCCCTGCCGCCGCTGCTGGATCTCTCCCTCGGCTCCACCGACCTGCAGCCGCCCCCGGTGGCCCTCGCGGCCATCGCCGCGGGCCTTGGCCGGCCGGAGAGCGCCTCGTACTGCCTGCACGCCGCCACCCTGCCCTTCCGCGAGGCCGTGGCGGCCTGGGCGCGGCGCCGGTTCGACGTGGCGGTGGATCCGGAAACGGAGGTGCTGCTGCTGGTGGGCTCCCAGGAGGGCACGGCCCATCTGCCGTTGGCGGTGCTCAACCCGGGCGATCCGGCCCTGCTGCTCGACCCCTACTACCCCTCCCACATGGGGGGCCTGCATCTGGCCAGCGCCGAACCGGTGCTGCTGCCCCTCGATCCCGAGGCCGGTTGGCGGCCGGATTTCGACCGGCTCTCCCCGAGCCAGTGGCAGGCCCTCAAGCTGATGGTGCTGGGCTTCCCCCACAACCCCACGGCCACCACCGGCGAGCAGGCCTGGCTGGATGGGGCGGTGGAGCGGGCCCTGCGCCACGACGTGGTGCTGGCCCACGACAACCCCTACGTGGATCTGGCCCTGGACGGGGAAGCCCCCGCCCTGCTGCGCCACCCCGACTGGCGGCGCTGCGGCATCGAATTCTTCTCCTTCTCCAAGAGCTGGTGCCTGGGGGGGTACCGGCTGGCCTTCGCCATCGGCGCCGAGGACCTGATCACCGCCCTGCGCCAGCTCAAGGGGGTGGTGGACTTCAACCAGTCCCTGGCCCTGCAGGCCGGAGCCATCGCCGCCCTGGAGCGGGCCCCCCACTGGCCCGAGCAGCTGCGCGGGGTCTACCGGGAGCGCCGCGACCGCATGGCCGCCGCCCTCGAGGCCCAGGGCTGGCCGGTGCGGCTGCCCTCGATGGCCCTCTATCTGTGGCTGCAGATCCCTGAGGTGGCGCAGGCTCGGGGTCTGGATTCGGAGCGGTTCTGCGCCGCCCTGCTGGAGGGAAGTGGCGTCTGCCTCACCCCTGGCAACGGCTTCGGCCCCGGCGGTGAGGGCTGGCAGCGGCTGGCGCTGGTGCACCCGGCCGCTGACCTGGAGGCAGGGGCGGCCCGCATCGGCGACTGGTTGCATCGGTTTTGATCGGCGCGATCGGGGCCCATCGGCGGGCACTGCCGGACGCTCCTCCGTCTCCACTTGCCTGGCGGCTGCGGGCCCTGCCGGTGTGCGCCAGCACGGAGACGGAGCTCGACCGCTGGCTGGCCGCTGATCCGCGTCTCGCCGGTGCAGGGACCCTGCGGACCCCCCGGGCCGTGATCGCCGGCCGCCAGCGCTTCGGCCGCGGCCAGCAGGGCCGCCCCTGGTGCTCGCCGGCGGGAGGGGTCTGGCTGAGCGCAGCCCTGCCCTGGCCCGCCGCTGCCGAGCTGGCCGCCGCCCCTGGCCTGGCGGTGGCGGTGGGGCTGTGCCTGCGGCTGGAGGCCCGGGGGCTGCCGGTGCGGCTCAAGTGGCCCAACGATCTGCTGCTGGTCACCGCCGATGCGGCCGGCAATGGCGCCACACCGCTGAAGCTGGCGGGCCTGCTGCCCCGTCTGCGGCTGCGGGGGGGAGCCTGCCGCTGGGCCCGCGTCGGGGTGGGGCTCAATGCCGCCAACCGGGTGCCTGCCGGTGCGGTGGCCGTGGCAAAGGTGCTGGGCCCAGGGCACGCCGATCCCTTGCTCTGGTGCGGGGAAGTGCTGGCGGCCCTGGAGTGGGCCATGGCCTGGGCCGGGCGGCCCGAGGAGGTGCGCCGGCAGGCCGAGCGGCGCCTGCTGCTGCCCGCTGGCCCCATCCGCCTCGACGGCGACGACTGGCGTCCGGCCGGGCTGGCGAGCGATGGTGGTCTGCGGTTGGTTCACGGTCCCCGGGAGCGGGTGCTGCAGCGCTGTTTCGGCACCGGTTGAGCACCCCCCTTACAGTATGTTTCGCCTTTTTCTGACATGGCCCCCAAGCCCCTCACCGCCCTGACGGCCCTCACGGCCGGCGCCACGGTCTCCTGGCTGGCCATGCCCCTCGTCCTGGCCCAGGCGGTTCCTGGTGCCGAAGCGCAGGCGCCGCCGGCCCAGGCCCCAGACCCGACCCCGGTGCTGCGCCCTTCGGTGAGGATCGCCGCGCCGGTCACCCGCCCCGAGTTTCAGGCCCCCGTCCAACCCCTGGCGCCGCCGCCACCGGTCAGCGGCGAGGCCGCACCGGCGACGCTGCGACCTGGAACGGCGGAGCGCCGTCCCGAACCGGTTCGTCGCTTCGATGCCTCCCTCGATGCCCTGGTGCGGGAAGGGGTGGTGACCCCCGGCGAACGGGTGCGGGTGCGCGGCTCCCTGCTCTCGCCCCAGGAGGCGGCCACCCGCAGCAAGGCCTGCCGTGCCGGGGCCCTCTCGGTTCAGGAATGCAACAGCGGCGTGATCATCATCGGCCGTGGCCGCAAGGATGGCCTCTCGGACGGCCTGGGCGAGGGTGATCTGGTGGCCGGGGGGCGCGGCGACGGCTTCGGCGGTTTCGGCTTCGACGTCTCCCCCCTGCCGCCGATCACCGTCCCCGTCAGTGCCCTGCTCACCGGTGCCGGCGGCAGCTTCCGGCTCACCGACGTGTTCCGGGTCACCCCCCGTCCCGCCCCGATCGGTGGCAACGGCAACCTGCGGCTGCTCTTCCCCCTGATCGGCTCAGCGGTCACCACCAGCGGCTTCGGCTGGCGTCTGCATCCAGTCATCGGCAGCTGGCTGATGCACGCCGGCCGTGATCTGGCGGCCCCCGAGGGCACCCCGGTGGTGGCGGCCCTCTCCGGCCGTGTCGTCAGCAGCGGCCTGGCCGGCGGCTATGGCCTGGCGGTGGAGCTGGAGCACGACCGCCCCCGCCGCCGCACCCTCTACGGGCACCTGTCCGAGCTCTATGTCAAGGATGGCGAGATGGTGCGCCAGGGTGAGGTGATCGGCCGGGTGGGCAGCACGGGCCTGAGCACCGGACCCCACCTCCACTTCGAACTGCGCCTGCCCCAGGATGGTGGCTGGGTCGCCACCGACCCGGGCGATCTCGACCCCGGCGGCAGCCTGTTCGCCGGCCTGCCCGGCCCGGATGGCCGGGGTGGCACCGACGCGGTGGCCCTGCTGATGGGCCAGCTCATCGCCACCCTGGAGCGGCCCCGCTCGCCCCTGCCCCTGCCAGGTGAACGGCTGCCCGTGCCCCCGGGCAGAGGGCAGCTCAGCCGCTGATGCGGCCGTCCCGGAAGTGCACCACCCGATCGGCCCGGGCACCGACCTCGTTTTCGTGGGTCACCAGCAGGATCGTGATGCCCTGGGCATTGAGATCACCGAAGAGGCTGAGTACCTCCTCCGTGGTGTGGGAGTCAAGGGCCCCGGTGGGCTCGTCGGCCAGGAGCATGGCCGGGTCGTTGATGATCGCCCGGGCCAGGGCCACCCGCTGCTGCTGGCCGCCGGAGAGCTGATTGGGCTTGTTCTCCAGCCGGTTGGAGAGACCCACCCGATCCAGGGCCGCCAGGGCCCGCCGGCGACGCTCCTCCTTGGGGATGCGGGCATAGATCATCGGCAGCATCACGTTGTCGATGGCACTCAGCTGCGGCAGCAGGTGGAACTGCTGGAACACGAACCCCAGCTGCTGGTTGCGCAGGTCAGCCAGCGCATCGTCGTCGAGGCTGTCGACATCGGTGCCGTTCAACCGGTAGCTGCCGGAGCTGGGCCGGTCGAGGCAGCCGAGGATGTTCATGGCCGTGCTCTTGCCGGAGCCGCTGGCCCCCATGACCGCCAGGTAGTCGCCCTGCTGGACCGTCAGGGACAGGTCGTCGAGGGCACGCACCTCGGTGTCGCCGCTGCCGTAGACCTTCGACACGTGGACCAGCTCGGCCACCGGTGGGTTGGGGAGATCCATGGCCGCAACGCTAGGAACTCAGCCCAGGGGAGCGATGGCCGCCGCGGCGATGGCCTGCTGCAGGATCGGGGTGCCGGCCACGGTGGAGCTGGCCCAGTCGAACAGGGGGCTGGAGAGCACACCGCCCACGGCGGTGATCACCACGCAGCCCACCAGGGCCGCCCGCAGGGGCTGCATGCCCGCCAGGTTCCAGGTGATCGCGGGGTAGGCCTTGACCACATCAGAGGCCTCCTGGGGCTCTTTGACCACCATCATCTTGATCACCGAGATGTAGTAGTAGATCGACACCACGGAGGTGACCAGACCCACCACCACCAGCAGGTACTGGTGGTCGGCCCAGCCGGCGAAGAAGAGATAGATCTTGCCGAAGAAGCCCAGCATCGGCGGGATGCCGCCGAGGGAGAGCAGGCACAGGCTCAGGCCCAGGGTGATCAGGGGATCTTTCTGGTAAAGCCCGGCGTAGTCAGCGATGCGGTCGCTGCCGGTGCGCAGAGAGAACAGGATGATGCAGGCGAAGGCGCCCAGGTTCATGAACAGATAGGCCGCCATGTAGAGCACCATCGCCGAGAAGCCGTCCTCGGTGCCGCACACCAGGCCGATCATCACGAAGCCGGCCTGGCCGATGGAGCTGTAGGCCAGCATCCGCTTCATGGAGGTCTGGGCCAGGGCCACCACATTGCCTAGCACCATGCTCAGCACGGCCAGCACAGTGAACAGGAACTTCCACTGGGCATCGAAGCTTTCGAAACAGCCCACCAGCAGCCGCACCGCCAGGGCGAAGCCGGCGGCCTTGGAGCCCACCGACAGAAAAGCGACCACCGGGGTGGGGGAACCCTCATAGACGTCGGGGGTCCATTGGTGGAAAGGCACGGCGGCGATCTTGAACGCCACCGTGGCCAGCACGAACACCAGGGCCAGGGCCGTGATCGGCGAAGCGCTGGTCTGGAGGGCCAACCCGATGGTGGCCAGGCTGGTGGCACCGCCGCTGAGCCCGTAGAGCAGGGAGGCGCCGTAGAGGAACACCGCCGCGGCGGCCGATCCCACCAGCAGGTACTTCAGGGCCGCCTCGGAACTGCGGGCATCCCGCTTCATGTATCCCGCCAGCAGATAGCTGGCCACCGAAAGGGTTTCCAGGGAAATGAAGATGCTCACCAGGTCGGTGGAGCCGCACAGGAACATGGCCCCGAGGGTGGCGGCCAGCAGGATCGCGGCGTATTCGCCCATCGGTGTGCCGCTGCGCTCCACGTAGCGCCAGCTCAGCAGCAGGGAGATCAAGGTGGAGGCGGCCACCACCGCCCGGAAGGCAATCGCCAGGTTGTCGGCCAGGAAGGACCCCAGGAACGACGGCTCCAGGGGACTGTTCCACTGCAGGGCCAGCAGCACCAGCGAGGCCCCCAGGCCGCCATAACAGATGGGGGGCACCCAGCGGCTGGCGGCTTTCTCACCGGCCAGGTCGACCACGAGGCAGACCACCAGGGTCAGCAGGACGGCCACTTCCGGGGCGATCGCCCCGGCATTCAGCTGCAGGGCCAGCGCGCCGGTGCCCAGACCCGAGGCAATCGCCTCGGCGGCGGAAGCGGCCGTGGTGACGGAGCTCGCTGCTGCCAGAAACAGGTCTGCCACAGGGTTCGGGGAGGCACGCGATGTGCCGGACTGTAGCCGCCATCTGGGGGGGCGGTCTGGTGCCCCGATACCCGCCGGGTCCGCCGATGCGATAAAGAAGGAAGCGGTATCGCGCCTTCCCGTGGCCCACACCCTGGTCATCGTCGAGAGCCCCACCAAGGCCCGCACCATCCGGGCGTTCCTGCCCAAGACCTTCCGGGTGGAGGCGTCGATGGGCCATGTGCGCGATCTGCCCAACAACGCCAGCGAAATTCCCGCCGCCCACAAGGGGGAGAAGTGGGCCAACCTCGGCGTCAACACCGCCAACGCCTTCGAGCCCCTCTACGTGGTGCCGAAGGACAAGAAAAAGGTGGTGAAGGAGCTCAAGGACGCCCTCAAGGATGCCGACCAGCTGCTGCTGGCGACGGACGAGGACCGGGAAGGGGAGAGCATCAGCTGGCACCTGCTGCAGTTGCTGGGGCCGAAGGTGCCGGTGAAGCGGATGGTGTTCCACGAGATCACCAAGGAGGCGATCGGCCGCGCCCTCAACCAGACCCGCGACCTCGACATGGAGCTGGTCCATGCCCAGGAGACCCGCCGCATCCTCGATCGCCTGGTGGGTTACACCCTCTCGCCCCTGCTCTGGAAGAAGGTGGCCTGGGGCCTGTCCGCCGGCCGGGTCCAGTCGGTGGCGGTGCGGCTGCTGGTGCAGCGCGAGCGGGCCCGCCGCGCCTTCCGCAGCGGCAGCTACTGGGATCTCAAGGCCGGTCTCGAGCAGGCCGCTGTTCCCTTTGAAGCCAAGCTCACCCACCTGGGGGCCGAGCGCATCGCCGGCGGCTCCGATTTCGACGAGACCACCGGTGGCCTCAAGCCCGGCAGCAAGGTGAAGCTGCTCAGCGAGACCGAGGCCGGTGCCCTCAAGGCCGCCGTGGAACGCTCCCCCTGGCGGGTGTCGGCGGTGGAGGAGAAGCCCACGGTGCGGCGGCCCGTGCCCCCCTTCACCACCAGCACCCTGCAGCAGGAGTCCAACCGCAAGCTGCGCCTCTCGGCCCGCGACACCATGCGCACGGCCCAGGCCCTCTACGAGCGGGGTTTCATCACCTACATGCGCACCGACTCGGTGCACCTCTCCGACCAGGCCCTGACGGCGGCGCGCAACTGCGTCGGCGCGATGTACGGCAAGGACTTTCTCAGTCCGGAGCCGCGCCAGTTCAGCACCAAGGCCCGCAATGCCCAGGAGGCCCACGAGGCGATCCGGCCCGCCGGCGAGAGCTTCCGCACGCCCAAGGACTCCGGCCTCGACGGCCGCGACCTGGCCCTCTACGAACTGATCTGGAAGCGCACCGTGGCCAGTCAGATGGCCGATGCCCGGCTCACCCTGCTGGCGGTCGACATCGAGGCGGCGGGCGCCACCTTCCGGGCCAGCGGCAAGCGCATCGACTTTGCCGGTTTCTTTCGCGCCTATGTGGAGGGCAGCGACGACCCCGATGCGGCCCTGGAGGGCCAGGAGGTGCTTCTGCCCTCGCTCGCCGTCGGCGACGCGCCCCTCTGCCGGGGGGTGGAGGCCCTCGGCCACCAGACCCAGCCCCCCGCCCGCTACAGCGAGGCGGCCCTGGTCAAGACCCTGGAGAAGGAGGGCATCGGTCGGCCATCCACCTACGCCAGCATCATCGGCACCATCGTCGACCGGGGTTACGCCACCCTGCAGAACAACTCCCTCACCCCCAGCTTCACGGCCTTCGCGGTGACGGCCCTGCTGGAGGAGCACTTCCCCGACCTGGTGGACACGGCCTTCACCTCGAAGATGGAGCACACCCTCGACGAGATCTCCACGGGCAAGGTGTCCTGGCTGCCCTACCTGGAGGGCTTCTACAAGGGCGAGAAGGGCCTGGAGACCCAGGTGCAGCAACGGGAGGGCGACATCGACCCCGGCATCTCCCGCACGGTGGTGCTGGAGGGTCTGCCCTGCGTGGTGCGCATCGGCCGATTCGGCGCCTACCTCGAAACCAAACGGGTGGCCGAGGACGGCAGCGAGGAGCTGCTCAAGGCCACCCTGCCCCAGGAGATCACCCCGGCCGATCTCGATGCCGAGAAGGCCGAGCTGCTGCTGCGTCAGAAGGCCGAAGGTCCCGAGTCGCTCGGGGAGGACCCCGAGAGCGGCGAGCAGGTCTATCTGCTGTTCGGCCAGTACGGCCCCTACGTGCAGCGCGGCCAGGTGAGCGAGGACGTGCCCAAACCCAAGCGCGCCTCCCTGCCCAAGGGGGTCAAGCCCGAGGACCTCAGCTTGGAGGATGCCCTGGGGCTGCTGCGGCTGCCCCGCCTCCTGGGTGAGCACCCCGACGGCGGCAAGGTGCAGGCCGGCCTGGGGCGTTTCGGCCCCTACGTGGTCCACGACAAGGGCAAGGGGGAGAAGGACTACCGCTCCCTCAAAGCTGAGGACGACGTGCTCGCGGTGGGCCTCGACCGGGCCCTGGAGCTGCTGGCCATGCCCAAGAAGGGCCGCGGCGGCCGCACGGCCCTGAAGGATCTCGGCGTGCCCGAGGGCTCCGAGGAGGCCATCCAGCTGTTCGACGGTCCCTACGGGCTTTACGTCAAGCAGGGCAAGGTGAATGCCTCCCTGCCGGAGGGCACCACCGCTGACACCATCTCCCTGGAGCAGGCGGTGGAGTTGCTGGCCGCCAAGGCTGCCACCAGCAAGAGTGCCGCCAGGGCCCGCAGCGCCACCAGGGCTGCCGCCAAGCCCGCTTCCAAGGCCACCGCCAAGGCGACGGCCGCCAAGAAGTCGACCCCCAAGCCAGCCGCTGCCAAGAAGCCACCCGCCACCACCAAGTCCGGTCGCCTGCGGGCCAGCGCCGTGCGGGTGATCAAACCCGCGGGCGGCTGATGACACCGCCCCGCCCCTCCCTTCCGCTGGCGGGAACCCTGCTGACGCTGCCCCTGCTGCTCGCGGCCTGCGGTGGCACGACCTTCGGCGACGCCCTGTCGCGCAGCTTTTCCCGTGCCCCGGCCGCCCCGGCCTCACCCCCGGCCCGCGCGCCCGGGACGGCCGCCCCTGCCACCCCAGCGCCGTCCCCGGCCGCCCCGGCCCGCCCTGCGGAACCCATCGCCCGCCCTGCGGCCCCGGCCGCCCCGGTGACCCCCGTGGCACCGGCGGTCCGGCCCGCCCCCTACCGCGTCACCATCCGGCTGCCCCTGGCGGATCCCTCGGCCCCGGCCGAGGTGGTCACCAAGGCGCTGCGGGCCGCCGGGGTGCCGTTCGAGGTGGAGACGATCGAGCGCATGCCGGCGGCCGGCAGCCCGGCCACGGAGACCCCCGCCCCGGCCCCCGGCAGTGCCGCCCCCGCCACCGGCAGCGCGGCCTCCGCCTCCCGTCCGGCGCCAGCGCCGCGCTGAGCCGATGACCCCTCCCTCCCGGCGGCAGCTCAGCCCTCGCCAGGCGCGCCAGCTGATGGACACCGCCTACCTGGCTGCCTCCACGGCCCTGCTTTGGGTAGCGCTCTACTACCTGCCGGTGGGCAGCCCCCTGTTCCGCCTCGCCCTGCCCCTGCCCCTGGCCCTGCTGCAGCTGCGCCACGGCTGGCGCTGCGCCCTGGAGGGGGTGGTGGTGACGGCCCTGCTGCTGGTGGCCCTGATGGGGCCGATCCGGGGCCCCCTGGTGCTGTTCCCCTATGGCCTGCTCTCCCTCTGGCTGGGCTGGGGCTGGCGCCGCCGCAGCAGCTGGTGGCTCACCCTGGGGGTGGGCAGCCTGATCGGTGCCGGCGGTTTCCTGGTGCGGGTGGCGGTGCTCTCGGTGCTGGTCGGGGAGAACCTCTGGGTGGTGATCACCACCGCCGCCGCCAACCTGCTCGACCGCCTGGCTGGGGTGGTGGGCCTGGCCGGTGGCTTCGACCTGGCGCAGGTGCAGGTCGCGGCCCTGCTGCTGGTGCTGCTGCAGAACCTGATCGTGGTGCTGGCCCTGCATGCCGTGGCCTACTGGATCTTTCCAAGGCTCGACCTGCCGATCAGCGAACCGCCGCCCGCCCTGCGCGGTCTGGTGGCCCTCGACCCCCTTTGAGCCAGCTGCGGCGGATCTGCGGTTCCGCGGCCGCCGCAGACCGCTGGTGCGGGCCCTGGCGGCAGGGTTGGCGCCACAGCGAGGTGCTGGTGCTGCTGGCGGCCACCGACACCGCTGCCGTTCCCGGCATTTCCGCCGCCGGTGCCACCCCCAGCTCCCGGCTCCGCACGGCGGCGGCCGATGCCGAGCTGCTGCTGCTCGGCCCGGCCCGTGAGCGGCCCCATGCCCTTCCGCCCCTGCCCGCCGGGGTGTCCCCCGCCCTGATCAGCCATGTGGTGCTGCGGGAGCTGGCCCTGGCCCCCCTGGTGGTCGACCTGGGCTGCCCGGTGGCCCCGGCGGTGGCCCACCTGCGGCTGCCGGGGCTGGCCGGGGACGGCCCGGCCCGCTGCCTCAGTGGCGGCCAGGCCCTCGATCTGGCCCGGTTGGAGGCCCTGCTGGCCCTGGGCCGGCGCTGGGGGGAGCGCCTGCCACCGGGGCGCCCCCTGTTGCTGGCGGAATGCGTGCCCGGGGGCACCAGCACCGCCCTGGCCGTGCTGGTGGGGCTGGGGGTGGCGGCCCACGGGCTGGTGAGCGGCAGCCTGCGCCACCCCGACCATGGCCGCAAGACGGCGCTGGTGGAGCAGGGGCTGCGGGCGGCGGGCCTCTCCGGCACCGCGGCAGGGGATGGGGCCGCTGCGGTGCGGGTGGCCGCTGCCCTCGGGGATCCGATGCAGCCCCTGGCTGCCGCCATCGTGTTGGCCGCCGCCGCCGCTGGCCGACCCGTGCTGCTGGCGGGCGGCAGCCAGATGGCGGCGGAGCTGGCCCTGGCCCTGGCCCTGGCGCCCCCCTCCCTGCGCCCGGCGGTCGCCGCCGGCAGCGCCCTGGGCACCACCGCCTGGGTGGCCGACGAGGCGGGCAGCGACCTGGCCCTGCTGCTGCGCCGCATCGGTGAGCGCTGGGGCGTGGAGCCCCTGGCCTTCGCGGCCGACCTGCGCTTCCCCGATCCCTGCCATCCGGCCCTGGCGGCCTACGAGCGGGGCTACGTCAAGGAGGGGGTGGGGGCGGGGGGGCTGGCCCTGCTGTGGCAGCTCAGCGGCCGCCCAGGCCCGGCCCTGGCCCGCCTCTGCGACCAGGCCTGCGCCACGCTGCTGGGGCCGCCGCCGCCTACGGTCCGCTGAATGGGTGCCCCCTTCCCGCCACCGCCTTCCCCGGGCCTCAGCCGCCGCACCCTGCTGCGCCTCGGTGCCGCCTCCGCCCTCACCCTGCTGGCCGGTTGCGACCGCCAGGAGCCGCTGCTGCTGGGCAGTCGGGGCGATCTGCCCGCCGCCTGGGTTCGCCGCCTGCCCAAGCCCTGGCGCAGCCAGCTCCTGGAGGATCCCGCCCAGGTGCTGGCCCGGGCGGCCGCTCCCCTGACGGGTCTGCTGCAGCTCAGTGATGGCTGGGCCGGCGAGCTGACGCCCGCCGACCTGCAGCCCATCGGCACGCCAGCCCTGATCGAGCGTCTCGCGCCGATGGCGGCGCCGCTGGCCCGCCTCCATGGCCCGCCCGGCGCCGGTCCCCTGGCCTTCCCCTGGTCCTACGGCCCCTGGGTGCTGGTGCTGCGCAGTCGGCCGGACCTGGCCCGGCGCCGGGCCGAGGGCTGGGATCTGCTGCTCGACCCCAGCCTGGCCGGCCGGCTGGTGCTGCCCTCCTCCCCCCGGGTGACGATCGCCTTGGTGGGGGAGGACCCGGAACGGCTGCGGCGACTGCGGCGCTCAGCCCTGGCCTACGACGAGCGTGACGGCCTGAGCCTGCTGCTCACCGGTGAGGCCGAGGCCGTCGTGCTGCCCCGCCAGCGGGTGGTGGGCCTGCTGCGCCGCGATCCCCGGCTGCAGGTTCTGCTGCCCGAGGGCGGCTCTCCCCTGAGCTGGAACCTGTTGCTGCGGCCGGCCGGTCCCCATCCGGAGCCGCCCCTGGACTGGCTGGGGGAGGCCCTGGAGCCCCCCCTGCTGCCGGCCCTTCTGGCGGGGGGCTGGGTGCCGCCCCTGCCCAGAGACCAGTTGCAGCGGGCCCTGGCGGACTTCCCGCCGGCGATCGCCGCCCTGCTGCTGCCCCCCCAGACGGTGCTGGAGCGCTGTGTCAGCTTGCCGCCCCTCGCCGCCGCCGATCGCCGCCGGCTGCAGCAGCTGTGGGATGGCGCCGCCCCCGTTGCCGCCGCCTAGCCCCACAGACGGCGGCGTGGCGCGGCCGCCAACCGCCGGTGGGTGTCCGCCAGGAGATCGGGAATGGGCAACTGCAGCGGGCAGCGGGGCAGGCAGGCGCCGCAGCGGCCGCAGGCGGAGGCATCCACCTGCTCCCACCAGTGGCCGGCCCGGCCGATGAGGTTGTAGCGCTCGCTCGCAAACGGCTCCATGCCATGGCCCACCGCCAGGTTGCGCAGCCGCAGCAGGGCGGGGATCGGAACGGCGTTGGGGCAGGGCAGGCACTGGCGGCACTGGCCGCAGCGGTCGGCCCCGAGCCGCCCCCTGCCGGCCGCCTCCAGGCGGGCCAGCGCCGCCGCGAGCGCCTGGTGTTCGTCGTCGCTGGGGACAGCGTCGACGGCGCCCAGGCGAACGGCCCAGGCCAGGTCCTGGGGCTGGGCGGCCCCCAGGGTGAGGGTGCTGATCCCCTCGGCCAGCAGGAAGCGGTAGGCGAGTTCCAGGGGGGCGAAGGGGGCGCAGTCGTCCACGAGCTCGGGCGAGGGGGCATACAGACGGCCGCCCTTGTCGGCCGGGGAGATGGCCATCACGCCGATCCCTGCCGCCAGGGCCTGGCGGGCCAGGGGCAGCCGTTCCTGGTCGAACAGATGCAGGTGCAGGCTGCAGAAGCTGAAGCGGCCACTGCCCAGGGCCGCGTCGATCAGGGCCGTGTCGCCGTGGCTGCTGAAGCCCACCTGGCCCACCAGCCCCTCTCCCGTGGCCCAGGCCAGCAGCTCCGCTCCTGGCCCCGCCAGGGCCCAGGCCAGATGGTCCGGCCGGTTGAGGCCATGCACCGCCAGGTTGTCGAGCCGTTTGATCCCCAGCCGTTTCAGGCAGGCCCGCAGCTGGCTGCGGCCTTCCTCCTGGTCCGGGCCGGGCAACAGCTTGCTGGTGAGCACCAGGGCGGCGTGGCCGGCAGGATCGCGCTCCTTCATCCGCTGGAGGCCCCGCCCCAGGAAGGCCTCGGCCGGGCCATAGGCGGGGGCGGTTTCGATGTGGTTGATTCCGGCCGCCAGGGCCGCCACCAGAACGGCGTCCATGGCCTCCGGGGAGTCCAGGGCGCGCATCGTGCCGAGGGTGAACGCTGACACCGGCCTGCCGCGTCCGAACGGTCGCCGTGCCGCCGGCGGCGGCGCCTGGGGGTCAGGCGCCAGGGCCGCCACCCTCGGGGGCTTCCTCCGGGCCGAGATCGGGCTCGACGACCGTTCGGCCGATGTGGCGGATCAGGTCGGCCGGGCTGGTGCGGTCGAGGAAGCGGCGGAAATCCTCCTGGTCTTCGGCATCGGCCTCCGCATCCACCGGGATCGAGGCATCGGCCACCACCTCCTCCAGCATCCAGATGCCGCTGTCGGTGCGCAGGGCCAGGGCAATGGCGTCGCTGGGCCGGGCGTCCAGCTCGACGGGCTGGTCGGTGCCGTCCTGCAGCTTGAGCACGGCCCGGAAGGTGTTGTCCTCGATCGTGTGGATGATCACCCGCTCCAGTTGCAGGCCGCCCGCCTCGAGCAGATTGGCCATCAGGTCGTGGCTCAGGGGACGGGGAGGCCGTTCCCTGTTCAGGCCCGAAAGGATGTTCTGCGCCTGGGCCTGATCGATCCAGATCGGCACCTGCCTGCGGCCGGCAGGGTCCCGCAGCAGGACGATCGGGCTTCGGCTGGCCGCATCCAGGGCAATCCCGGTGACACACATTTCAACCATGGTCGGGCCCGCTCCTCGCACGTGATGGTCCCCGTGGAACGATTATGGCCAGTGCTGCCGCCTCAGGGGATGTTCACCGGACTGGTGCAGGCCATCGGCAGGCTGGAGCGGAGTCCGGCCGGTGTGCGGGTGCGCACCGATCTCGGCCCCCTGGCCCTGGGGGACAGCGTTGCCGTCGATGGGGTCTGCCTCACGGTGGCCGAGCTGTACGACGATGGTTTCCGGGCCGATGTCAGCGAGGAAACCCTGGGCCGCAGCACCCTCTCCGAGCGGGCCGCCGGTGGCGGCCGGGTGAACCTGGAGCCGGCCCTGCGCCTGGTCGACCGCCTTGGCGGCCACCTGGTCAGTGGACACGTCGACGGCCTCGGGGAGATCACCGCCATCCAGCGGCAGCCGGACGCCTGGCGGCTGGAGGTGGCCTGGCAGGATCCCGCCTACGGCCGGTACGTGTGCGAGAAGGCGAGCGTGGCCCTGGATGGCATCAGCCTGACGGTGGCTGGCTGCGTGGCCGACGGCAGCCGCTTCTGGATCGCCGTGATTCCCACCACCTGGAACGGCACCACCCTGGCGGCACGTCGGGTGGGGGAGATGGTCAACCTGGAGGCCGATCTGCTGGCCAAGTACACCGAGCGGCTGCTGCGGCCGACCGGGATGGCGCCCCCGGAGGCCACGCTTTCCTCCGCCTGGCTGGCCGAACACGGCTGGGGGTAGCCCGGTGGATGCTGCGAGTCATCAACGCTCGTGGTCAGTGGCGGGCTCCCTTGTCACGCTGACGCCAGCGCCAACGGCACCGATGCTCACCCCCGAAGCCCCGTCCTCCCGCCAGGCCATGGGGGCAGCCCTGCGCGCGTTCACCCTGGCGGAGGGGGGGATGCTCCTGGTGCTGGGGGTGCTGGCCCTCGTTTTTCCCGTTCTGGCCTC
>NZ_JAGQBG010000050.1 GCF_024345515.1 Cyanobium sp. N5-Cardenillas
GTTCTCCTACCCCTCCACCAGCGCCATGGCCCAGGCCCGCTGGGCGGGTGTTCCCTACATCCTGCGCAGCATCGGCCAGCTGAGCCCGTGGAGCCTGGCCCAGAGCCGCGGCCGCAAACGCCTGATGCTGAGGCTGATCGAGCGACGCAACCTGCAACGGGCGGCCCTCCTGCACTTCACCACCAGGGCCGAACGGGACGAAGCCGCCGGCCTTGGCCTCGTGCCGCCAAGCCTGGTGCTGCCCCTGGGGGTGCGCGGCCCTGACCTTCCGGCCCAGCCGGCGGACCACCGGAGCCCGGCGCCGGTCCATTTCCTGTTCCTGTCCCGGCTGCACCCGAAGAAGCAGCTGGAGAACCTGCTGGACGCCCTGGCCCTGCTGCTGCACCGGCGACCTGAAGCCAGCTGGGACCTGGCCATCGCCGGCGACGGAGAGCCCCGTTACGTCGCCGCCCTGCAGGAGCGGGCCAGGGGGCTGGGCCTTGGGGCGCGCTGCCGCTGGCTGGGGTTCGTGGCGGGGGAGGCCAAGTGGCGGGCCCTGGCGGCGGCCGACTGGTATGTCCTGCCGTCGGCGGCGGAGAATTTCGGCATCGCGGCCGTCGAAGCTCTCGCCGCCGGCACCCCCGTGATCCTGTCCCCCGAGGTGGCTGTGGCGGCGGACGTGGCCCGTGCCGGCGCCGGCCTGGTCAGCGCCAGCGACCCGGAAGCCCTGGCGCTGACCCTGGCCACCGCCCTGGTGCGTCCTTCCCTGTCAAGGCGAGCTGCCGCGCTTAACCTGGCGCAAACGGATTTTTCCTGGAGCACGATCGCCCTTCAGCTGCGTGACGCCTACCGCCAGGTGCTGACCTCTTCCGCCGGCCGATGACCATCCTGCTGCTGATCGTGCTCTTCGGAGCCCTTGCCGCCGTGCTCCTGGACGGCGACTGGCGCTCCGGCCTGATGGTCACGCTGATCATCGGCTTCGTACAGGATCCCCTGCGCAAGATCACGCCTGATCAGCCCGGCTACATGGTCGGCCTGGTGCTGATCGGGTTCGCGCTCTGCGGCGTGGTGCTCCTGGAGCGGGCAGGGCGCTTCAACCTGCGGGCGATGTTCTGGACGGTTCCGCAATTCGATGGCTGGGTGACGATCTACTTCAGCCTGATCGCGCTCCAGAGCCTCAACAGCTTCGCCCGCTTCTCCGACATCCGGCTCACCGCGATCGGCGCCGCCTTCTATCTGGCTCCGGCCTTCGGGCTCTGGGTCGGCTTCCAGGTGGGATGCAACCTGCCCTTGCTGAAACGTCTGTTGACGCTTTATCTGGTCGGCTCGGCGGTGGTGGCGGTCACCGTGTACCTCAGCTTCCAGGGCGTCGACCATCCCACCCTCCGGGAAGTTGGCGAGGGGTTGCTGATCACCTTCCGCTATGGATTCTCGGCCCAGGGGGCCTCGGGGTTCTGGCGCACCAGTGAAATCGCCTCCTGGCAGCTTTCCGCCGCCGCCTGCATCGCCGCATCGATGGCCCTCGCCAGCCAGAAACCCACCACCCAGTTCGGCTTGTTGCTGATGGCGGCTGGCTTCGCCTTCCTCACGATCCTCACCGGTCGCCGCAAGGCCCAGGTGCTGATCATGGCCTTCGTGGCCGTTTACCTGCTGCTGTTCAGCCGGCGGGCCAGCCCCGCCTCCAAGGAGCGGGTGATCACCAGCGTGCTCGGCGTGGCAGGCATCTCCTACCCCCTTTATGCCTTCATTCTCTCGGAGAATCTCGGCGAAAACTTCGGCGAATACACCAACCGCTCCCTCACCATCCAGCAGGATCTGGTCGAGCGCTTCGACTCCCAGGGCATCGGCGCCACCCTCAGGGCCATCCAGGTGTCCGATGGCATCGGCATGGGGGTGGGTGCCGGCGCCAGCACGGGGGGCCTCGTCCAGAATGCCGCCCGCGACGCCATCCAGAGCGTCGGTTTCGTCTCCGAGGGTGGCGGGGGACGCCTGATCCTGGAACTCGGCATCCCCGGCATGGTGATCCTCGGGGTGATCCTGGTGCTGCTGGGCCTGGTGCTGCTGCGCAACTTCCGCCTGCTCAAGCAGCTGCCCCAGTCCACCTCCGCCCTGCTGATGGGGCTCTTGTCCTTCGCCCTGGCCAACGTGCCGGCGTTCTTCTCCGCCGCCCAGCTCTACGGCGACCCCTTCGTGCTGATTCTGATGAGCCTGTCTCTGGGGTCGTTTCTGGCCATTCCCAGCCTGGTGTCCCAGCAACAGCAGCAGTGGGCCCTCTGGCAACACCAGCAGCAGCAGCGCCAGCTGCTGCTGGAGCAACCCTCCCAACCCCTGGCATGAGCCTGCCGGAGGCTGCATCAGGTCAGCTGAGCGCCCTGATCCTGACCTACAACGAAGAGGCCAATATTGCCCGCACCCTGGATCACCTGCGCTGGCTGGATTGCATCCTGGTGATCGACAGTGGCAGCAGCGACGCCACCCTGGCGATTCTCGCCGACCATGCCAGCGTCCGGGTGCTGCACCGGCCCTTCGACAGCTTCGCTGACCAGTGCAAGTTCGGGCTGGATCAGATCACCACTCCCTGGATTCTGAGCCTGGATGCCGACTACCTGATCCCGCCGTCATTGGCGAGCGAGATCCAGTCAGTGATCCGGGATCCCCAGAACGCGCCGGTGGCAGGCTTCTCCATCCCCTTCCGCTACTGCATCGGTGGCCGCCCCCTGCGCAGCGGGCTGCTGCCGCCGCGGATCAGCCTCTATCGCCGTGGCCGTGGCCGTTACCGCAACGACGGCCATGGGCACCGCATCGTCCTGTCGGGCCCCGTCAAACCACTGCGCCAGCCGATCTTCCACGACGACCGCAAACCCCTGCAGCGCTGGTTGGCCTCCCAGGGGACCTACCTGGCGATCGAGGCGGCCAAACTGCGGGCCACTCCGTCACGCGAGCTGTCGCTGGCGGATCGCCTGCGCAAGCACACACCGCTGGCCCCCTTTGCAGCCCTGCTGTTCTGCCTGCTCTGGAAGGGGGGCGTGCTGGATGGCTGGCGCGGCTGGGCCTACGCCCAGCAACGCATGTATGCCGAACTGCTGCTGCATCTGATGCTTCTGGACGATCACCCCAGCCTGTCAACACCGCCTTCACAGGACACGCGATTCCGCAGGATCTGGATGTTGCATTAAGGTCCGCCCTGACTGCCGGAGGCGGTCCCGCTCTCCGGCTCAGCCCCATCCTTCGCGATCGGAAGGCTCCCCCGCCCGCCCCGTCCCCGACGTTTCCCCCGCCTCCCACTGTTCGATGCCTTCGATCCTGATCACCGGCGGCGCCGGTTTCATCGGCGTCAATGCCGCCCAGCATTTCGCCTCCCTGGGGTGGGAGGTGGCGGTTCTCGACAATCTGTCCCGCCGGGGCACCGAGGACAACCTCCGCTGGCTGCTGGAGAAGCATCCCGCCATCGCCTTCCATCGGGTCGACATCCGTCAGGCGGACGCCCTGGCCGAGGTGGTCGCCAACCTGCGCCCCTCGATGCTGCTGCACCTGGCGGCCCAGGTGGCGGTCACCACCTCCTACACCAACCCCAGGGAGGATTTCGAGATCAACGCCCTGGGCACCTTCAACGTGATGGAGGCGGTGCGGCTCCATTCGCCTGAGAGTTTCGTGCTCTACGCCTCCACCAACAAGGTGTATGGCGGCATGGAATCGGTGCCGGTGGAGATGACCCCCCACGGCTACCGCTTCCGCGATCTCCCCGCCGGTGTGCCCGAAAGCCAGCCCCTGGATTTCCACTCTCCCTACGGCTGCTCCAAGGGGGTCGCCGACCAGTACACGATCGACTACGCCCGCATCTACGACCTGCACACCTGCGCCTTCCGCCAGTCCTGCATCTACGGCACCCGCCAGTTCGGCATCGAGGACCAGGGCTGGGTGGCCTGGTTCAGCATCGCCGCCCTGCTGGAGCGGCCGATTACCCTCTACGGCGACGGCTGGCAGACCCGGGACGTGCTCGACGTACGGGACCTGGCCCGGGCCTACGCCGCCGCCTGGGACCATCGCGACACGATCAGCGGCCAGGCCTTCAACATCGGCGGCGGCCCCGCCAACACCCTCTGCCTGCGCGACCTGCTGCGCTTCCTCGAAGAAGAGCTGGCGATCACGCTCAGCCCCCTGAGCGGCCAGTCCCGGCCCGGCGACCAGCCCGTGTTCATCTGCGATGTCACCAAGGCCGCCGAGCAGCTGGGCTGGACACCGGAGATCAGTGTTGATGCGGGCGTGCGGCACCTGATCCGCTGGGTGCGTGACAACCGGGACCTGTTCGGCTGGCTTAACCGATGAGCCGGCCGCGGGCCCTGATCAGCACCATCGAGCCGGTGGATGGGGGGGTTCCGGCCATGACCGCCTGCGTCGCCAGGATGCTCGAGGAGCTCGGCATCGAGCCTGTCTTCGCCTGGTATGCCCCCTGGAGCACCCATCCGAAGCTGTCGGTTCCCCTCCATGCCGTCCCCTGCGGCCGGCGGCCCGGCCAGCTGCAGCGCCGCGTCTACGGCGACCATGAAGGCCATGGCCTGGGGGCCTGGCTGCCGGAGCTGGAGTTCACCCATTACCTGCCCAGGCGCGCCTGGCGGCAGTTGATCGCCGGCTGCGACCTGCACCTGTCGGTCACCGGCAATCCCCTCTGCGCCACCCCCTTCGCCAGACTGGGGATCCCCTTTCTGGCCTGGGTGGCCACCCCCTGGCAGGACGACCGGGTCGACCGCGTCAAACGCTTCTCCAGGCCAAGGCGGCTGCTCGACCGGGGCCTCAACGGGCCGGTGCTGAAACGGCTGGAACGCCAGGTGCTCCAGGCCCCCCGGGGGCGGATCCTGGCGTTGAGCGGCTACACGGCCACAGCCCTGGCCGCCATCGCCCACCGCCCCATGGACGGGGTGATGCGCATGCCGGTGAATCCGGCCGTCTTCTTCCCTGCCCCTGAACGGCTTGTGCCCTGGCGCATCGGCTTCGCCGGCCGCTACGCCGACCCGCGCAAGCAGATCACCCTGCTGCTGGAGGCGGTGGCCAGGCTCGTCGCGGCGGGCCGACCGGTGGAGCTGGTCCTGGCCGGCGAACAGGATGTTCACCGTCTCGATGACCAGCTGGCGGCGATGGGGCTGGTCGGCCGGGTGCAGTGCCACCCCTGCCTGGGTCCCAGCGCCCTGGCGGAGGTTTTGCAGGGCCTGGATCTGTTCGTGATCCCCTCCCACCAGGAGGGCCTCTGCATTGCGGCCCTTGAAGCGATGGCCTGCGGCGTCCCGGTCGTCAGCACCCGCTGCGGGGGGCCGGAGGATTACGTGATCGACGGCCTCACGGGCCAGCTGGTGGCCGGTGAGCCCACCGCCATGGCGGCGGCGATCGCGGCGATCGGCTCCGATCGCGGCCAGCGCGACCGCCTCTCCGCAGGTGCGCTGGCCTGGGTGCGGGAGCAGGCCAGCCCGGAGGCGGCCCGGCGCACTTTCCTGGCCCACCTGGAGGCCTAAAGACGATGTGCGGCATCGCGGGCCAGCTGGGCCGGGAACCGGGCGACTTCGCCGCCAGGGTCGGCCCACGCCTGGCCCACCGGGGACCGGATGATGCCGGCGTCTGGCAGGACGCCGGGGCCTGCCTGGTGCACCGGCGCCTGGCGATTCTGGATCTCTCCCCCCTGGGCCACCAGCCGATGGCCTCCGCGTGCGGCCGCTGGCAGCTGGTCTTCAACGGCGAGATCTACAACCACGGCGAGCTGCGCCGGCGACTGGAAGCGGAGGGGCTGCAGTTCCGGGGCAGCGGCGACACCGAAGTGCTGCTGGCCTGGCTGGTCCGCTGGGGACGGGACGGGCTGGCGGCGTTGCGCGGCATGTTCGCCTTCTGCCTGTACGACAGCCGCGAGCGCCGCGCCCTGCTCGCCCGCGATCCCCACGGCATCAAGCCCCTCTACCTGCGCAGCGGGCCGGAGGGCTCCCTTGCCTTCGCATCGGAACTGCGGGCCCTGCTGGCGGCCGAGGCGGACCGGCCCAGCCTGGATCGCCAGTCCCTGGCCCGCTACCTGGCCACCGGATCGGTGAGCGAGCCCGCCACCCTGGTGGCGGGTGTTCAACGGCTGCCGAGCGGCCACGCCGCCACCTGGCACCAGGGCGCGCTGGCCGTGCATCCCTGGGGGCCCCTGCCGGAGCGCCTGGAACGCGCCGACACCACCACCGGCATGACGGCGGCCGAGGCCGTGGCCCTCACCCGGTCGGCACTCGAGGACTCGGTGGCCGCCCACATGGTGAGCGATGTGCCGGTGGGGCTGTTCCTCAGCGCCGGACTCGACTCCGCCTCCCTGCTGGCCCTGGCCCCCCGGGGCCTGCACACCTTCACCATCGGCTTCGCGGCGGCAGGGGCCGGCGGCTTTGATGAATCCGGGCCGGCGGCCCGCATCGCCGCCCACTTCGGGGCCCACCACACGCCCCTGAACCTCACGGCCGACCAGGCCCGCCAGTGGCTGCCCGCCTTTCTGGCCAGTCAGGACCAGCCCTCCATCGACGGGTACAACACCTGGTGCGTGGCCCGCCTGGCCACGGAGCACGGGCTCAAGGTGGCTCTCTCCGGGCTCGGCGGGGATGAGCTGTTCGGTGGCTACCCCAGCTTCCGGATGGTGCCGAAGTTGCACCGCTGGCGCCGCCGCATCGGCCCGGCCGGACCGCCGGTGGCCTGGATCCTGCAACGCCTGCCCCAGGGCCGCCGCGCCAGGCTGCAGCGGATCAGCGGGTTACTGGAAGCCCCCGCCGACCTCGGCCGGGCCTACGGATGTTTCCGGGGTCTGTTCTCCCCCAGCGAAACCGATCGCCTGCTGGCGCACTGGGGGCTCGGCCCCTCGGGTGGCGCAGCGGCGGCCGTCGAGGCCTCCGGGGCTGGAGCGCCGGCGGGACGGGAAGGGGTGGCCTGGCTGGAGGGCACCCGCTACCTGCGCAACCAGCTGCTGCCGGACAGTGACGTGATGGCCATGGCCGCCGGGCTGGAACTGCGTCTGCCCCTGGTGGATGCGCAGCTTCAGCGCCGGCTGGCGCCGATCCCCGCCGCCCTGCGGCTGGCGGAGGGCAAACAGTTGCTGGCAGACAGCCTGCCGGAGCTGCCCGGCTGGTTCCTCAACCGCCCCAAGCAGGGGTTCCGCTTCCCGTTCCAGCTGTGGCTCGACGACCCGGCCTCCCCCCTGGCCCTGCGCCTGCCCTCGACGCCCCGGGGCATCGACCTGGCCCCCTGGTACCGGCGCTGGTGCCTGATGGTGCTGCAGCACTGGCTGGAGGTGCACCTCGGCGTCAGCCTGTCCGCGGCCCCACGCCCGTGAACGACGTGCTGGCGCACGTCCCAGGGTTGCCCCAGGAAATGTCCCCTAGGATCCGGCGGCGACTGGATGCCCAAGCCGCCGGACCACCGGCTCCTCTGTTTCGTCCATCCGTTCGGGGCTGTCGAGGCCGATCCGATCCTGAGAGCCAGCCTCCCGGCTCCATGACGCTGCCACGGTGCGCGGATCCTCGGACCCTTCCGAGGCTGGCCGATGCCACCAGCGCCACCCCGCCCCCGCCGTCCGGTTTCGCCGCTCCATGACGCTCATCCTGGGCATCAATGCCTTCCACGCCGATGCGGCCGCCGCCCTGGTGCGGGACGGGGTGATCGTCGCCGCCGCCGAGGAAGAGCGCTTTCGCCGCATCAAGCACTGGGCCGGCTTCCCCTCCCAGGCCATCGCCTGGTGCCTGGCCGATGCCGGCGTGGGACCGGCCGACCTCGACCACATCGCCATCAATTCCCAGCCGGGGGCCCACCGCTGGCGCAAGGTGGCCTACACCCTGGGACACCGCCCGGATCCCCGTTTCCTGGTCGCCCGCTGGCGCAACAAGCGGGAACGGGCCGATCTGGGCCAGCAGCTGGCCCAGGCCTTCCCGGGGGCAGCGATCCGGGCCCAGCTGCACTTCGTGGAGCACCACCGTGCCCACCTGGCCTCGGCCTTCTTCGCCTCCCCCTTCGAGGAGGCGGCGGTGATCTCGGTGGACGGCTTCGGCGACTTCGCCAGCGGGGCCTGGGGCCATGGCGAGGGCAACAGGCTCAGCATCGACGGCCAGATCTGGTTCCCCCATTCCCTTGGCGCCTTCTACACGGCGATCACCCAGTACCTGGGCTTCCCGAACTACGGCGACGAATACAAGGTGATGGGTCTGGCGCCGTACGGCCAGCCCACCCGGATGGAGGCGATGCGCCGCATCGTCCGGCTGCAGGACGACGGCACCTACCGCCTCGATCTGCGCTACTTCCTCCACGCCACCCAGAAGCTGCCCCACCAGTGGAGCAACGGGGCTCCTGTGGTGGGCAGCCACTGGAGCCCGGAGCTGGAAGCCCTGCTCGGCCCCGCCCGCCGGGCGGACCAGCCCCTCGAGCAGGACCACATGGACATCGCCCGCTCGGCCCAGGCGATGTATGAGGAGGCCTTCTTCCACCTGCTGCGGGCCCTGCACCGAAGGCACCCCAGCGACCAGCTCTGCATCGCCGGGGGCTGCGGCGCCAACTCGGTGGCCAACGGCAAGGTGACCCTGGCCACCCCCTTCCGGCGCGTCTATGTCCAGGCCGCCGCCGGCGATGCGGGGGGCGCCCTCGGCGCCGCCCTTGAGATCTGGCACGGCCTGGGCCGGCCCCGCTCCACGCCGATGCGCCATGCCTACCTGGGCAGCCAGCCGGCCCCCGGCGAGGTGGAGGACCTGCTGGCCAACCCTCAGACCCGCGCGGCCCTGGAGCAGGCCGGATGCAGCCTGCAGCGACCGGCGGAAGGCGACCTTTGCGAGCAGGTGGCGGCAGCGATCGCCGAAGGGCTGGTGATCGGCTGGTTCGACGGCCGCATGGAGTGGGGACCCAGGGCATTGGGGCACCGCTCGATCCTCGGGGACCCCCGACGCGCCGACATGAAGGACATCCTCAACCTGAAGATCAAGCGTCGCGAGTCGTTCCGCCCCGTCGCCCCTTCGGTGCTCGCCGAGGCGGTGGGGGAGTGGTTCAGCCTCGACGGGGAGGTGCCCTTCATGATGCAGGTGTACCCGATCCGCGAGGAGCAGCGCCCCCGCATCCCGGCCGTCACCCACGTGGACGGCAGCGGCCGGCTCCAGACCGTCAATGCCGTCGACAACGGCCGCTACTACCGGTTGATCCGCGCCTTCGCCGACCTCACCGGCGTGCCGATGGTGCTCAACACCTCGTTCAACGAGAACGAACCGATCGTCTGCACCCCCGCCCAGGCCCTCGACTGCTTCCTGCGCACCCGCATGGACCTGCTCGTGCTCGGCGACGTGCTGGTCCGCCGTCAGGGGTGAGCGCCACGCCGCCACCCGGCCCC
Source organism: Cyanobium sp. N5-Cardenillas (assembly GCF_024345515.1). Taxonomy (GTDB): domain Bacteria; phylum Cyanobacteriota; class Cyanobacteriia; order PCC-6307; family Cyanobiaceae; genus Cyanobium. The sequence continues at coordinate 9,341 of NZ_JAGQBG010000050.1, forward strand.
GCCACCGGCGCCACGCCGCCCGACGGTGCCGCCCGGGGGCTCAGCCTGATCGTTCCCACCCTCGATTCCCACCACCTGCTGCCGCGGCTGGTGAACTCCCTGCAGCGCCAGAGCTGGCCCCACTGGCGGGTGCTGTTCATCGACGGGCCCAGCGGAGCGGAGCACCGGGCCTGGCTGGAAGCCCTCTGCCACCGGGACCATCGCTTCACCTGGCAACCCCAGGATCCTGCGCTCCCCGGCATCTTCGGTGCCATGAACCAGGGCTTCCGGGCCACCCCTCCGGAGCACTGGCTGCTGTTCTGGGGCAGTGACGACTGGGCGCCCTCCCGCACCGTCCTGGAGGAGGTCATGGGGGCGACCCGGCGGGGGCCCCGCGGGGGGGAGCCACCGGATCTGGTTGTCTGCAGCGGCCGCTATGCGGGAAAGGGGCCGGACGGGGCCACCCGGCTGGGGCGGCGCACCGCCTTCTCCAGCTGCGGGGCCTTCCGCCTCAGCCTGTTCCTGGGGTCCACCCCCCCCCACCAGGCCACCCTGATCGGCCCCGGGGCCCGGCGTCGCCTCGATCACTACGCCGAACCCTTCCGCCTTTCCGCCGACCTCGACTACTTCCTGCGCCTCAGCGCCAGCCTGGACCTGACGGCCCGGGGCCTGGACCTGGAACTGGTCCACATGGGGGAGGCGGGGGCCAGCGGCCAGCAGACCGGCCGGCGTCTGCAGGAGGTCGCCCTGGCCTACCGCCGGGCCTTCGGGTGGTTCTGGGTCGTCCCCTTCGGCCTTCGCTACGTCCGGCGTCTCTGGAGCCGCCGGCCCGGGGCGGGGCAGGGGCGGAAGACCGCCGGACGGGACCGATAAGCTTGGCCTGGACTGCGCAGCGATTCCCTTGCCCGAGGAGGAGAGGCCACCAGGGGCCGACCCGGAACCGCGGCGGCAACGGATCCGGAAAAAGCATCCGCGGCAGCGGGAGGGCTCGCTGCTCCATCGCCTCTGGTGGCATCGCAGCACCCGGCTGGGGATCCTGGCCCTGGGCGTCGCCGGCGGCCTCGCCTGGTTCTTCGCACCCGCCTGGCAGGGGACGCGGGGCGGCTCCCCCCGGCCCCCGCGGCAGGCCATGGCGAGCGTCCCGAGGGGCCCCGCCACGGGCCCGGACGTCATCTCCGTCTTCATCGAGGATCCCTGGCGCAGCCAGTCCGCCCTGCTGCTCTGGCGGGACCGGCCGGGCGCCTATCTGGTGCTGCAGGGCAACGCCGAATACCAGGCCATCACCCACAACCATCTCAAGAACCGCCAGCTCCTGCCGCGGGACACCTCCAGGATCGTGCGGCTGCTGCCGGGCTGCGACACCGTGGGGCAGGTCACCCACCTGGCCAGGCTGCTGGAGAAATGGCCCAAGCAGGGCCGCCTCACGATCGTGACCGCCCCGACCCACATGGATCGAACCCTGGCGATCGCCCGGATCGTCTATGCGGGGACCGGCTGGCAGGTGGGCAGCTCCGATGCCGAGACGGGCGATCTGCGACCCGAGTCCCAGCTGCGCCTCTGGCGCGACCAGCTGCGGGCCTCCCTCTGGCGCCTGACTGGGTGGGATGGCCGCCTCGACGGCAACGACTGCGTCTGATCCCCTTGCCCCCCCCCATGCCTGCGCCGATCACGCTCTTCGGGGCCACCAGCCCGAGCGGACAGGCCCTGATCGCTCTGGCGGCAGGGCGGCAGCTGGTGGTGGCGGGCCGGCGAGCGCCGCTGCCGCCAGCCGGAAGCGGCGAAGCACCGCCGTTCCTGCGCTGTGACCTGGAGGACACCGGCGCCGGGGCCGAGCTGCCGTCGGGACTGCTGGTGAGCTTCGCCCCGATCTGGTCGTTCGCCCCCTGGCTGGAGCGGTGCGCCCGCCGCAACCCGGCCGCCTTCGGCCGGCTGCTGGGGGTGGTTGCCTGCTCCTCCTCCTCGGTGATCACCAAGCGATTCGCCGCCAATCGCTTCGACCGCGATCTGGTGCAGCGGCTGGGGCAGGCGGAGGCGTCGCTGACCCGCACCTGCGCCGCCCACGCCCGACCCCTGCGGATCCTGGCCCCTACCCTCATCTATGGCCAGGCCGGCCCCCTGGGCGACCGCAACCTCAGCCGGCTGCGCCAGCTGCTGCGCCGCCTGCCCCTGCTGCCCCTACCCGGCGAAGGGGGCCTGCGGCAGCCCATCCACTGCCGCCAGCTGGCCGCGGTGGCCCTGCACCTGGCCGACCGCCTGGCCCGGGACGGCTTCGACCCATCCCAGCCGGTGCATCTCCCCCTCGGCGGCGACGACACCCTGACCTATGCGGCCATGCTCCGGCGCCTGCAGGACGCGACCGACCCGGGGGACCGGGCTCGCCGCTGCCGCCTGGTGGCCCTGCCGCCGCGTCTGTTCCTGTCCCTCGCCTCGCCGCTGCTGCTGCTGTCCCCGAAACGCTTCGAAGCGGTGCTGCGCATGGGCGCCGACCTGGCCGGCTTCACACCGGCCCACCACCTCCTGGGAGGTTCCTCCGAACCCTTCCCCGTGCTGCCGCTGGTGCCATGACCGCCCTGCATGGCCCTGCTGTTCTGCTGCTGGGCGGGGGCCTGGGGGCAGTGATCCTGCACCTGCTGCTGCCGCTGCTGCGGCGCGGGCTGGTGGATCAGCCCAACGCCCGCAGCTCCCACCAGCTGCCCACCCCCCGGGGCGGGGGCCTGGCCTTTGTCCTGGTCGGAAGTTGCCTGGCTCCCCTGGCCGGTGGGGGCTGGCCAGCCTGGATTCCCCTGATCTGCCTGCCGCTGGCCCTGGTGGGCCTGCTGGACGACCGCCTCGATCTGCCGGCCGCAGGGCGTTACGGCATCCAGATCGCCACGGCCCTGGCCCTGGTGGCGATCACCCCCCTGCCCCTGGTGTGGTGGCTGATGCCGGTGGCCTGGTTCGCTGTCACGGCGGTGATCAATTTCGTCAACTTCAGCGATGGCCTCGATGGGCTCGTCGCCGGCTGCGCCTGCGTGCTGCTGAGCGTTGCGGCGCTGGCGATGGCTCCCATCAGCGGCAACGGCGTGCTTCCCCTGATCGGGGCCCTGCTGAGCTTCCTGGCCTGGAACTGGAGTCCAGCCCGGGTGTTCATGGGGGATGTGGGCAGCACGTTCCTCGGGGCGGTCATCGCCGGCATGGTGCTGCAGCAGGCCACCCCGGCCATGGCCCTGGGCCTGCTGCTGGCTGGCTTTCCCCTGCTGGGTGACCCCTGTCTCTGCGTTCTGCGCCGCTGGAAGGCCGGCCAGCCCATCTTCCAGGCCCATCGGCTGCACCTGTACCAGCGCCTGCATCAGGCCGGCTGGCCCCACAGCCGGGTGGCACTCCTCTACATCGCCGCGACCGCCCTGCTCGGCGGGGCCCTCCTCCTCCAGGGCCTGGCCCTGGAGCTCGGCCTGCTGCTGGCGCAACTGGCCATTGGCCTCTGGCTGGATCGGCACCAGGCCGTGCCCTTCTCACCTTGAAATGGCAGTAACGTGTGTCCAACAGGACACGCCAAGTCCATGATCCATTCCTCCATCACATCATCGTTGGACAGGAATGTCGATGACCGCATCACTGGCTAGCGTTAATCTCATGCGTTCAATCACCGCCAAGACATCAGATCCTCCTTAGTCACACCACCAAACCATCAAGCTTTCAGGATCGGCCATTCAACTTCTCGTCAGGGCCTTCCACATCGAGGAAGTTTCCCCACTGACATGTTCCTTGGATCCGCTTATCTCAAACGCCGTTATCTGATGCGCCAATTTCAGGCGATCTGAACGATTGATTCCCCAGCTCTCCGTTCTTCGTTATGTGCAAAGGCAGCTGCTTGCCCGAAGGCTGCTGCTGGTTGTCTTTGATGGTCTGATGATCATCGCGGCCTACCTCGGGGCCTTCATTCTGCGGTTGCCAGACACCACCTCCCTCCGGGGGTTTCTGCCAACCACGATCTTTCTGTTGCCCCTGGCCGTGATCACAGGCCTGCCCGTGCTTGTGGTCTCCGGCTGGTACCGGGGGCTCACCCGCTACGCCGGCAGCCATTCCCTCTACGGACTGGTGCCCCGCTCGGGCTCGATGGTGCTGATCCTGCTGCTGAGCAGCACCCTGATCGGAGGTCCCCAGCCACCGCGATCCTTCTGGATTCTCTACTGGCTGCTGTTCACGGGAGGGGCCATCGCCAGTCGCATCGTCCTGCGCGACGTCCTGGTCCATCACCTTGACCAGCGCGGCAACCACACCCCCGGAGACTCCCAGGGTGAGGCCACCCTCATCTACGGCGCCGGATCCTCCGGGATGGGTCTGCTGCTGGCCCTGCGCAACGACCCCCGCTTCCGCATTGTTGGTTTCCTGGACGACGACGAGGGGATTCAGGGCCGCACGCTCCAGAACATGTCCATCCACACCCCCCTGCGGCTGCCCCGGCTGATCGAACGCCATGGGGTGCGCAAGGTGCTGCTCGCCATGCCGGCCATGTCCAGGCGCCGCAAGCGTCTGCTGGTTGACCAGCTCACCCACAGGGGGCTGGAAGTGCTCTCGATCCCCTCCCTGGCGCAGATGGCCAGTGGCCAGAGGATCGTTTCCGACCTGCAGGCCGTGGCGATCGAAGATCTCCTCGGACGGGAGCCCTCCAACCCCGACCCGGTGCTGCTCAAGGCCGGTGTCCAAGGCAAGGTGGTGATGGTGACGGGTGCCGGCGGATCGATCGGCAGTGAACTCTGTCGCCAGGTCGTGGCTCTCGGTGCCTCCCGGCTGCTGCTGCTGGAGCGCAATGAGTTCGCCCTGTACGCCATCGAGCGGGAGCTGAGCTCCAAGCCGGGCGGTGTTGAGCTGCATGCCGTTCTGGGCGATGCCTGCAACGCCTCCCGCCTCACCCTGCTCTGCCAGCAGCACGGCGTGGAAACCATCTTCCATGCCGCCGCCTACAAGCACGTCCCCCTCGTGGAGGCCAATCTCTGCGCAGGCATCGCCAACAACATCGGCGCCACGGAGGCCGTGATCGCCGCCACCCTCGCCTCCGGGGTCAGCCGACTCACCCTGATCTACACCGACAAGGCCGTGCGTCCCACCAATGTCATGGGGGCCAGCAAGCGGATCTGCGAACTGCTGATCCAGGCTGCCGCCTCCCAGGTGGAAACGGGCGGACCGATTCTGTCCATGGTCAGGTTCGGCAATGTGCTGGGCTCCTCCGGCTCGGTGATCCCCCTGTTCCACCAGCAGATCGCCAAAGGCGGGCCCGTCACCGTCACCCACCCGGCCATCACCCGCTACTTCATGACCATTCCGGAGGCCGTCCAGCTGGTGCTCCAGTCCACGGGCATGGCCATCGGCGGCGATCTCTTCCTTCTCGACATGGGCGAACCGGTCAGGATCGCCGATCTGGCCCGGCAGATGATCGAACTGTCGGGATTGCGGGTTCGGGACGACCACAACACTGACGGCGACATCGCCATCCAGTACACCGGTCTGCGGCCAGGGGAAAAGCTCTACGAAGAGCTGCTGATCGGCGCCGACGACCAACCCACCCAGCACCCGCTGATCCGCAGGGCCACCGAACCCAGACGCGAAAGCGAGCAACTGTTTCCCCTGATCCTGCAGCTGCATGAGGCCCTGGCCAACTGGGACGAGGCGACGACCGCCGTGCTCCTGCGCCGACTGGTGCCGGAATACGATCCAGAAGAACGGCTGCCTGCCCCACCCCTGGTCGACGCCCTGGCCCGATGAGCAACAGCGCCAAGCGTCTGATCAACGCGCTGCTCCTGAAGCTTCCCCCGTCCTGGCGGGCTTCCATTCCAGCCGTTCCCCCTCCGACCCCCCGCAATCTCTGGCTGGCCCTGGCTGCGGCCGTGGCGATCCAGAACATCGCCGTCTTCCAGAGCAGCCAGAGCGAGCACATCACCGTGTTTGCCGTGCTGGTGTGGGGGGGAGCGGTGATCTGCATGGAGGATCAGTTTGAGGACCTTGAACCCCGGCCCGCCGCCTGGGGATTGATCATCGGCACCCTGCTCCTGGTATGGGTGCTGGCCCGCTCGGCGGTCATCGTGCA
>NZ_JAGQBG010000051.1 GCF_024345515.1 Cyanobium sp. N5-Cardenillas
GGAGCGCCCAGGCGATGGTGGTCGTGGCCCGCAGCACATCGATGACCACGGCCGCATCGGGGCCGTCCTCCTCGGGAGAACGCAGGGGGGGAACCGCTTCGGACGTGTGGAAGTAGGAGAGCAGCACGGGACGCGATCGCTACGGGGGTGCGTCACAGTAGGTAGCAGCTCGACGGCTCAGGACGACGTGGCGGGAGTGGTGGCCGACGGGTTTGGGAGCGGCAAGGCGATCGGACGGCAGCGCAATCTGCGCGATTTCCTGGCGTTGCTGGAGAAGCGCGGCCAGCTGCGGCGCATCACGGCGCCGGTGGACCCGGATCTGGAACTGGCGGCCATCGCCGATCGGGTGCTGGCCATGGGAGGCCCAGCCCTGCTGTTTGAAAACGTGATCGGCTCCCCCATGCCGGTGGCGGTGAACCTGATGGGCACCGTGGAGCGGGTGCTGTGGAGCATGGGGATGGAGCGGCCCGAGGAGCTGGAGGCCCTCGGTGAACGCCTGGCCCTGCTGCAGCAGCCTCGGCCGCCGAAGGGACTCAAGGAGGTGATGAAGTTCGGGGGGGTGTTCTGGGACCTGGTGCGGGCCCGGCCCGACCTCGACCTCACCCCCCCCTGCCACCAGCAGGTGCTGCGGGGCGAGCAGGTGAACCTGGAGTCGCTGCCGCTGCTGCGCCCCTGGCCCGGGGATGCGGGCGGGGTGATCACCCTCGGGCTGGTGATCACCAAGGACCCCGAGACCGGCGTCCCCAACGTCGGTGTCTACCGGCTGCAGCGCCAGTCGATCAACAGCGCCACCGTGCACTGGCTGAGCGTGCGGGGCGGCGCCCGGCACCTGCGCAAGGCGGCGGCCATGGGCCGCAAGCTCGAGGTGGCGGTGGCCATCGGTGTGCATCCGCTGCTAGTGATGGCGGCGGCCACACCGATTCCCGTGCAGCTGAGCGAATGGCTGTTCGCCGGCCTCTACGCGGGCGAGGGCGTGCGGCTGGCCCGCTGCAAGACCCTCGACCTGGAGGTGCCCTCCCACAGCGAAGTGGTGCTGGAGGGCACGATCACCCCCGGTGAGGTTCTCCCAGACGGCCCCTGCGGCGACCACATGGGTTTCTACGGCGGCGAGGAGGATTCCCCCCTGGTGCGCTTCCACTGCGTCACCCAGCGCCGGGACCCGATCTTCCTGACCACCTTCAGCGGCCGTCCGCCGAAGGAGGAGGCGATGCTGGCGATCGCCCTCAACCGCATCTACACACCGATCCTGCGCCAGCAGATCCCGGAGATCGTCGATTTCTTCCTGCCGATGGAGGGCCTCAGCTACAAGCTGGCCGTGATCGCCATCGACAAGGCCTATCCGGGCCAGGCGAAGCGGGCGGCCATGGCCTTCTGGAGTGCCCTGCCCCAGTTCACCTACACCAAGTTCGTGGTGGTGGTCGACAAGTCGATCGCGATCCGCGATCCGCGTCAGGTGATCTGGGCGATCAGCGCCCAGGTGGATCCGCAACGCGACCTGTTCGTGCTGGAGGACACCCCCTTCGACTCGCTGGATTTCGCCAGCGAACGGCTGGGGCTCGGGGGACGGCTGGCGATTGATGCCACCACCAAGATCGGCCCGGAGAAACGCCATGACTGGGGCCAGGCCCTGGGCCGGGATGCCGCCCTGGAGGCGCGGGTGGATGGCCGCTGGAGCGAACTGGGCCTCGACGATCTCGGCCAGGGCGAGCCGGATCCCGCCCTGTTCGGCTACACCCTGGAGCACGTGCTGGAGCGCCTCGCGGCCGGCCGCTGATGCTGCGTCGCAGCGGCATTTACGCCCTCAAGGCCCTGCTGGAGCTGGCCCTGGATCCGCCGCGCTGGCAGTCGGTGAACGCCCTGGCCGAGGCCCAGGACCTGCCCGCACCGATGCTGGAGCAGCTGATGCTGAAGCTGCGACGGGCCGCGCTGGTGGAGTCCAGGCGTGGCCGGCAGGGGGGCTACCGGCTGCGGCGCCTGCCCGCCGAGGTGCCCCTGGCGGCGATCCTGGCTGCCGTCGACGCCCCGGCCGCCAGCCTGGTGGCCCCCGCCGAACCGGAGCAGGACCCCCAGCCCAGTGACCGGGTGACCCGGGTGCTCAACCGACGCCTGCTGCAGGCCCTGGAGCGGGAACTGGACCGCCTCACCCTGGAGGACCTGCTGTTTGATCTGCGCAGCGCCCGGGCGGCCTTCAGCGAATCCGGGGGCCTGCTGCTGGGCTGAGCCGGGCCGTTCCGATGAACATCACCTCCAGATCCTGGTCGAAGGTCACCTGGAAGCCGCCGGTGCGCAGGTAATGGAGCAGCCGGCCCAGGGTGCGCAGCGGACCACGGCCGAACAGATCCATGCCCTGCATCCGGATGGCGCTGAATCCGCTGGCCAGCAGCCAACCCTCGAGGGCCTCCGGTGCCACGAACCGCTCCCAGTCGTGAACGCCTGCCGGAATCAGCCGCAGCAGCGTCTCCAGCAGCCAGATCATGGTGAGCCGGGAGCGGAAGGTGCGGTTGATGGTGTCGAAGCAGAAGGTTCCTCCAGGGGCCAGAACCCTGGCGACTTCAGCGATCACGGCGTCCGGACGATCGACATGCTCCAGCACATCGACGCAGATCACCACATCGAAACGACCGGAAGCGAAAGGAAGTTGCTCCGCCAGTCCCACCCGGTAATCGATCTCCAGACCCGACACGGCCGCATGGGTCCTGGCTGCTTGAATGCAGGGACCGGACCGGTCGACGCCGCTCAGGCGGGCGCCCCGGCGCGCCAGAAACTCACAGGTGTAACCGCCACCGCAGCCCACATCGAGGACGTGCAGATCGCTCCATTGGGGAACAAACTGATCGAAGCAGAGAAAGCGCAGTGGATTCATTTGGCTGAGCGGAAAGATGGTGGCGGTTTCTTCCCACCAGACGGCCGCCTGTTGATCGTAGAATGTAAGATTGTTGCGCAACAAGGTGACGGCGCCGTCGGTTTCGATCATTATCCCGACCCTCAACGAAGCCGGTCACCTGGGACGCACCCTCCACCAGCTGGAGATCCTCGATCCGGCGGCCGACGAGGTGATCGTGGTGGATGGCGGCAGCACCGATGCCACCCTGGCCAGGGCGCATGTGCACGGCTGTCGGGTGATCCGCTGCCGGCAGGTGGGGCGGGCGGTGCAGATGAACCGGGGGGCCTCGGAGGCCCACGGCGAGATCCTCTGCTTCCTCCATGCCGACACCCTGGTGCCCTCGGATCTGGTGCTGCTGGTGACCGCCACCCTGGCCGACCCGGCCATCAGCTGCGGCGGCTTCCTGGCGCTGATGCGCGGCGGCCAGCGCACCCGCTGGGGGGTGAGCCTGCACAACGCCCTCAAGACCCACTACGCGGCCCTGCTGTTCCGGCCCCACCGCTACCTGCTGAACGGCTTCCGCGTGCTGTTCGGTGACCAGGTCATGTTCTGCCGGCGGCGCGACTTCGAGCGCTGCGGGGGCTTTGACGACACCCTCCCGATCATGGAGGACGCCGATCTCTGCGAGAGGCTGGGCCGGCTGGGCCGCATCCGTCAGGTCAACCGGGTGGTGGAAGGCTCCGACCGCCGGGTGGCGCGCTGGGGGTCATGGAAGGCCACCGGGGTCTACCTGATGATCGGCCTGCTCTGGGGCCTGGGGGTGCCGGCCACGCGGCTGAAGCGGTTCTACGGCGACATCCGCGACTGAGTCCCGTCCGTTGAGTGCCCAGTCGTAGGGCAGGTAGCGGAGCCGGACGTCAGCCGGAAGCGCCAGCTCCGACCGGTAACGGCCCACATAGGCGGGGATGGAGGGGGCCACCGCCAGAACGTCGCCGCGGTACCACTGGAAGATCCGGCTGACATGCAGGGTGCGGCAGGTTGGATCGAAGCGCAGCTTCAGGGGGTTCCGCAGGAACCGGTGGGTGTCCTCCTCCAGCTGGGCGTCGAGCCGTTCGGCCCGGTAGGCCTCCGGCCGCAGCAGGGGGCAGCCGACGGCAGCGCAGACCAGGGCGAAATGGAGGCGGGGATCGCCGAAGCGGGGCCGAAGAATCCCGTGCTCGATGCGATTCAGGCTGAGGGACTGGCCCTGCAGGCTGATCACCGGTCGGGAGAAGAAGGCCAGGAACGCCGGCCAGTTGGGCACCGCCGCGACGGTGGGGCGAATCGAGGCCACCGGGAAGCGCGCCAGCACCTGGCGGATCACCAGGGCGTTGTAGAGGTTGATCCACAGGGCCATGGCCTCGGCCCTAGAGCCGGGCTCAGGATCGAAGGGCCGCTGGGCCGCCAGCCAGTGCTCCAGTTCCGCCGTCCCCTGGCGCTGCCAGGTGGCGTAGTCCACCCGGCCGCGGTCGTCCACATGGCGGCGCAGCAGGGCATCCCAGGCGTCAACGTCTTTCATGGGGCGACCCTTCGGAACCCATCGTTCCACGCCCATCCGGGGATGGGGATCCGTACCCGGGCAGCCACGGCAACGATTCCTACGCTGGATCCATGGTTCCCGCCCCCTCCCTGCCCGATCCCACCGGCCCGTTGCTGGAGGAGATCCTGGTGCCGTTGCTGCAGGACTACGCCGAGTCCTTCGATCGCGGTCTGCTGCTGCTCGACCACTGCCCGGAGGCGGTGCTGTCCCTGGCCAACCAGCACCAGTTGCGGGTACGTCTCGAGGAAGCACGCCGGTCCCTGGCGGCGGCCAGGTCCCTGCGGGCCGCCGCCCCCAAGCCGATGGGCCTGTCCATGGAGACGATCACCCCCTGGCATCGGCTGGTGGTGGAGGTCTGGAGCCTGTCGGCCAGGCTGCGGGCGATCGGCATTCGACCCTGAACGGGGGCCGGAACAGGCCACTCCATAGGATCACGCCAGTTGGCGCAACAGCTCTTGTCCTCCTCCGCGGCTGTTGGTACGAGCGAGGCCGCCCTGCCGGCGCCCCTGGTGCTGCCGGCCGGGGGCAGTCTGCGGGGGAGCGTGACGGTGCCCGGCGACAAGTCGATCTCCCACCGCTCACTCCTGTTCGGGGCCATCGCCGAGGGCACCACCCGCATCGAAGGGTTGCTGCCCGCCGAAGACCCCCTGAGCACCGCCGCCTGCCTGCGGGCCATGGGCGTCACGGTGTCCCCGATCGCCGCCGGCCAGCCGGTGACCGTCGAGGGGGTGGGCCTGGACGGGCTGCGGGAGCCCGGCGACGTGCTCGACTGCGGCAATTCCGGCACCACCATGCGGTTGATGCTGGGGTTGCTGGCCGGCCGGGCGGGGCGCCACTTCGTGCTCAGCGGTGATGCCTCCCTGCGCTCGAGGCCGATGCGGCGGGTGGGAGCTCCCCTGGCCCAGATGGGCGCCCGGATCCAGGGGCGCGAGGACGGCAACCTGGCCCCCCTGGCGGTGCAGGGACAGAGCCTGCACGGCAGCGTCATCGGCACGCCGGTGGCCTCGGCCCAGGTGAAGAGCGCTCTGCTGCTGGCCGCCCTGACGGCGAACGGGCCCACCACCGTGATCGAACCGGCCCCCACCCGCGACCACAGTGAGCGGATGCTGCGGGCCTTCGGTGCCGACCTGGTGGTGGATGGCGACCAGGGGAGGTTCATCACCGTGCGGCCTGGACCCGCCCTGGTGGGTCAGACCGTGGTGGTGCCCGGCGACATCAGTTCGGCGGCCTTCTGGCTGGTGGCGGCGGCAATCACCCCGGGGGCCGATCTCACGGTCGAGAACGTGGGCCTCAACCCCAGCCGCACCGGCATTCTCGATGTGCTGGCCGAGATGGGCGCCCGGATCAGCGTGCTCAACAGCCGCGACGTGGCCGGCGAGCCGGTGGGGGATCTCCGCGTCCAGCACGGCCCGCTGCGGGCCTTCCGCATCGAGGAGCCGATGATCCCCCGCCTGGTGGACGAGATCCCCGTGCTGGCGGTGGCGGCCTGCTGCGCCGAAGGGCTGAGCCGGATCAGCGGCGCGGCGGAACTGCGGGTGAAGGAGACCGACCGCCTGGCGGTGATGGCCCGCCAGCTGACGGCGATGGGGGCCCGGCTCGAGGAGCACGCCGATGGCCTCAGCATCGAAGGCCCCACCCCGCTGCACGGGGCGGAGGTGGACAGCGAGACCGATCACCGGGTGGCGATGAGCCTGGCGGTGGCCTCCCTGGTGGCCCGGGGCGACACCCGCCTGGGGCGGCCGGAGGCCGCCGCCGTCTCCTACCCCGGCTTCTGGGATGACCTGGCCCGCCTGCGGCACTGAGACGGCAGAGCCGGAACCGGGGCCCGAGCTGCTGCCCCGGCGGGGGCGTGACGGCAGCTTCAGCCTCTACAGCGTCGCGTGCGACGAGGGCTTCCACAGTGCCGCCGGGGCCCTGCGCGAGGCCAACGAGAAGTTCGTGGTCCCGGCGGCGCTGGAACGCTTCGTCCCGGGCCGGGAGCTGGTGGTGGCGGAGGTGGCCGTCGGCACCGGCACCAACACCGCCGCCCTGCTCGACGCCGCCACCACCGCCGGCCTGGGGCTGGACTGGTGGGGCCTGGAGCTGGACCATCGGCCCCTGGCCCTGGCCCTTGCGGACGCCGGCTTCCGGGCCCAGTGGTCCGCCGCGGTGATCGGCCGGCTGGAGGGCCTCAGCGACGGTCCGCGCCTGTGGCTGGGCGATGCCCGCCGCCGGCTGCCGGAGCTGCTGGAAACGCTGGCAGGTCGCTGCGACCTGGTACTGCTGGATGCCTTCTCCCCGACCCGCTGCCCCGAGCTCTGGAGCCGGGAGTTTCTGGGGCAGCTGGTGCGGCTGCTGCGGCCCGAGGGCCGGCTGCTCACCTACAGCTCCGCGGCGGCGGTGCGTCGCTGTCTGCTGGAGCTGGGGCTGGAGGTGAGGGCGATCCGGCCGCCCGCCGACGAACCGGAGCGCTGGAGCGCCGGGACGGCGGCCAGCTTCACCCCCCTGGCCCCCCATCCGGCCCTGCGCCCCCTGGAGCCCTTCGAGCGGGAGCACCTGGCCAGCCGCGCCGGCATTGCCTACCGGGACCCCAGCGGCAGCGCCACGGCCGCCGAGATTCTGGAGCGTCGGCGCCGGGAGCAGGAGCGGAGTGCCGCCCCGCCGGGTCGGCTGCCGCGGCGCCCGGGCCGCGGCGGACTGGGCCACTCCGGAGGGCACCGGTAGATTCCGGCGCAGTCGACCCGCCGCCGCCGATGCTCGCCGTTGCCGTCCTGGCCGCCGGGAAAGGGACCCGCATGAAGAGTGCCCTGCCGAAGGTGCTCCAGCCCCTGGCCGGCGCGACCCTGGTGGAACGGGTGCTGGGCAGCTGCCACCGGCTCTCCCCCGACCGCCAGCTGCTGGTGGTGGGGCACCAGGCCGACCGGGTGGAGCGCACCCTCGCCGGCGTCGAGGGCCTGGAGTTCGTGCTGCAGCAGCCCCAGAACGGCACCGGCCATGCGGTGCAGCAGCTGCTCGGACCGCTGGAGGGTTTCGAGGGCGAGCTGCTGGTGCTCAACGGCGACGTGCCCCTGCTGCGGCCGGAGACCCTGGAATCCCTGCTCTCCACCCATCGCACCAGTGGCGCCGCCGTGACCCTGCTCACCGCCCGGCTGGCGGACCCCAGCGGCTACGGCCGCGTCTTCGCTGACGCGGCGGGCCAGGTGAGCGGCATCGTCGAGCACCGCGACTGCAATCCCGAGCAGCTCGCCAACACCCTCACCAATGCGGGGATCTACTGCTTCGACTGGGCCCGCCTGGCCACCGTGCTGCCCAGCCTTAGCACCGACAACGACCAGGGCGAGCTCTATCTCACCGACACCGTGGCCCTGCTGCGCCCGGCCATGCACCTTGCGGTGAGCGACCCGGACGAGGTGGCCGGCATCAACGACCGCCAGCAGCTGGCCCACTGCGAAGCGGTGCTGCAGGACCGGCTGCGGCGCCACTGGATGGCGGAGGGGGTGAGCTTCACCGATCCGGCCAGCTGCACCCTCAGCGAGCTCACCCGCTTCGGCCGCGACGTGCTGGTGGAGCCCCAGTGCCATTTCCGCGGGGTGAACAGCATCGGCGATGGCTGCCGCATCGGCCCCGGCTGCCTGATCGAGAACAGCCACCTGGCCACCGACGTGGAGGTGGTTCATTCGGTGCTGCGCGACAGCCACGTGGAACCCAGCTGCGTCATCGGGCCGTTCGCCCAGCTGCGGGCCGGCACCCATCTGGCCGCCGGCTGCCGCATCGGCAACTTCGTGGAGGTGAAGAACAGCCGGCTGGGGGAGGGCTGCAAGGCCAACCACCTCAGCTACCTGGGCGATGCCGACCTGGGCGCCGATGTGAACGTCGGGGCAGGAACGATCACCGCCAACTTCGATGGGGTGCGCAAGCACCGCACCGTGATCGGAGGCGGCAGCAAGACCGGTGCCAATTCGGTGCTGGTGGCACCGATCACCCTCGGGGCCGGAGTGACGGTGGCGGCAGGCTCCACCCTCACCAAGGACGTGCCCGCCGGGGCCCTGGCCCTGGGCCGGGCCCGCCAGCTGGTGAAGGAGAACTGGAACCCCGCCAGCCCCCGCCAGGAGCAGGGGGTGGCGGGCTGAATCCAGAATTTCCGGCCTAATCTTGGCCCAAAAATCACCTCGCAGCCATGGCCGTCAACCCCGTCATCTGGTTCGAGCTCTACGTCGATGACATGGCCCGGGCCCGGGCCTTCTACGAAACCGTGTTCCAGCTGACGCTGGAGCAAATGTCCGATGCGGGCATGGAGTATTACGCCTTCCCGATGCAGAACGATCAGGTGGGGGCTGGAGGCGCCCTGGCGAAGATGGAGGGCATGGCCCCGGGCGGTGGCGGCACCCTGATCTATTTCCACTGCGACGACTGCGCCGTGGAGGAGAGCCGGGTGGCGGGCGCCGGCGGCACGGTGATCAAGCCCAAGATGTCGATCGGCGCCTACGGCTTCATGAGCCTGGTGCTCGACACCGAAGGCAACACGATCGGGCTCCACTCCCAGGCATGACCCCATCGGTCCCTGCCGCCCGCTTCCGCTGGTGGCATGGCGCCGCGATCCTGGTGGCCGCCAATGCCGTCAGCTTCTGGCCGGCTGGGGTGCTGGGCGACACCGCCTTCTACACCAGCTTCCGCCTGCCCCCCTACGCCCCGCCGGACTGGCTGTTCGCCCCCCTGTGGCTGGTGCTGAACATCACCTCCCTGGTGGCCCTGGCGCGGGTGGCCAACCTGGATCCGGAGCGCGCTGCCGACCGACGCCGGGGCTTGGTGCTGGTCTCGGAAGCGGTGGGCTGGCTGCTGTTCGCCGTGTTCACCACGTTCTTCTTCTGGCTGCACAGCCCGGTGCTGGCGGCCGCAGACACGGTGGCGGGGCTGGTGGTGGCGCTGGTGAGCGTGGCGGCGGCGGCGGCCCTCGATCGGCCCGCCGCCGGACTGATCGGCCTGCGGCTCCTGTGGCTGCTGCTGGCCAGTGCCGTGGCAGTGAGCGTGGCCCTGCAAAACCCCGACCCGTTCCTAACCGCCGCCCCGGCGCCAGGTGTGGAAGCGCTCCAGTAGGGCCAGGGTGCGCTGGGGCGCGTGGGACTTCTTCCAGCTCCCGGCGACGTACTTGTTGGCTTCGGCCAGGGTGGGATAGGCGTGGATCGCGCCCATCACCTTGGCCAGGCCCAGGTTCCAGCGCATCGCCAGCACGAATTCGGCCAGCAGCTCCCCGGCCTGCTCCGCCACGATCGTCACCCCCAGGATCCGGTCCTTGCCTGGTGCGGTCAGCACCTTCAGGAAGCCGGTCTCGGCCGATTCGACGATGGCCCGATCCAGCTCGGCCAGGTCGAAGCGGGTGACCTCGAAAGCCACCCCCTGCTCCATCGCCTCGGACTCGCTCAGCCCCACCCTGGCCACCTCCGGATCGGTGAAGGTGGTGCGGGGAATGACGCGGCCGTCGACGGCGAAGCGCACCGGATCGAACAGCCCGTTCACGGCGGCGTACCAGGCCTGGTGGGCGGCCGTGTGGGTGAACTGCCAGGGGCCGGCGGCGTCGCCGGCGGCATAGATGTTGGGGTAGAGGGTCTGGAGGTGGGGGTCGGTGTCGATGGTGCGGCCGGTGGGGATGCCGAGCACCTCGAGACCGTGGCCCTCCAGCCTGGCCTGGCGCCCCACGGCGCAGAGCAGTTCGTCGGCCTCGAAGCTGAGGCTGGCGCCATCCACCAACACCATCAGGCGCACACCCCCGGCAGGACCAGGCTCGACCCGTTCCACCCGGCAACCGGTGTGCACCCGAACGCCGTCGCGCTCCAGGGCCCCGCGTAGCAGCGCCCCCACCTCGGGATCCTCCCGGGGCAGGAGCCGGGCGTTGCGCTGCAGCAGGGTCACCGGCAGGCCCAGCTGGGCCAGGGCCTGGGCCAGTTCACAGCCGATCGGCCCGCCCCCCAGCACCACCAGGCTCGGCCTTGGGGACGGGTGCTCGGCCAGCGCGTCCCAGAGGGTCTCGCTGGTGCGAACCCGCACCGTGTCGATGCCGGGCAGCTCAGGAATCACCGGCGCGGCGCCGGTGGCCAGCACGATGGCCCGGGCCGACAGCACGGTCTCGCTGCCGTCGGCGGCGGTGATCGCCACCGTCCAGGGGCTGAGCAGGCGGGCCTGGCCGAGGCGCACGTCCACCCCGAGGGCGGTGTAGCGCTCGACGCTGTCGTGGGGGGCGATGGCCGCCACCTTCTGCCTCACCCGCTCCAGCACCCGGCGCAGCTCCATCCGGGGCTCCTGGGGAGTCAGGCCGTAGCGGTCGGCGTGGCGCAGGCGGGCGGCGAGGCGAGCGGAGCTGATCAGGGCCTTGCTGGGCACACAGCCGGTGTTGAGGCAGTCGCCACCCATGCGGTGCCGCTCCACCAGGGTGACCCTCGCCCGCACGGTGGCGGCGATGTAGGCGGTGACCAGGCCCGCCGCCCCGGCACCGATCACGATCAGGTTGCGATCGAAGTGGCGGGGACGGGGCCAGGGGCGGTAAAGGCGCCAGAGACGCCAGCGGCCCAGCAGCAGCTTCACGATCCAGGGCAGCAGGCCCAGCAGGGCGAAGGAGGCCAGCAGGGCCGGCGAGAGGAGGCCCGACAGGCTGGTGAGCTGGCCCAGCTGGGTGCCCGCATTCACGTACACGAGGGTGGCCGGTAGCATGCCCAGCTGGGAGACGAGCGCGAAGGGCAGCAGGGGCATGGGGGTGAGGCCCATCAGCAGGTTGACGAGCACGAAGGGAACCACCGGCACCAGCCGCAGGCTGAGCAGGTAGGCGGCGCCGTCGCGGCGGACGCCCGCCTCGATCGGCCCCAAGCGCTGGCCGAACCGCCGCCGCACCGGCTCCCGCAGCAGGGTGCGGGCGAGCAGGCAGGCCGCCGTGGCCCCCAGGGTGGAGCCGATCGACACCAGCACCGTGCCCTGGAGCAGGCCGAAGATGGCACCCCCCGCCAGGGTAAGCACGGTGGCGCCGGGCAGGGAGAGACCCGTCACCAGCACATAGACGGCCACGAAGGAGGCAGCGCTGGCCAGTGGGGCCGCCTGGCGCCAGGCCACGAGCTGGGCGCGGGAGGCCTGCAGGGCGGCGAGATCCAGCTGGCGGTACCAGCCCTGGCTGAAGAACAAGGTCACCCCGGCCAGCAGTAGGGCGACCAGCAGGAGTCGTCCCACCGAAGCGCCAGGGCGGTTCTCCTGGGCTGGGGAGCTCATGGCTGGCTCCCCTGGGGCTGGAGCGGCGGGGGGCGCTGGATCACCGGAGCGGCGGCGGCGAAGATCGCGGCCCGATCGCCGGTCAGGGGCGGGACGATGCGCTCGCCGTTGATCAGCCGTTTGGTGCGCTTGGCCACCTCCCCGGTGGCGACGACCCGGCGGTCCCAGCCTTCGGTGTACAGGGCCCCCCAGGGACCCAGATCCAGAATGGTGGTGTACCAGTCGATCCGCAGCGGCAGCAAGGGCAGCCCCAGCAGGTCGCAGACCGCGTTGTGCCCCGCGAACCGGCCCATGGGCCGGCCGTGCTGACAGGACATGACCGTGGCGTGGCCGTCGTCCAGGGCGAGGCGGGCGCTGTCGCCGGCGGCGAACACGCCGCTGAGCCCCTCGACCCGCAGTTCGGCATCGACCGGCAGCCGGCCGAGGGCATCGGTGGCCACCCCGCAGCCGGCGGCCAGCGGACTGGCCCGCATGCCGGCACACCAGACCACCGTCTGGGTGGCGATGACCTCACCGGAGTCGAAGCGAATCTCCGACCCATCAAGGCCGTCCACCCGCACACCGAGACGCGACTCCACCCCAAGGGCCACCAGGGCTTCTTCGATCACGGGCCGGGCCGCGTCGCCCATGTCGGAGCCCACCTTTGGGTTGTGGTCCACCAGGACGACGCGCACCGGCCCGGCCAGACCGGCCCGCTCCCGGACAGCCCGCAGCCGGGCCGGCAATTCACAGGCGGCCTCGATTCCGGTGAGGCCGGCCCCCACCACCACGGCCGTGAAGCGTCCGGGAGCCTCGGGACGTTCCGCCAGGGTCTCCAGGTGCCCCGCCAGCCGGGAGGCGCCGTCGTAGGTGTCGACATCGAAGCCATGGGCGGCCAGGCCAGGAACCGGAGGCCGCAGCAACTGGCTGCCAAGGGCAAAGACCAGCCGGTCGTAGGGAAGGATCAGGGGGCCACCATCCGTGTGCACGGTGACGGTCCGCGCGGCTGGATCGATGGGACCGACCTCCCCCACCAGCCAGCGCACCCCGGCGGGGCCGAGGACCACCTCCAGGGGAACCCGGAGGGGGGCCAGGTCGGCCTCGTAGTTGCGGACGCGGATGCCATGGAAGGCGTCACGGTTGATGAGCAGCACCTCGATGGTGTCCGGGCCGATCCCCAGCTGATCAAGCTGGCGGGCGGCGGAAAGGGCACTCCAGAGTCCGGCAAAGCCACCGCCCAGCACCAGGATTCGCTGGGCTCCCATCACGTGTCTCCGGTAAGGGGAGGAGCCATCAGGGGATCTGGATCACTCCTGGTTCAGGCTATCGAGGTCGCCACCAGCCCCGAGTGCCGGATGAGGGCCTCGGGGCTGGGGGGCCGGCCGCGGAAGGTCTCGAACACCTCGCCGGGATGGCGGCTGCCGCCCAGGCTGAGCACCGTCTCGCGGAAGCGGCGGCCGGTGGCTCGGATCGCCGCCTCGTTCTCCAGCCCCACCTCCTCGAAGGCGCTGAAGGCATCGGCGCTGAGCACCTCGGCCCACTTGTAGGAGTAGTAGCCCGCGGAATAACCGCCGGCGAAGATGTGGCCGAAGGAGCAGAGAAAGGCGTCCTCCTCGATCGGGTCCAGCACCGTGGTGGTGACGGCGATCTCGCGGCGCAGCTGCTCCGGTGTCCGGCCGCACTCCGGCGTCCACTGACTGTGCAGCCGCAGGTCGGTGAGGGCGAAGTGCACCTGGCGCAGGGTGGCGGCCCCGCCCATGAAGGTGCGGGCGGCGCGGAGCTTGGCGAACTCCGGCTCCGGCAGCGGTTCGCCGCTCTGCCAGTGGCGGGCCATGCCCATCAAGGTGGCGTGGTCGTAGCACCAGTTCTCCATGAACTGGCTGGGCAGTTCCACCGCATCCCATTCCACGTTGTTGATGCCGGCCGCCTCGGGGCGCTCCACGGTGGTGAGCATGTGCTGCAGGCCATGGCCGAACTCGTGGAACAGGGTCTCCACTTCCTCGAAGGTCATCAGGCTGGGGGTGTCCCCCACCGGCGGGCTCTGGTTGCAGACCAGATAGGCCACGGGCAGCACGGGCTCACCTGTTCCGTTCACCGAGCTCACCAGGCACTCGTCCATCCAGGCGCCGCCGCGCTTGCTGCCCGGACGGCTGTAGGGATCCAGGTAGAAGGCGGCCAGGGGCTCGCCGCTGCCGGCGTCCTCGACACGAAAGAAACGCACGTCCGGATGCCAGACGGGAGCCTCGCCATCGGCCGGACGGATGCGGATACCGAACAGCCGGTCGCAGAGGCCGAACAGCCCATCGAGCACCCGGGGCAGCGGGAACCAGGGACGCAGGGCCTCGCTGTCGAGATCGAAGGCCTCCTGGCGCCGCACCTCCGCCCAGAAGCTCACATCCCAGGGCTTGAGGTCCGCCGCTTCGGCCGCCCCTTCGCGGGCCGCACAGGCGCGCAACGCCTCCAGTTCCAGCAGGGCCACCGGGTAGGCGGCGGTGCGCAGGTCCTCCAGCAGGGCCTCCACCTCGGCCACCGAGCCGGCCATCTTCGCGGCCAGGCTCACCTCGGCCCAGGAGCCGTGGCCAAGGCGCTGGGCCTGTTCACGGCGCAGGGTCAGAATCCGCTCGATGGTCGGCCAGTTGCCGTCGGTCTCTCCCGAGGCCCGGCTCACGTGGGCCTTGTAGGCGATCTCCCGCAGGTCGCGGCGACGGCTGAACTTCAGGAACGGGCCGAAGCGGGGCATGTCGAGCCCCAGCAGCCAGGGCCCCTCGGCCGCCGTGGCCTGGCCATCCCCGGCGTCGCGGGCGGCCTGGGCCAGCTGCTCCTTGAGGCTCTCGGGCAGCCCCTCCACATCGGCGGGGTCGGTGAGCCGCAGGGTCCAGGCGTTGGTGGCATCCAGCACGCGGTTGCCGAAACCGGTGGCCAGCTCCGCCAGCTCCTGGCTGGCGGCGTTGAAGGCCTCCTGGGCGGCGCCCTCCAGGCCCACGCCCCGCAGCTCCATGTCCCGCAGTTCCGCCGTGAGGATCCGCTCCTGGGTGGCATCCAGACGCCCCTGGGCCTGGAGGCTGCGCAGGGCCTCGTACAGCACCCGGCTCTGGCCGGCCCGGTTGCCGAAGGCCACCACCGCCGCCTGCTGGCTGGCGTGGGCCTCCCGCAGCTCGGGGCTGTTGCAGACGCCGTTGAGGTGACTCACCACCCCCCAGCTCCAACGCAGGCGTTCGCCCAGGCGGTGCAGGGGGTCCATCACCTCCGCCCAGCCGAGGTTCCGGCCCGCCGCTGCCGCCGCCGCCAGTCCGGCCTCCAGCCGATCCAGCTCCGCCGCCAGGTCACTCAGGAGCTCAGGGATGTGGGCCCGCACCTGGTCGGGGGTGATGGCCTCGAAGCGGGGCAGGCCCTTCCCGGCCAGCAGGGCGGGGGGACTCTGAAGGGTGCTGGTCATCGCCGGGCGGCCGCTTCGATGGGAGCCACCATTTCAGCCCACCCGGGGGCCTGGTTGCGGGTCAGCCGAGGGCGGCCAACCGTCCCATGGCAACGGCCCCATGGCTGGCCAGCTCGGCCGCCAGGCCATTGGTGCTGGCCTCGTAGAGATCGATGGCCACCCGCGGCCAGAAGCCGATCACCAGGG
>NZ_JAGQBG010000052.1 GCF_024345515.1 Cyanobium sp. N5-Cardenillas
GGCGAAGGCGGTCGACGCCTCCGCCAGGCTGGCGGGCAGGCGCGGCACCGTTCCGGACGGCAACCCGGCTGGATCCCCAGCCACCGATGGCGGCAGCGGCAGCGGCCGGGCCTGGGCCAGGCCATCGGCCACCACCGCCTGAACCGCCCCCAGCAGCAGGTAGGGGTTGGCGGCCAGGTCCGCCACCTTCAGCTCCAGGTGGGCCGGGGCACCATCGGCCGCGGCGGGCACCAGCCGCAGGGCTGCCTCCCGGTTCTCCACGCCCCACACCTGGAACGGGGCCGACCAGGAGCCCGGGGCCAGCCGCCGGTAGGACACCGCCAAGGGGCAGGCCAGGGCCAGCAGGGCCGGCAGGTCCGCCAGCAGGGCCGCCAGCACCCCGGCCCCCGCCGGGCCCAGGCCCCCCTCGCCGTCGCCGCCCTCCAGAAGCGGCACTCCGTCGCGCCGCACGCTCAGGTGCAGGTGGCCGCCGTTGCCCACCCGCTCCAGGCTGGGTTTGGGGCTGAAACTGCAGCGCCAGCCGAAGCGGCGCGTCAATCGCTGGATCAGCAACCTGGTGTGTACCAGCCGGTCGGCGGCCTCCAGGGCCGTGCCCGGCGCCAGCGACAGCTCGAACTGGCTGGCGCCGTACTCCGGGTGGAACTGCAGCCAGGGCAGGCCGGCCGCCTCCAGGGCGTCGAGCAGGGCCGTGGCGTAGTCGAGGCCCTCCACCAGCCGGTCGGCCCCATAGGGCCCCCCCGGGATTGCCGGTTCCGGCGTGCCATCGGCCGCGGGGCTGGCCACCAGCCACTCCAGCTCGAAGCCGGCCCGCAGTTCCACCCCGGCGCGCTGCAGCTGCACCATCTGGCGACGGCACAGGTGGCGCTGGTCGTTGGCATAGGGCACGCCGCTGCGCTCGAAGCGCTCCCCTGGCGCCCAGGCCCAGCCGCCGGCCGGCTCCAGCGGCGCCAGGGCCGCCGCATCCGCCCGCAGGCGCAGGTCGCCGTCGGGGCGGGCCAGGCGATGGGCGGCATCGATGCCGCCGTCGGCGCCGAAGGCATCGGCCACCGGCGAGAAGCCCACCCCCACCGCCACCGCCGCCTCGAAACCGGCCAGGGGCACCACCTTCACCAGCGGCGCCCCGGCATGGTTCACCCAGGTGATCGCCACCCAGCGGATCCCCTGGGCGGCCAGCGCCGCGGCCATGGGGGCGGGGGGAATGGACACGGGCGCAGCGAGCGTCTGCCGCCATGATTGGACGGATCGCCGCAGCCTGCATGGCGTCGAGCTCACCCGAGCCGTGGCTCCACCCCGGTGCCACCACGCTGCTGCTGGTGGATCTGCAGCAGGGCACCTGCGGCGATGCCCAGCCTCGGCCCCAGCCGGATTTCGATCGCCGCTTCCGCGCCACCACCCTGCCGGCCGCGCAGCAGGTGCTGGCGGCGGCCCGGCGGGGCGGGCTGGAGGTGATCCACACCGTGATCGCCAGCCTCACCGCCGACGGGCGCGACCGCAGCGCCGACTACAAGCGCTGCGGCATGGGCTTCCCGCCCGGCAGCCGCGCTGCCGAGGTGATCGCCGAGCTGGCGCCCCTGGCCGATGAACTTGTGCTCCCCAAGAGCTCCTCCTCCCCCTTCAGCTCCACCGTCCTCGACTACCTGCTGCGCAACCTCGGCATCCGCACCCTGGTGGTGATCGGCCTGCTCACCGACCAGTGCATCGACCACACCGTGAAGGACGCCGCCGACCGCGGCTACCGGGCGGTATGCGTCCACGACGCCTGCCAGGCGGTGACCCCGGAGCGCCATGCCGCCGCCCTGGCGTGCTTCGCCGGCTACGGCGAGCAGATCAGCAGCGGGGAGTTCGTGGCTGAAGTGGACTTAGTCGTAAGCAGACTAAGCTAAAGACACTCCGTGTTGCCTCCATGCAGGTCAACCTCCATGACGCCAAGACCCACCTCTCCCGCTACGTGGCCCAGGCCCTGGAAGGGGAGGAGGTGGTGATCGCCAAGGCAGGGCAGCCGTTGGTGCGGCTGGTGCCGGTGGCGGCGGCGCCTGAAGTCCGCCGGGGCGGCTTCCTGGGCGGCTCCGCGGTGCTGGAAGCCGATCTCAAGGCCGATTTCGCCGACGAGATCGACGCCCTGTTCGGTTGATCTGCTCGCCGTGCCCCCCAGCGAACCCCAACCCCAGCCCCTGCTGGTCGACACCCAGCTGCTGCTCTGGTGGGCCATTGAACCCAGCCGGTTGCCGGCCGGGACGGCACGCCTGCTGGCGGATCCGGCCCAACCTCTGGTGCTCAGCGTCGTGAGCCTGTGGGAGGTGGCGATCAAATCGTCCCTGGGCCGGGCCGACTTCCAGGTGGAGGCCGCCGCCCTGCGTCTGGGTCTGCTGGGACAGGGATTCCGCGAACTGCCCGTCCGCGCTGAGCATGCGCTGGCGGTGCAGCACCTGCCCTGGATTCACCGCGACCCCTTCGACCGGCTGCTGGTGGTGCAGGCCGAGCTGGAGGGCCTGCGGCTGCTCAGCGCCGATCGCGCTCTGGTGGCCTACGGAGAGCACGTGCAGGCCGCAGGCTGATCCGCCCTCAGGCCATCGGTTCCGGGTCGTAGTACACCCCGGAGGCGTTGAACGGGGGCACCGTGGTGATGTACTCCGTCGTCAGGGTGGCGGGGTCGAAGGCGATGATCGTCCGGGTTCGGTCAAGCCACTGCACCCGGTCGGCGCCGGTGACCGTCAGGGTGGCCACCCAGGGGCCCACGACGTTGTCGTTGAGATCGAAGTCGCCGCCTTCTGTGTGGCGCTCATACAGCTTGACGACGCCATGGGCCAGGACCCGGTCCGGGTCGCACAGCCAGTAGCCGGTGCGGCCGGCCAGGATGATTTCGGACACACGGGAGTGCCCGGCCGCGGCGAAGCTGAGGTGGACGGCCATCGTGCGCGGAGCTGCTGCTGGGGTCTTGCGATGTCCCGGCTTTGCATCCGGAGGCCTCTCGGGTCACCCCGGGGACCAACCCACCTTCCCCTGGAGCACCCTCGGCCCGCATCCCCAGAACGGGGGATTGGGGCAGTGCTGGCCGGTTCAGCCCCTGACCAGGTGGTTCAGCCGGTGACCGGGGTGCGGCCCTCCAGGGCCGATTCCAGGTTGATCAGCCCGGCGGCGATCGACTTGACGACGGCCTTGGTGCGGTTGTCGACCTGGAGCTTCTGGAAAATGTGCTTCACATGGGTCCTGACGGTCTCGGTGCTGACCACCAGCTCCTGGCTGATCCGCACGTCGGTCAGGCCCAGCATCAGGTGGTTCAGCACCACCCGCTCGCGCTCGGTCAGCGGTTCGATCGGGGCCACGGGGGGCTGCTGCCGCAGCACCGCCGCCACCGGCTCGGGGTAGTAGATGCCGCCGCCGGCCACCACCCGCAGCGCCGGCATGAACAGGCCCGACGCGAAGCAGATGCCGTTGCAGCCCCGGGCCAAAGCCTCCCGCACCAGGGCCTCGTTGGCGTCGTCGGCGACCAGCAGGGTCCGGATGGCGGGGTCCAGTGACTTCGTGCGCTCCACCAGCGAGAGGCCGGTGCCCTCCTGAAGCCTCTGGCTGACCACCAGCAGGGCCGGCCGCTGCCGCTCCACCAGCCGGAATCCTTCCTCCTCGGTCGTGGCCGCCCCCACCAGGCTCTTCTGGACCGGGGTGATGCACATGAAGGCCCCCAGCCATTTCATGTGCTCCAGGCAGGCGACCGTGGTGAGCCCGGCGAGGATCCCCTCCAGCTCCTCCAGCAGGGAGGGGACCCCCGGGATGAGATCCGTGAGGTCCACAGCCGAAAGAACAACCGGGCCCCATGATCGCCTGGACTGGGTCCGACTGGGGCTCCATGGCCGTCGCAGAAGCGTTGGCGCTGCGTCGGCGCCGCACTCTGACCGCAAGCCGTATCCAGGCTTCTCTTCGCCTTGAGAAGCTCAAGGCAGTGGTGGAGGAGGACAGGAGGATGACGTCCGAAAATGTCAGCAGGCAGCTATCGGTCGAACCCTCAGCGGCCAATAATGTTCGCCACCAAGCTGATGTTCCTGTGGAAGTTCTTCGAGACTCCGATTCCCAGAATGAAGCCAAGGAAGCAAAGGTTGCGACTGCCGCTGTTGAGGCCGATCAGGTAAATGAACGTCTTGCCGATGCAGTTGTGCTGCGGACAGCGCTTGCATCGGAGCTTGTTGAGGCGAAGGCCCAGCTGGATGGAGCGCGCGATGACGTGGCGGAGGCTCGTCAGCAGAGGGATGAAGCCAGGCAGGGCGCTACCAGGGACCCACTCACGCATGTGCCCAATCACTTGGCCTTTGACCAGCGCCTTGAGCACGCCCTGTCCCAGGCGAGGCGGCATGGGTGGGGGCTGGCGGTCTTCTCCATTGATGTGGATCAATTCGCAAGCATCAATGATTCCTATGGTCATGATCTGGGTGATGAGGTCTTGCAGATGGTGGCGTCACGCTTGTCGTCTTTCCTGCGTGAGGATGACATGGCCAGTCGCTGGGGCGGCGATGAATTTGTCTGCCTGTTGCTGGAAGTGGGAGATCAGGCCGATGTCATGCGCATGGCCAAGGAGATGGTGGAGCATATTGCCGAATCCTGTGTTCTTCACGGGGACGTTCTCAGGGTGCGGGTCAGTGTCGGTATCGCTATCTTCCCCGCCCATGGATCTTCCGCCGAAATCCTTCTCAATAACGCTGATCTGGCGATGTATCAGGCGAAAGGCGAGAAGGATCGAGTCGCTCTCTTCCAAAGTCCTGAGCCGGCCTAGGGGCCCTGTCCCATCATCCATGCCATGTTCTGGATGGAATCCGGTTGACAGTGAACTGGCTCAGGTCACCCGCATCATCCGGCCGCGCTTCTGCTGACCTGCCCACAGTTCTGGGCCATCAGAGCGACCTCACCTGGGCCTGGCTGGCCAGGAACGCCGAGCGAACGGCGATCTGATCGGCCTTAGCCGCCTCCGGGTTGCGCCGGACGGGCTCGATCTCCTGGGTCGGCCCTGCCCCGATGCCCGATGCCGGTTTCGAACCAGCGACATCCTGCTTGTAAGGCGGAAGACAGTTCTTCTAAACCGTTGCAGTAGCTCGCATCTCAAGCTGCTTCAGAGTCCTTGCGTGAAACTTGCGTGAAATCGTGCGGCTTCCGGCCGCTCGCCTCATCCCACCCCGCTTCTGACGATCTCGCCACCACCACTCACCCCTAGGACCCGGTGAATGCGGCACGGCACGCCAGCCACTCGGGGGCCGGGCTCCCATGGCGTTTGTCGGGGTGAAGAGGCTGCAGACAGGCCATGCGCAGTGGAAACTTCTGTGGCCAAGATCGAAGGCCGCGAAGCGACGCGGACGCTCTCCCGATAAGGCCGACCTGTGCCGTGATGGCCGCCCCGCTCAAGGCGGGCAAGGGTGCTGATTGGCACCAGCAGCAGCCGAGCGACGCTCCGGATGGTGCAGGGCTGGTCTCAGAGATCCACGGCCAGCTGCAGTCGCTGCAGATCAAGCGGTCTCCGCTGGGTATGGCGAGCGCTGTGGAGATCCTTCAGTGTCGTTAAGTGGCAACCATGAAGATGCGCCAGCCGTGCACATGCGATGCGGGGGCTGATCCCAGTGAGTGCCGCAAGGGTCTTGAGCGACTCGTCCTCATCGAGGCGGCGGCGGATCAGGCGTTCCTGCATGCTGACTATGCCGCGCCTGGCGGGTAGTGTGAACTACTACGTGTGGAATGTGATGTGTTGGGTCGGGCGGTGACACCCCGACCCTGGTGACTTCCACGCAATCTTCGACTGATTAACTTGCTGGGACTACCCAACTAGTCGAATATCACCCGAAACCCTGGCCACCCGCCCTGAAGTGCTTAGGAAATAAATGTGGTAGCAGTGGGCGTACAGTTTCTAGCACTAATTCCGTGCACAGCGGAATGTATTCTTCAATAACGGGAGGGCACTCCAGACGCATCCTGCAGCCTTCGTAAGGCCAAGCATCCATCCCTAGCAGCCGGAACAACTCGACCACCGCGATCCATCCGCCAGTCTCTCCCGGCTGAAGCAGGCTGCAGCGCTTCTCATTGGAGAATGTCTGATTGAGGGCATCCTGGGCTTCGAGTTCATCCGGGAAGGCGGGGCGGAACCTAACCAATGCACTGCGGTTCGCCCGGAACCACTCCTGATCGTCTGCCGCTGACCCGAAGACGGCTTCTTCCATTTCCGGATGAATCCGGTTCTCTGGCGTTTTGTTGCTGTGGTCTTGCATTGAATGATCCGGCATGTAGCCGGGCGAATTGTTTGAAATGACCCATTTAGATGAATTAGTGCCCGGCTTTGATGCCGCTAAGCATTGGCCTGAGATAGTGGTCTACGGCTTTGCGACTTCATGGTGGAGAAGGCTTTCTGGAGGTGGATGAGTAAGTTCTGGGGTCAGAACTTTCACGCTCACAGCAGAGCCAGCCCCTGCGTGGGGCATGAAGAGCTGATGTCAACTGGGAACCTTTTGGCGTGACTGCTTCTCAGGTCTATCACACTCTGGCCCCGCTGGGAAGATCCCGAGTCGCTCTAATCCTGCGACTGTGGTTACTGCATCGCAGGAGAAGAAGACTATATGAGCCAGCGCTCCTTGTTGTAGTCCTCTGGGAGCTAAATGTAGTCCTCATTCTCACGTTGTATGTGCCCGAGTAGGCTGTCTTATGAGGCTTCCCACGACTTGATCTGAGTATCTATTCGAGAGAGCCAAGACCTTCGGCGCCCGAACTTAGTCATCGCACATCATGGGTTGACTACATTCCCGTGCCTCTGCTATGCATGCAAGACCGTGCAGTAAGTCAGGCGAAGGGGAAATTGTTGAACCCGTCATGCGTCGGCACAGTTGCGGCGTTGCCTGGTTTTGACGTGGATCATGTCGCCGGCGCTTTCCTGCAGCTTTGCGGCACCTATGGCCTGAGCCTTTCGCACACTTGCCGGCTGAGCGCCACGCGTGCCACCGTCTCGCCAAGTATTAGATAAGCCTGCCTTAACCGTTTATAAGGTATCGATAGGCTGAGCTTTGGTGTCTGCGCCCCGCGAGCTCACCCGCACCGAATCGTCAAAGCTTCCACCCCTAGTTCGCCGCCCAAATGCGCCCTCTCCGCTACTCCCGGACAACCGGACACGCCGGACAGGGGGTGCTCCCCCTCTCAGGTTTGTCTGTTCTAGAGGGGGGTAATCGAATTAATCTTAGGGATGGTAAGGGGTGTCCGGGTTGTCCGGCCAGTCCGGTGTGAGTGCTGCCAAGGGGTTAGGAGTTCAGGCCTACCCTGACCGCCCCTTGTCCGCATCCTCACTTGCCCTGTCCGGCTACCCCTCCACCATCAGAACAGCGTCTCGGCGAAATTGCTCCCCAGTCCTGCTGGCCACGGATGGATATGTCCCAATCGGTACGCCTGACTGGTCCCTCGGCTGCTCTTTCGATTGGAGGGAATGGTCCTCGGATCCTGCGCTTTCGCCCTCCGCGTTTCTGACCTGTTGCCATGCCTGACTTGGTGCGAAGAGAAGGCGGATCCTGGCAGGCAGTTCCATTATCCTTCAGCTCTCCAATCAATAAGATCTCTAGCCGTGGGATTTCTAGCTCTCCTCCTTCACTCATATACATTAACAAGCAGCTGTATATCTACCTTCCGTCTCTACGCATCATTTAGAGCCTCAACTACTGAACGGGGCACAGTCACCTAGTCCTCCTCAATTGCTTGACTTATCCATCGCTTACCACCTATGTTGCTTTCAACCGATGAGACAGGACTGCGCCGCAGTCGCTCACCCTCACCGGTCAGGCTCACAGCCTTGACGCTTAGAGCCGATCAGCCTAATCCTTCTTCCAACATCAGCGCAACATGCGCCCCCACGCTTATGCAGCATTGCTAGCGGCCGATTGTGCTGCGGCTACAACATAGAAACGCTCCCCCAAAGTTGTACGGATCCTCAGCCCTTACCGGCTGCTGTGACGTCAACCGGTAGGTGCAAACGAGTCGCCTGACGGTATCCATTCCGCTCAGCGCAGGGCATGCGGCCCAGTAGAGACACTCGTTCGGCCAAACGACGGAGGGGTTTAGCGGGAGGACGAGGGCAGGCAATGCCCTAGGACGGATCGAGCCGGTGCGCACCTTTGTGCGGGTCAACAGGCTTCCCGTGACTAAGCATCCCCAGCGTTGCGCCAAAACACAACAGGCGCCCATATATGCGCAGGACAGTATCAATAGACGCCAAGTCTTCCTCCTGCGGGGCCTTGCGGCCCTGACGCGCTACGCCCTTCCTATGCCCATTGGGGCCCGGTGTACACGTCGCAGCGAGATCGAGCACGATCTCCATTCCTCTCCCCATCTTCCCAAAGGTGGTTAACCAGGGATGCGGTGCAAATCCGGCTTCCAGTCTCCGGATGGGACTGAAAAGAAGGGCAAGAACACCCGACGAAATCCATCCAAATCCCCAATCCACCTGCATGCAGTCCAGACCTCTTGGAGGTCACTGCATCGCAGGCAAGGCGCAGTGAGCGCCCACCAGTGTCCCTGCAGGTGGGCCTTCTCTGTATGGCGGTTCAAATCCGCCTGGATTGGTTCGCCCCGCCCCGTGCGGGGCTTTTTTTATGTCCCTCTGACGCTGTGATGTTCATGCCTTCCCCCAGCCTCTACCTGCCAGATCCCCCCCTTTCTCCCCCCGAGCCCGTCTTCCTGACAAAGGCCGAGCGGGATGCCCGCCATCCCTCCCTTGTCAGCTATCTCCTGCCCACCCACTGGGCCTGCTACTTCATCAACGGCGACTCCTCCGGTCTGGAAGACGACGAGATCGCTGCTGCTGATGCCTGGTGGCAGGAGACCTTCTCCTCCCGATCCGCCAGCTGCGTCGATGCCGATGAGGACTATGGCTTCGCCAGGTACCACGACGCTGCCGGCTACTGCCAGGCGACCGACTGCACGGTCTACCGCTTCCTCCTGTCGGCGGCGCCGGCTTCGCCGGCTGTGGCTCTCCCCGTGGGGGCTCCGGCGCCGCATGCGAAGCCATGAGCGGATTTTGCAAGGTCCGCTTCCGCTGTGCTCGCAGCGGGAATGCCACCGCCGGCCTGGTCCTCCCGGCTGATCGCCTCCGTGGCGCTTCCTACTCCAGCCTCTCCCGCTACTTCCCGGCCGGTGCCTTTGCCCGCATCCGCTCCCCCTGGCTGGATGTCTCCCCGCCGTTCGATGAACCCGCTGAAGCCCTGCGCTTCTGCTTCCCCGAGAACGGGCCCGGGCCTACGGCCACCTGACGGCGCTCCTGGCCAGCCGGCCGACTTCCTCTGGGTTGGTTAACCACCTTCCTCCCCTGCAATCCCCTCCACCGCCTGCACCGCAGGCTTTTTTCATGAACTTCCGCAGTGAGATCACCATCCGCATGCCCGATGGTGTGTTCCTCCCCCCGTTCGTTCTGCTGCACCAGGACACCGAGATCTTCTCCGCCGTCATGTTCCTGCAAGCCATGGGCAGTCAGATCGCCTGGCATCAAAACGGCAACCTCTATGGGTTGCAGCTCCTGGTCGCCCCCATCCCCGAGCACGCCGGCGGCGGCCACCCCACCCCCGTGGCCGACATGAACCGCCCGGTAGGCCCTCTCGATCCGGTCAGCGTGCCGCCCCCGAGCCCTGAGGACCTGGAAGAAGTCTTCTCCTTCCTTGACTCCCCCGCCTGCTGCCCCAACGGAGCCCACAAGCCGTGAATGTCACCGTGCTTACAGGGAGCGCCCCCCTGCCGGTCCAGCTCACCTTCTTTGACTGCGGCGCCATCCGCGCTGAGGTCCTCCTCCAGGTCCCCGGCGTCACCCCCCGCTGGGACGAGGAATCCGCCGGGGGCTTCTCGGTCCTGATCGAGGTCTGGGGCAAGCAGGCCCAGGAGCTGAGCGACAACGCCACCCCCGGCATGCGCCTGGCGGCCTCGGGGCGGCTGTGCGGCAACCACTGCGGCGTGCGCCTTGTGGCTGATCGCCTGCAGCTGCTGACCCCAAAACCCTCCACCAGCTGATCCGTTCAACCGGGCCGGCGGGTGGAAGCCCCGCCCCAGCACTTGCCGGTCTCCCCCAAGGCCGGCTTTTTTGTCCTCTCTGGCGGCGTCCGCGCCGCAGCTGTGATCCCATGTCCCATCAATTCAGCTCTGGCGTCTTCCTCAACAACCGGCCCGCCTGGCACCGCCTCGGCCTGGTCCTGGACGGCACCCTCCCGGCGCGTGAGGCCTTCCGCCTCGGTGGCGCCGACTTCCATCTCGCCAGCCGTCCGATTTACGACGCCGACATGCGTCCGATCGACGGCTATCAGGCGATTACCCGAACCGATACCGGCACCACCCTCTCGGTGATGAACGCCACCTACGAGGTGGTGCAGAACGAGCAGCTGATCCGAGTCGCCGAGGCCCTCCATAGCGACGCGGTCATGGATGCGGTCTGCGTCCTGGCCGGTGGCAGGAAGGTGACCTTCACGGCCCGAGTCCGGCAGTCGGAAGGTGAGGTGCTCCCCGGTGATCCGGTGAATCAGTACCTAGTGGGCTGCACCAGCCATGACGGGACGATCGCTTTCTCGGTCTTCTTCTCCCCGATCCGGGTGGTGTGTCAGAACACCCTCTCCGCTGCTCTCGGGCTGGCCGCAGCGAGAAGCCGGCGCCAGCAGGGCTGCCGCATCAGGCATACCCGCAATGCCAACGCCCTGATCAGCCGCCTGCCAGAGCTGATCGATCTGCAGCGCCAGCAATTCACAGGTGGCCTGGCCGAGCTGCGGGCGATGGCCGCCGCCCCCTGCACGGCGAGCCAGTTCCGGCAGTATGTCGAGACCCTTTTCGCTGATCAGCTGCGAGGCAGCATCAATGACCGCCGGGGGGATGCCAGCACAAGCCGGCCGCGGCGGCTGGAGGATCTCCCCGCCTGGGATGGCCTTGCCGCAAAGTTCGAAGGCCAGGCCATCGGCAGCGACATCCCCGGCGTGCAGGGCTCGATGTGGGGCGCTTACCAAGCAGTGACGGAGCATCTCAGCCACGACGCCGGGCGATCGAGGGATCCGATCGAGGCGGCCCGTCAGCGGCTGGAGGGGCTGTGGTTCGGCAAGGCGGCGACCACCCTCACCCAGGCCCATGAACTGGCGCTGGCGGCCACCCGCAGCTGAGGCGGCCTACGGCCAAAAAGAGGGGGCTACGGCCAGGGGCGGGGCGAAGCCGGAAGAGGAAATGGGCAAGGGCTCTGATCTCCTTGCCCGGCTTTGTCCACACCAGTGGGCTGTGACGACCGCTGATGCCTCCCGATGCTGGCAGGTCTGCCGCTATTCCCCCGCGCCCGTCTACAGCGTCCGACCTCTGTCGTCCTGCGCTTCCAGCCCCCTGCTGAGGCTGCATCCGCTTGCGAGCCCACCCCAGGGACAAATCCCCAACCAACTCGTTCCAAAACCATTCAGCGCCCAAGCGGTGCCCATCCTTCCTATGACTTCCTACGAACCCAACTTCTGGGCCACGATTGCTACCTTCTGCCGCGAGCTTGCTCCGATCAGCGGCCCCTTGCTTGATTCCATCTCTCAGACGGCTGCGGCGATCGATCGCGCAGGATATGGGACACGATCCCTCCGAGCAGAACTGGATCTGGACCAACAGCAACTGCTTCCCCCCGAGGACGGAGAAGAGGGGTATTGATCCGCATTGCCCACCGGGCTATACCCGCACATAGACAGGGCGTATTGCCCCTGCTGCTGGGCCGGTGCTCCCATGGGCCTGGGTTTCTGAATCCTTCTCCTCAGTCAATGTGCCCAGCAAAGAGTGATCGGCTCGCCTGTTCCCATCCTCAGGACCCAGCGGCTGGATCGCGCCAGCTTCCACTCACCTGCTGCGTTCTGCGCCACCTGGGCCCATGAGCAGATCCACTCCACCGGCCATGAATCCCGTCTGAAGTGGGATCTGGGCGATGTCTTCGGGAAGTCGCGCTATGCCCGCGAGAAGCTGGTCGCCGAGCTGGGGCGGTGCTGCTGGGCGATCGGCTGGAGATCGGCAGCGAGATCGAGAGGCATGCCGCCTATCTGGGTCAATGGATTGAGCTTCTCGACGAATCGCCCAAGGTGTTGTTCCAGGTGCTCGGCGAGGCGCGGCAGGCGGCGGATTTGATCTGTCCGGAGGCGTCTGGGCAGCTGGAGGCAGAAGGCGAGGCACACCCTGCCTGAATGCTGCGTGCTCTACCCCATGGCTCAGGCTCCTGGCGTCAGGAAAGAGGACGGCTTGCCGCTGTAGGTCACAACCACCCTTTTCTTCGCTCGGGTGGCCGCTACATGAAGGAGAGATCGCTCTTGCTGTTCGAACAATTGTCGGGAGACCTCATCGGGCCGCCGGTTTAGTTCAAAGCGATAGGGCATCAGCTCAGCATTGAGCTCGGGAATAAACACCTGGTCGAACTCAAGGCCCTTGATGCGGTGCATGGTGGCCAGGCGCAGTGAGGGATCGCTGGGATCGTCGGCTTCGTCGGCCTCGATGATGCGCACCTGGAAGCCTGCTGTTTCCAGGCCCCTGGCGAGTTGCTCAACGGCCTTATTGGTGCGGATCGTGACGCAGGTGGAGGCCAAGTTGCCGTCGACATCCCGCAGCTGCCTGAGCTTGTCTTCTAGGAAGCGCCGCTCATCGGCCGGATCCTCGAAACCCTTCACCAGCGGTTGATCGCCATGGAGGAGAGAACGGGTATCGCTGGTTGGATCACTGCCGCCATCGAGGTCATCGAAGTCGATCCCCTGAAGCACCGCCGTGGCCCATGCCCTGGTTTCCTCTGTGGTGCGGTAGTTAATGCGCAGCTTGCGGGATCGGCCGCGGACGTTGATCCCACACTGTCCCAGCACCAGAGGGCGGCCATAGATGCGTTGGTGGGGATCACCAACGATGAAGAGATCGTCAGTATGTTCAGCTCCCGCCAGAGCCCGCAACAGGCGAAAGGCGGCCACGTCAAAGTCCTGCGCTTCATCCACCACGATCGCCCTGTATCGAGGGGGCTGGGCTGAGGCATTCAGGCGATCGGCAGCAGCCTGCTTGGCCTCTTCAGGCTCCCACAACCCTCTTTGCCGCAGTTCGGAGCGCAGGGCATCGAACACGGGCCAGATGCTGATGCGCTTCTGACGATTCAAGCGGGTACCCCGCCCGATTCTCTTTGCGACAAGATATTCGTCCTGAGTGCTGCAACCCTGAGCCAGCACTACTTCCTTCCATTCCTCCTCGTAGAACCGCAGATCGAGGCCCAGATCGGGGTCCGCAACCAACATCGCCACCGACCATGCGGCATCCCGCGCCTCCTTGTTGAACACCTTGATGGTGAGGCCCTGGCTCCTGAGATAGCTGCTCACCCAGGCATCGAGATGGGTGACCTCGATGCGCTGGAGCTCCTGGGGAGTGCAGATCTTCGCCAGGTTGCTGCGGATGTCGGTGGAAAGGTTTCTGGTGAAGGTGGTGAACAACACCTTGTCCCCTCTGGCTGCCTCCCCTGCCGCGAGGAAGGATCGGGCGAGCCAGCGAGCACGGTGCATCGCTGCCACGGTCTTGCCGGTGCCCGCACCTCCGAGCACGCGTACCGGTCCATTCCAGTGGCGTTCCACCAGTCGTTTCTGACTCGGATGGAGGAAGACGCGCCATTGCTCCAGCGGGGCCGAGAGAATCGCCTCAAGCTCCTCGTCATCGGTGAGCACCACAAACTCCGCCTGGCTGTCTGGCTGGTTGAGTGCGGTGTCGACATCAGTCGGATCGACCGTGGAGGGTCGTTCTTTCTCCAGCTCCGTAAGCACTTCCTCAAAGGAACGTCCATCGGCAAGCAGGATCAGGGCATCAACGCAATCAGGCGGGAGCCACTCCAGCAGCCTGGTGAGCCCGTCCTCGTTACTGATGGCGCGCAAGGAAGGCAACAGGGCAGCAGGCACCCCCAGCTGCATCAGCTGCTCGTCGGCAATCTGAGCAAAAAGGCTTTCCGGAACTGTGGCGGAAATGGTGTCTCCGAGTGCCTTCTCAGCCCCCTCCACGTCAACGATCTGGAGGGCACCAGAGACGCGGTTCACGTGACAGGCCTTGCGGCGGGCCCAGGCATAGGCGTCGTCATGCTTGTCGACCCATAGCAACACGTAGGTGCTGCCCTTCTCCGGTGCCCGCACGATGCAGCGGTAATCCTGATCCACACGAAGCGATCGAACCTGGGGATCCTTGCTGCCGTTGATGCGTTCGTAGTTCAGCCCCGGGGCGGTGGGTTCGTCCATGAACTGAACGATGAACTTATGCACCTTGGCTCGACCGCGCTCGGGGAGGGTGTTGAGGGCCTTGAAGAAGCCGCGTGAGGCGGCGACGCGCAGCGCTGGTTGATTCATGGCTGGCTCGCGAGGACGGGGCTTGGGTGATTCGTGGAACGGAACGAGGCGAGAACCCGATCCAGAGGGGAATGGGGATGGAAGATCACCCAGCCATCCAACCAGGCTCCGAAAGGCTGATCCGAGGACCCATCGTCCGGTGGACGAAGCAGGACGGCGATCTGCTGTTCAGGCCACGCCATCTCGATTTCCACCACCACCTCCCCCAGCGATCCCTCCAATTCGTAGCCGAATTCCGGTGGCCCCACCCCCATCGGCTCCAGGCCTGGCCGCAGTGCCAAGAGCAGCGGATGACATGTTCTGGCATGCCGCTCGGAGAAGGAAAGAGCTTTCGACCACTCCGGCGAGGGTGCATCCCTTGACCTTGGCGGCATTTGATCCCACATGGCCGCAACCAGTGGGTCTGGCTCC
This sequence comes from Cyanobium sp. N5-Cardenillas, assembly GCF_024345515.1. GTDB lineage: Bacteria > Cyanobacteriota > Cyanobacteriia > PCC-6307 > Cyanobiaceae > Cyanobium. Next base: position 14,745 of record NZ_JAGQBG010000052.1, read on the forward strand.
AAGCTCGGTACAACCACACTGGTCTGATCAGCGCCGGTGCACCCTGTCGTGCTGAGCAGCATGTGGGGGAGGAACTGGAACAGATTTCCCTGGCGCAACCATTCCCGCCAGCCGATCTGCTGCTCCTTGTCGCCAACTGGCTGGACTGAATCGAAATGAAGGGCGCGGAAGCTGGCGTCGGTGCAGCGAGCCCCATGGCTTCTGAGATCGATGCAACTGAGCACAGTGAAACCTGGTGCCTGCTCGAGCCACTGACCGGCTTGTCCTTGCTCCCGCTCCAGCCGCCACTCCTCCAGATGAGAAGCAAGACCGAGGCTGTCGATGGGCTCCTGCAGGGATGCTGAGATGCCGTTGCCCATGTCTTGG
>NZ_JAGQBG010000053.1 GCF_024345515.1 Cyanobium sp. N5-Cardenillas
GCGCATCTAACGTTTGAGTTCACTCGCTCGCAGAGGCTGGCACGGCCAGCCGTAGCGAGTCGGGTGGAACGAAGGGTTGGGCCTATGTAGAAGGTTGCGTCGCAATGCGGTCTGCGTCCCATTGCTTGGCAATTCTGGAGAGGAAGCTCTTGGCGCCAAAGCAACGTAGTTTCGCGATACCGCGCGGCGTAGCAAGGCAAATGATGCCGGTCAGCATGCCAACTTCATACGAGACGTCTCCGACCTCTGCTAGGGGGACACTCCACGAATAGTCGCTCTTGTGCAAGAGCTGGTTCACAACGTTGGGTTTGAATGCAACGTGTGTCGCAGTCAGTTCTGCGGTGCCTCCAACCCAGAGCCCACCATAGAAGGTGCGAAAGCCCTTGAGCACGGCCGATAGAACTTCCTCCTGTGGATCAATACCCGCGGCTTTAGCTGCAGCAGAGTACAGGGCAAAGTCTGGCTGCGCTTCTGCGATGAGTGCGTTGCAGGCCTTTCGCACTGGCACGGTCTCGAGCATATCGACCCACTAAGAATTCATCGGATCATAGGCCCAACGCTCTAAATCAGAAGCGGGCTGGCCTCTCAGCTTAGATTACATCCTGTGCCCCCGTCTTCTGCATTTGGATGTTAGACGACTCAGGAAGCGATGCAGATTGTCTATTCTTCTGTTCCATACATCCTGTCCACGGTCTAGGGAATGCTGCTTCTTGTTCAAACTTGTCGACTCTCCCCCTACCCTGTCTCTAAAGTCAAGTCCTGCCTCAACGCCCCATAGCCCCCTGCGCCATGCCGATCCAGCGGCCATCCGAGCGTGAGCAACGGGCCTCGGCCCTGGAGGTGTTCACCGACCGGGAGGAGCTCATCGCCGCCTTTGAGCGGAACCTGGAGCACAAGAAGCCAGAGGAGCACCGTGTGTTGGTGTTCTACGGCGATGGTGGCATCGGCAAGACCACCCTGCTGCAGAAGCTGGAGCAGCTCCACCGCCAGCGCTGCCCGCAGGCGCTGATGGGCCGGCTGGATCTGGCCGGTGCCGACACCACCCCGCCGGATCTGCTGCTGTACCGGCTGCGGCGGCTGTTCCCCAACATCCCCTTTCCCTGCTTCTCCCTGGCGCTGGCGGAATACGGCCGGCGCTTCCACCCCGAGCAGGTGTACGGCAGCGATCGCAACGAGCTGCTCCAGGGGGCGGGGCCCTATGCCGATGTGCTCGCCCAAGGGCTGGATGCGTTGGAAAGGATCAGCGGGGTGGGGCTGGCTGTCGCCGGAATGAAAGCCCTGGCGAAGGGGCATCAGCAGGTTTCGAACTGGGTGCAACGAAGGGCCGAGCCCCTCTTGCAGCGCAGCCAGAGCTCTTCAGAGGAGCAGTTGCTGGCCCAGTTGCCACTGCACTGGGCGAGGGATTTCCGCCAGGCCCTCGCTTCCCATCTCGGACAGGACTGGAATGACCCCACCACCTCCAGCCAGGACTGGGATGACGCCATCAACTACAGCGGACCACCACCCCTTATTGCGCTCGACACCTACGAAACCCTCTGGCACGCGGGGATGGGCAGAAGCGGCCGCCGGCGGGAGCCGCGGGAGCGGTGGCTAGTGGATCTGGTGAGCGAGCTGCCCGAGGTGCTCTGGGTGATCGGCGGACGGGATCGCCTGAGCTGGGAGGAGGGCTACGACCGGGGCTGGAGCGAAGCCTGCGAGCAACACCTGGTGGGCCAGCTCAGCGATGAAGACGCCAGAAGCTTCCTCGCCAAACGGGGCATCGTGGAGCCGGCGATTGTGGAGAAGATCCTCCGCCAGGCCGCCGGGGTGCCTTTCTATCTGGAGCTGGAAACCCAGCTCTACGACCAAACCCCTGCCGAGGAGCGCACGCCAGAGGTGTTCGGTGGCAGCCAGCAGGAGCAGATCGATCGGCTGCTCACCCATCTCGATGCCTCCGAGCGGGCCACCTTGAAGCTGATGGCAGCCTTTGGCCTCTGGGATCGGGAACTGTTCCGCCAGGCGGTGACGCATTTCGCCACGGGCTACCCGGCCACCGGAGCGGCGGAGCTGGGGCGGTTCTGGTCGATCGAACCCGTCGGTGAAGGCCGCTGGCAGCTGCACAACGAAATGGCCCACCACCTGCAGGCCGATGAACGGCAGCGGGATCCGACCACCTTTGAGGCAGTGCACCGCTGGGGGTTCGCCTACTTCGATGGGCCGTTGGAGGTGCTGGAGACCAAGGCGATCCAGGCAAAAGACGCGGAGCGGCTGCAGCGGGCTCTACGTCATGCACGGTGGATTCAGCCGGCGGCCGAATGGGCCACATGGCTGAGTGACAGGCTGGTGCAGCTGGGCAAGGGCACGATCTGGCAGCCGCTGTTGGCGGTTGCTGAGAAGGGCGTGCAGGAGGCGGAGCTGCGGCTGGGGGCGAATGATCCAGCAATAGCAGCCTTGTTAGATCAACAAGCAATTCTTCTCCTTGATATCGCTCAATACGGAGAGGCTGAACCTCTGTTCCGCCGTGCTCTGGCGATCGATGAGGCCAGCTACGGCCCCGATCATCCCGATGTGGCAAGGGATCTCAACAACATGGGGCTGCTGCTGCAGGCCACCAACCGCCTGGAGGAGGCGGAGCCGCTCATGCGGCGGGCCCTTGCGATCGATGAGGCCAGCTACGGCCCCGATCATCCCGATGTGGCTATTGTTCTCAACAACCTTGCGCTGCTGCTGAAGGCCACCAACCGCCTGGCGGAGGCGGAGCCAATGTATCGGCGGTCCCTGGCGATCGGTGAGGCCAGCTACGGCCCCGATCATCCCGATGTGGCCACTCGTCTCAACAACCTGGCGATGCTGCTGAAGGCCACCAACCGCCTGGCGGAGGCGGAGCCGCTGATGCGGCGGGCCCTGGCGATCGATGAGGCCAGCTTCGGCCCCGATCATCCCGATGTGGCAAGGGATCTCAACAACCTGGCGCTGCTGCTGAAGGCCACCAACCGCCTGGCGGAGGCGGAGCCAATGTATCGGCGGGCCCTGGCGATCGATGAGGCCAGCTACGGCCCCGATCATCCCGATGTGGCCATTGATCTCAACAACCTGGCGATGCTGCTGCAGGCCACCAACCGCATGGCGGAGGCGGAGCCTCTCTTCCGCCGTGCTCTGGCGATCGATGAGGCCAGCTACGGCCCCGATCATCCCGATGTGGCCACTCGTCTCAACAACCTGGCGCTGCTGCTGAAGGACACCAACCGCCTGGCGGAGGCGGAGCCGCTGATGCGGCGGGCCCTGGCGATCGATGAGGCCAGCAACGGCCCCGATCATCCCAATGTGGCCATTAGTCTCAACAACCTGGCGAAGCTGCTGCAGGCCACAGACCGCCTGGCGGAGGCAGAGACCCTCTCTGCGCGCGCCGTTCGGATCTTCCTAGCCAGCCGGGGGATAGATCATCCCCAGACCCAGAAGATAAAGAGCAACTACCTGAAAGTCCTTCAAGAACAAGGTTTACCTGAAGCCGAGATCCAGCTCAAGCTCAATGCTTTAGATGGTTATGGCATCGGCTGATTACGGATCAGATGCAACTTCCCAGAAGCCTCTCTCGTCGGCTGTTCTTTCGGGCTGCTCTGTTCGTCTAACTCTTTATTGGACGGTTCCGTGAACCACGGGCCTTCCTAAGCTCCTTTCCGTGAACCACAGCTGACGCCAGTGACCCATCGGTCGAGAATCCTTTCCTGCATAGTGATCTTACTTGGAAGGTCAAGTCGTGCGCTGTGGTTCACGGGTCCGATAACCACATGTAGCCATGGCTACTTCATGTCTGCTGGGCTGCAGACACCGAGCGGCCCCCTATTCAGCACATGGGTGTAAATCATGGTGGTGCTCACGTCCCGATGGCCCAGCAGTTCCTGGATCGTGCGGATGTCCTGCCCCCGTTCCAGCAGGTGGGTCGCAAAGGAGTGGCGGAAGGTGTGGCAACTGGCCGCCTTCGTGATCCCCGCCTCGGCCACGGCCCGTTTCACGGCCTTCTGCACCACGCTCGGATCAAGGTGGTGGCGACCCTGGGTTCCGGTGTTCCGATCATGCCAGCGGTTCTGTTGGGGAAACACCCACTGCCAGGCCCACTCCCGATCCGCGTTGGGATAGTTCCTCGCCAGGGCATAGGGCATCACCACCCGGCCCCAGCCCGCCACCAGATCACCCCGATGCAGCTGGCGCACCTTCAGCAGATGCTCCTGCAGCTGAGGCACCAGGCTCTGGGGCAGCACGGTCAGCCGGTCTTTGCCACCTTTCCCGTCTCGCACCGTGAGCTCATGCCGTTCAACATCGAGATCTTTGACTCGCAGTCGAAGCGCCTCCATCAACCGGAGCCCGCTTCCATACAGCAGCCCCACCACCAGGGCTGCCTCTCCCTCCAGTCGCTGACGCACCGCCCGCACCTCCGCTTCGCTGAGCACCACCGGCAGCCGGCGCCGTGTCCGCGCCCGCACCACCCCCTCCAGCTCCAGATCCCGCTCCAGCAGCTCCCTGTACAGAAACAGCAGCGCCGCCAGCGCCTGGTTCTGGGTGGAGGCACTCACCTGCAGTTCCACCGCCAAGTGGCTCAGAAAGGCATTCACCTCCGCACTGCCCATCTCGCGCGGGTGACGCCTGCCGTAAAACCGCAGGAAGCGCCGCAGCCACTGCTCGTAGGTGTTCACGGTGCGGCGGGCGTAATGGCGCACCTGCAGCTCCTCGCGATAGCGCTGGATCAGACCGGGGGCGCGGCTGGCGTCGGCCATGGCCTTGAGAGTGTGGGGTTTCTTGAGAGTTCCCCCGCCGGTCCCAACCCCATCCCCACACGCCCTAATCTGTACAGACCCCATGTACAGACGCCCACCATGGCGCGCGTCTCCGTGACCCACCTGCGCCAGAACCTGCCGGCCTGGCTCAAGCGCGTGCAGGCCGGGGAAGCCATCCAGGTCACCTCCCATGGCCGGGTGATTGCCCGCATCGAGCCGGAACACGACCCGGCCGAGGAGGCCCGCCGCTGGCTGGAGGGGCTGGCCGGCAGCGTCACCCTGGGGGATGTCGTCGCGTCGATCGCCGATGGCGACGCCGATCTCGAAGGCGCCGGTGATGCTGACCATCTGTGACACCCATGTCCTGCTGTTCTGGGCCCATGAGCCGGGCCGGCTGTCCCGGCGCGCCGCAGCAGCTCTGGAGCAGGGGCGCGCCCAGGGCCAGCTGGCCATCGCCGACATCAGCCTCTGGGAGCTGGCCCTTCTGCACGAACGCGGGCGGCTGACCCTCCCGGAAGCCGTGCCCCCGGCCCTCTACCTGCGGCGCCTGCTGGAAGCCCTGCGGCTGGAGGTGCTGCCGATCACCGCCGAGATCGCCCTGCTCGCCCGGGGCCCCCAGTTCCGCCAGGGCGACCCGGCCGATCGCCTCATCGCCGCCACCGCCCTGCAGTCCCGCCGGCCCCTGATCAGCGCCGACGAGAAGCTCCGCGCCATTCCGGAGCTGGAGACGATCTGGTGAGCACGCCCGACCGGAGCGGCCCCTCCCCCCTCACCATCCGCCCCCTGCAGAGCGCCGACATCCCCACCATCACCGGCTGGGCCCGTCAGGAGGGCTTCGCGCCGGGCGTGGGCGATGTGGCCATCTACCGCCAGACCGATCGCCAGGGGCTCTGGGTGGGCTGGCTCGGCGACGAGCCGGTGGGGTGCATCGCCGGGGTCCGCTACAACGCCGCCTACGGCTTCATCGGCCTGTTCCTGGTGGTGCCCGCCCAGCGGGGCCGGGGCTACGGGGTGCAGCTGTGGCGCCACGCCCTCCAGCACCTCGCCGACGTGCCCTGCATCGGCCTGGAGGCCGCCCCCGACCGGATCGACGACTACGCCGGCTGGGGCTTCGCGCCCGCCTCACCCACCACCCGCTGGCAGCGGCTCGCCGACGACGGCGCCCCGGCTCCGGTGTCCGCCACTCCGGAGCCGCCCTGGTGCCTGCTGGAGGGCGGTGCCATCCCAGATGCCGCCGTGCAGCGCTTCGATGCCGAGCGGGAACCCTCGCCCCGTCCCCACTTCCTGCGCCAGTGGCTCCGGCATCCGGCCGGCACGGTGCTGGCCCTGGTGGATCGCCGCGGCGCCTGCCACGGCTTCGGCCGGGTGCGGCCCTGCCTGCTGCCCGCTGGCGACGGCTGGCGCGTCGGGCCCCTGGTGGCCGACAGCCCCGCCGCCGCCCGGGCCCTGCTCGAAGGCCTGCTGCAGCGCCATCCCGGCACAATCCTGATCGATGCCCCCGGCGCCAATGCCGCCGCCGCACCGCTGCTGGCGTCGCTGGGGTTCGCCCCCGTCTCCCGCACCCTGCGCATGTACCGGGGTGTCCCGCCGGCGGTGTCCCTTAGCAATGTCTACGGCCTGGCCTGCCTGGAGCTCGGCTGATCACTACCCACAAGTGGTACCGTTAATCAGTACCATGCTGGAATGAAGCGGAAGAACCAGCGCACTCTTGAGCTGATCTTTTCCCGACCTGTGAGCGGCAATGTGCCGTGGAAAGACGTGGAAGCGCTGTTTCAGGAGCTGGGTGGGGATGTCACCGAGAGAGCAGGCAGCCGAGTCGCGGTCGTTCTGTTTGGTGAAGTCAGAGTTTTCCATCGACCCCACCCATCGCCTGATACAGATAAGGGTGCTGTCGCATCGATCCGAAAATGGCTTGAAGAACACGGAGTGACGCCATGAATCTCATGACACTGGATGGCTACCAGGCCAAAATTGAATACGACCCGGACACGGATCAATTTCGTGGGGAAATTCTTGGTCTATCTGGAGGAGCCGACTTCTATGGCTCCACTCCGGATGAGCTTCGTCGTGAGTTCAAGAAGTCTTTGGAGGTTTTCCTTGAGGTCTGCAAGGAGCAGGGAATCGAGCCCCGGAAACACTTTTCCGGAAGATTCAATCTAAGAATTCCTCCTGAGCTTCACAAGACCCTGGCGATCACTGCGGAAGTACAGGGAAAAAGTCTCAATAAGCTCGCCCAGGAAGCTCTTCAGAAAAGTGTGACGACATAGACAAGGGGACAGCAAGGCATTGGAGTGCACGATTCATCACCGGTTCCCTACCTGGAGCTCGGTTGACCCCCAGCCCAGAGATGGCTCCCCTACCTTCGATCCCATGCCACCGCGCTCGACCATCCCGTTCCCCGGCCTGGTGCTGCTGGCGCTGGTGCTGGCGGCGCCGCTGGCAGCCGGGCGCCTGCGGGCGGCACCGATCCCCCTGATGGAGCCGGCGGGCATGGACCTGCTGGTGGCCAGCGGCGAGAGGGCCGACTACGGCCCCCTTGCCGAACAGTTCCTGACCCAGGCCAACCTCGCCTACTGCGGCGTGGCCAGCGCCGCCATGGTGCTCAACAGCCTCGCCGTGCCCGCCCCGGCCGTGCCGGGCTACGGCCGTTACCGCTTCTGGACCCAGGAGAACGTCTTCGAGGTGCCGGCCGGCAGCCAGGTGGTGAGCGCCGAGGTGGTACAGCGCCAGGGCATGACCCTGGCCGAGCTGGCCGCCCTGCTCTCCAGCCACGGGGTGACGGCCGAAGCGATCCATGGCGACCGGCTCAGCCTGGAGCAGTTCCGCGCCCTGCTGCGCGCCAACCTCAGCCAGCCCGGCGACCGCCTGCTGGCCAACTACCTGCGCCAGGCCCTCGGCCAGGCCGGCGGCGGCCACATCGCCCCGCTGGCCGCCTTCCATGCCCCCTCCGACCGGGTGCTGATCCTCGATGTGGCCCGCTACCGCTACCCCTCGGTGTGGGTTCCGGTCGCCGACCTCTGGGCCGCGATCCGCACCCTTGATTCCACCTCGGGCCGCAGCCGCGGCCTGGTCACGATCCGGCGGCTGCCGGGGGGGACACCGCCTCCAGGAAGCGTTCCGCCACCCGGTCCCAGCTGAACGGCCCGACGTGAGCGCGGCCGAAGGCCCGCTGCTGGGCCTGCAGCGCGGGATCGGTGAGCAACGTCAGAAGGGCCTCGGCCAGCGCCTGAGGATCCCGCGGCGGCACCAGCAGCCCTGCCTTCCCGTGGGGCACCACCTCGGGGATCGCCGTGGCGGTGGTGCTCACCACCGGCAGCCCGCTGGACATCGCCTCAAGGAACACGATCCCGAAGCCCTCCTGGATCGACGGCAGGCAGAACACCGCACTGCGCCGGTACCACTGCCGCACGGCGCCGTCGTCGGGCAGGGCCCCCAGCAGCTGCACCACCTCCCCCAGCCCCAGCCGCTCCACCAGCTCCCGCAGTGCCCCGTGCTCCGGCCCGTCGCCGATCACCACCAGCCGGGCGCTGGGCAGCCGCTGTTGCACGCTCTGGAACGCGGTGATCAGATCCCCCACCCGCTTGCGCGGGTACTGGCGGGCCACGCACAGCACGGTATGGAGTTCGCGGGGGGCGGCATCCTCGGCCGCCGGGTTCCACAGCCCGGTATCGATCCCCTCCGGCACCAGCCGCAGCCGCTCGGCCGGCACGCCGTAGTGCTCCTCGATGCGCTCGCAGCAGTAGCGGCTGGTGGAGAGCACCAGCGGCGCCCGCCGGGCGTTGAGCCGCTCCAGCCGCGACAGGCTCCACAGCATCAGCCGCGGCCAGCCGCTCTCACAGCGCGACTCCTCGGCCAGCACCCCCTTGATGCAGCACACGTAGGGCACCGGGCAGCGATGCGCCACCCGAAAGCCGTCGATGTCGAAGCCCACCACCAGGTCGTAGCGGCCTGCTGCTGCCGCCAACCGCTTGGGCAGGGTGAGGTTGAACCAGAGGCGGCGCAGCAAAAGGTTCCTGGGCCAGGCCCCCTCGGGCACCAGCCGCTCCACCGTGTGGCCCCGGGCGATCAGGGCCCCGGCCAGGCCGCCGATGGCCGCCGCCGTGCCGCTGCCCTCGGCCACGTCCTGCAGCCAGGAATCGAGAAAGGCGATACGCATGCTGCGGCCGGCCGCCGGGCCTACACCCGCGCCGCCAGGCCGGTGGGCTCGAGCATCAGCTTGCTGTTGCGCACCTCCTCATCCATCTCGATCGGGTACTGGCCGTCGAAGCAGGCGGTGCAGAAATGGCTGGAGTTGGCCTGGGCCGCCTCCACCATGCCCTCCTTGCTCAGATAGTTGAGCGAATCAACGCCCAGGTGCCGCTCGATCTCCTCCAGCGTCAGCCGGGCGGCGATCAGGTGGTCCTGGGTGTCGGTGTCGATGCCGTAGAAGCAGGGGTGGGTGACCGGCGGCGAGCTGATCCGCATGTGCACCTCGGTGGCACCGGCATCCCGCAGGGCCGCCACCAGCTTGCGGCTGGTGGTACCGCGCACGATCGAGTCGTCGATCACCACCACCCGCTTGCCGGAGAGCACATCCGGCAAAGGATTGAGCTTCACGCGGATGCCCGCCTCCCGCATCGCCTGGGTGGGCTGGATGAAGGTGCGGCCCACGTAGCGGTTCTTGATCAGACCATCGGCGAAGGGGATGCCACTGGTGTGTGAATAGCCGATCGCCGCCGGGATGCCCGAATCGGGCACACCGATCACGATGTCCGCCTCCACCGGGTTCTCCCGGGCCAGCACCTCACCGATCCGCACCCGGTAGCTGTACAGCGATTCGCCGAAGAAGCGGCTGTCGGGCCGGGCGAAGTAGATCATCTCGAAGACGCACAGCTTGCTGGGCTCCTCGCACCAGCGCTGCCGCTCGGGGATCGGATCGGCCTGGCGGAAATGGATCAGCTCGCCGGGCTGCACATCATCCACAAAGCTGGCGCCGATGATGTCGAGGCCGCAGCTCTCGCTGCTGGCCACCCACTGGCCCTGCTCCGGTTCGCCCAGCATCCCGAACACCAGGGGCCGGATGCCGTGGCCGTCCCGCAGGGCGAACAGGCCGTCGGGGGTGCCGATCACCAGGCTGAAGGCGCCGCGGCAGCGGGCCGCCGCCGCCCGGATCGCCGCATTCCAGCCCAGGCCGGAATCCACCGCCTCCTGCAGGGCGAAGGCGATCAGCTCCGAATCGGTGGTGGAGGTGAACTCCCCGGCCAGGTGGGCGAGCGAATCCCGCAGCTCCGCCGCATTCACCAGGTTGCCGTTGTGGGCCAGGGCCAAGGGGCCCAGGCGCGTCATCAGCACCACCGGCTGGGCGTTGCAGACCTTGCTGCTGCCGGTGGTGGAATAGCGGTTGTGGCCCACGGCCAACTGGCCGGGCATCCGCTCCAGCACCTCCTGGTCAAACACCTGGCTCACCAGGCCCATGTCCTTGTGCAGCCGTACCTTCACGTCGTCGAAGACGGCGATGCCGGCCGACTCCTGGCCCCGGTGCTGCAGGGCGTAGAGCCCGAAGTAGGTGAGGTTGGCCACCGCCTGCCCCGGCGCCAGAACGGCGAACACGCCGCAGGCCTCCTCCGGTTTGTCGGGGCGGTCGATCTCGGTGTTTCCTGTGTTCTGCGCATCACGTTGATCGGCGCAGGGCACGGGACGTCTCACCATGGGGGAAGCTTCATCTTCGCCCATTACCTGTCGGGTGGGGGCCCGGCTTTCCGCAACCGGCCGGGGATCGCCTGCTCGTAGGTGTCGCGCAGCTGCTCCACCGCCAGCGCCAGCAGCGGCTCGCCGCCCCGCGCCACCACCAGGCGGGATTCCGCCGTCACCGTGCCCAGGCACTGGGCCGGCACCGACTCACCCGCCGCAGCCAGGGCGGCTCGCCAGGCCCCCTCCTGCGCGGGGGCCACGCTCACCAGCAGCCGGGCCCCGCCCTCGGCGAACAGCAGCCGGTCCGGGCGCGCCTCGCCGGCGGGCAGATCCAGCTCTGCCCCCAGGCCCGAGGCGATGCAGGCCTCCGCCAGCGCCACCGCCAGACCGCCATCGGAGAGGTCGTGGGCGGAGCGCACCAGTCCCGCGGCGATGGCCGCCCGCAGGAAGCCCTGCACATCCAGCTCCAGGGCCAGGTCCATCAGCGGCGGGCGGCCCGTGAGCCGGCCGTGCACCACCTCCAGATAGCTGCTGCCCCCCAGCCCCAGGCGGTCGTCGCCGTTCTCATCGAGCGGCACCCCCAGCAGCCAGATGGCGTCGCCGGCCTGGCGCCAGGCCAGCCCGGTCACGTGGGCCAGGTCGTGCACCAGCCCCACCATGCCCACCACCGGGGTGGGGTGGATCGGCTGCATGCGGCCATCCGGCAGGCGGGTCTCGTTGTACAGCGAGACGTTGCCGCCGGTGACCGGCGTGGCCAGGGCGCTGCAGGCCGTCGAGAGGCCCCGGCAGGCCATCGCCAGCTGCCAGTAGCCGGTGGCGGTGTCGGGGGAGGGGAAATTGAGGTTGTCGGTGACGGCCAGGGGCTCGGCGCCGGTGCAGGAGAGGTTGCGGGCCGCCTCCGCCACCGCCGCCATGGCGCCCCGCTCCGGATCCAGGGCCACCCAGCGGTTGGGGCAGTCGACCGTCGCCGCCACGCCGCGGGTCGCCGCCGCCATTGCCCCCGGCCCCTGCTGGGGCCGCAGCCGGACGACAGCCGCATCGGCGCCACCGGGCAGCACCACGGTGTTGGCCTGCACCTGATGGTCGTACTGGCGGTACACCCAGCGCTTGCTGGCGATGGTGGGGTCATCCAGCAGGCGCAGCAGCGCCTCCGCCATCGCCAGGCCCCCGGCCGAGGCCGGTGGCAGCTCGGCTTCGCTCCAGGTCCAGTGGGCCTGGATCTCGGCCGGGGGTTCGGCCAGCAGCTCGTGGTGGTTGATCGGCGTGTCGTCCGCCAGGGCGCTGGCGGGCACCTCGGCCGCCACCTCACCGTGCTGCAGCACCCGCACCACGTTCTCCTGCAGCACCCGGCCCACCACCGCCGCCTGCAGCCCCCAGCGGCGGAAGCGCTCCATCAGGGGCTCCTCCCGGCCGGCGGCCACCACGAACAGCATCCGCTCCTGGGACTCGCTCAGCAGGAATTCGTAGGCCGTCATGCCCGACTCCCGCGCCGGCACCCGATCCAGATCCAGTTCGATGCCCAGGCCCCCCTTGGCCGCCATCTCTGAGCAGCTGCAGGTGAGGCCGGCGGCGCCCATGTCCTGGGCGGCCACCACATCGCCGCTCTGGAAGGCCTCCAGGCAGGCCTCGATCAGCCCCTTCTCCAGGAACGGATCGCCCACCTGCACGGCGGGCCGGTCGTCGAGGGAGGCCTCGGTGAGCTCGGCGCTGGCGAAGCTGGCGCCGCCCATGCCGTCACGGCCCGTGGTGCTGCCCACGTACACCACCGGATTGCCCACGCCCACCGCCCCGGAGCAGACGATGTCGTCGGTCTCCATCAGGCCCAGGGCCATGGCGTTGACCAGCGGGTTGCCGCCGTAGCTGGGGTCGAAGGCCACCTCACCCCCCACCGTCGGCACACCGACGCAGTTGCCGTAATGGGCGATGCCGGCCACCACCCCCTCCATCAGGCCCACGTTGCGCTCGTCCTCCAGCGGCCCGAAGCGCAGGGCGTTGAGCAGGGCGATCGGGCGCGCCCCCATGGTGAAGATGTCCCTCAGGATGCCCCCCACCCCGGTGGCCGCCCCCTGGAAGGGCTCCACCGCCGAGGGGTGGTTGTGGCTCTCGATCTTGAAGGCCAGCCGCTGGCCTTCGCCCAGGTCCACCACGCCGGCGTTCTCGCCCGGCCCCACCAGGATGCGGGGGCCGGTGGTGGGGAACTGGCCCAGCAGGGGGCGGGAGTTGCGGTAGCAGCAGTGCTCCGACCACATCACCCCGAACATGCCCAGCTCGGCACGGTTGGGGGGCCGGCCGAGGCGGCGCACGATCTCGTCGTAATCGCCCTGGCTCAGGCCCTCCTTGCGCAGGGCCTCGGGCACCGAGAAGGACGGGGTCGAGGCAGAAACCACCGGGGGGCGCGGCAACGGCCCTCCAGTATCAGATCCAGGGGTCGTCGTCCCCGTGGGGTTCGCGGCCCCGGTAGCGATCGCGGCGGGGCGCCGGCGGCTCCGGCGGCGGCTGGCGGGGCGGTTCGGGCGGGGCTTCCGATTCCTCGGGCCAATCCTCCAGCGGGTCCGGCTCGTCGCGGTCGTCGGCGTAGCGCTGCTCCGGATAGGGGTCGCCGTCGTAGCGGTCGCGGGGGTCCGGATCGGGGTCCCGGTCCCGCTCGGGCCAGGGGATCTCCTCGCGAAAGGCCTCCGGCCAGGGGGGCTCCTCCAGCCAGCCCTCCAGCCGCTCCTCGACACGGCCGCCCACCTCCTGCACCTGCTCCTTCCAGCGGCGCGAACGGCGCAGCAGCTGCTGGCGCACACTGGCGCGGGCCACCGGCAGGTCATCGAGGCCCCGCAGGGCGGTGAACACCCGGCCGGGCTGCTGGTCGACGATCCGGTCGGGGCTCAGGCGCCAGCGGCTGGTGCCCGGCAGCCGCGGATCGCTGCGGGCCACCAGGTAATGGAGGATGCGGCCGCTGCGCAGCTCCACGGCGGCATCGGCCACAAGGCCCAGGGGCACGTCATCGGCGCCGGTGAGGGCCGCATCGATCAGGGTCGGCAGGCGCTCCAGGGTGACCGCATCCGTCTCCGCCGGCTCCCCCTTCACGAACACCTCCTGCTCCCCAAGCCCCCGCAGCTGATCCAGCCGCCACACCAGCCGCCGCTGGGCAAAGGCCGAGGGCCGGCTGGCCCAGCCCAGCAGCCGGTGCACCGGCGGATGCATCCAGGCCAGCACCCCCGCCCCACGTTCGAGGCCCTGATCGCACCGCACCTGCCGCCGCAGCAGATCGCTCAGCAGCAGCTGCTCGGGAAGACCCACGGGCTCAGCTGGTGCGGATCTGGACGGGCATCACCAGGTAGGTGAACGCCTCGTCGGCCCCCACCGGCGCCAGCACGGCCGGGGTGGTGGCGGCGTTGCACTGCAGCACCACCTGGTCGGAACCCATGGCCTTGAGGCCATCGAGCAGGTAGCGGACGTTGAAGGCGATCTCAATCGCCTCCCCATCGATCGTGGCCGCCAGCGATTCCGAACCGCTGCCCACGTCCTGGGCGTCGGCCCGGATCGTGGCCGTGCCGGCGGCGGGGTCGGCGCTGATCTTGACCACGTTGTTGTGCTGGTCAGCCAGCACCGCCACCCGCTCCAGGGCGGCGATGAAGGCGCGGCGGTCGAGCACCAGGCGGCGCTGGAACGACGGGGGGATCAGCTGGCGGTAGTTGGGGTAAGTGCCATCGAGGCTGCGGCTGGTGAGCACCTGGTCGGCGGTGAGCACCACCACCTGGCCCCGCTCGCAGAACAGGCTCAGGGGCTCCTGGGAGCCGCGGCCCGACAGGATCCGCTCCAGCTCCCGCAGGGAGCGGGCCGGCACCGTGACGGCGAAATCGGCGCCTTCGGCGCCGGCGGCCTCCGTCCCGGGGCTGGCGGCGGACTCCACCGCATGGGAGAGGCGCTGCACGGCCAGCCGGTGGCCATCGGTGGCGGCGCACTCCAGACCCTCGCCATCCAGGCGCAGGTGCACACCGGTCAGGAGTTGCTTGTTTTCATCCGGGCTGCTGGCGAACAGGGTGGCCCGCAGGCCCTTCACCAGGGCCTCGGCGTGGAAGCGGATCGGGGTGCCGCTCTGGGCCAGGGGCAGGTCGGGATAGTCGTCGGCGGGCATCCCCCGCATCTTGTAGCTACCGGAAAGGTTGGTCAGCTCCAGCTGCTCCTCGCCCTCCGGGCAGCTGAGGCTGATGGGGCTGTCGGTGGCCAGGCGGGCCACGATCTCGCCGAACATCTTCGCCGGCAGGGTGATGGCGCCGCTGGTCTCGACGGCGGCGGGCAGGCTCGTCTGGATGCCGAGGCTGAGGTCGAAGCCGGTGAGGCTGAGGCGGCCGGTGCCCGCATCGGCGGTGAGCAGCACGTTGGCCAGCACCGGGTGGGTGGGCCGCGTCGCCACCGCCCGGCTGACCAGC
>NZ_JAGQBG010000054.1 GCF_024345515.1 Cyanobium sp. N5-Cardenillas
GCCCCTGGGCAGCGGCGTGCTGTTCGCCGCGGCCATGGCCGGCGCCGCCGCGCCCGCCTGGCTGGAGGCCCTGCTCGAGGGGATGCAGTGCAGCCAGGCGCCCCTGGTGCCGCTGCTGGCCGCCCACGGCTGCGGCGCCTGCACCGACATCACCGGCTTCGGCCTGCTGGGCCACCTCGGCGAGATGCTGGACGCTTCCGGCGCCGGGGTGGCGGTGGAGCTCGAGGCCGCCGCCATCGCCGCCTGCCCTGGCGCCCTGGAGCTGCTGGAGCGTGGCTACGCCAGCACCTTGGCCCCCGCCAACGCCGCCGCCCTGGCCCTGCTGGAGGGGCCCGTGCAGCTGGTGGGGGCCGCGGGACTCGCGGCACCGGCGGCCCTGGCGGGGCTGCTGATCGATCCCCAGACCTGCGGACCGCTGCTGGCGGCGCTGCCGGCAGCTGAGGCGCCCGCCGCCCTGGCGGCCCTGCGCGGCGCCGGCTTCGGGGCGGCGGCGGTGATCGGGCGGGTGGTCAGCCGGCAGGGGGCTGCCGCAGCGTTACCAGCCCCCGGCTGATCAGCTCGCGGGCGGCCTCCGGCGCCGCCAGACCGCCCAGATCCACCGCCGAGCAGGCATGGCCTTCCAGGTCGTGGTCGTAGCAGCGGTCGTAGTACTCGAGCATCTGCCGGCAGGCGGTGGCCCAGTCGCCCTGCTCGATCGCCTCCAGGGCCAGGGCGGTGCGCTGGGGTCCGAGTCGTTTGGCGATCCGCCGGGTGGCCTCCGCCAGGGCGAGGGGATCCTGGGCGCCGTAGATCGCCACCAGGTGGTCCACCCGCTCCTGCAGGGGCCGCTCCACCGCCAGCACGGGCGCGGCCTTCATCTGGTGCCACAGGCCGGCGGGAATGCGGCAGCGCCCCACCATGGCGCTCTCGGCCTCCAGCCAGATCTGTTCCGCCCCAGCCAGGGGGGCCAGGGCGGCGGCAAGCTCGTTCTCGTAGTGCTCGCTGCTCGGCTGCTCCGGCAGCCCGAGCCCGCCGAAGCTGCTGCCGCGGTGGTGCGCCAGCCCCTCCAGATCCACGACCGCCGCCCCCAGCGCCTGCAGGGCCAGCAGCAGTTCGGTCTTGCCGCTGCCTGTGCGGCCCCCCAGCAGCCGCAGGGGCCAGGCCTGTTCGAACAGCTCCAGCACCCAGCGCCGGTAACTCTTGTAGCCCCCTTCCAGGAGCTGCACCGGCAGCTCCAGCTGCCGGGCCAGCCAGGCGACACTGGCCGAGCGCATGCCGCCCCGCCAGCAGTGCAGCCGCAGCGGCGCCCCGCCCGAGCGTTCGCTCCAGGCCACCAGTTCGGTGGCCAGGGCCTCCATCCGCGGCCCCACCAGGGCCAGGCCCCTGAGCACGGCGGCCTGGCGGCCCTGCTGCTTGTAGAGGGTGCCCACCTCGGCCCGCTCGCCGTCGCTGAACAGGGGCAGATTGGCGGCGCCGGGGATGTGGCCCTGGCGGAATTCGGCCGGCGTTCGCACATCGAGCAGGGCGCCACCAGCCGCCAGGAATGGATCGATGGGAAGGCTGGGTGCCATGGGGCTCGCGGCAGGGACGGGGGCGTCTGGCGATGACGAAGGCCGCGGGCCGGCACCCACCTGGTCGCCATAGTGGAGCAACGGCCTGCTCCCCTGCCCAAGCCCGATGTTGTTCCGGATCCGCACCACTGCCACCGCCGCCCTGATGGGGGTATCCCTGGCGCTGCTGCCCCTGCTGGCGCCCCCCGCCGCCCCCCTCCCCGGCCGGCCGGCTCCGGCGGCGGCCCAGCAGAGCCAGAAGGTGCTGCGCATCGGTGCCATCCCCGACCAGAAGCCGGAGAAGCTCAACCGGCTCTACCCGCTGGTGGCCAATGAACTCAGCCGTCAGCTGGGGGTGAAGGTGGTCTACGTGCCGGTGGTGGATTACGCCGCCGCCGTCAGCGCCTTCCGCACCGGTGCCCTCGATCTGGTCTGGTTCGGCGGTCTCACCGGCGTGCAGGCCCGGCTGCAGAAGCCCGGCGCCCGGGTGATCGCCCAGCGCGACATCGACGTGTCCTTCCGCACCCTCTTCATCGCCAACAGCCGCAGCGGCCTCAAGCCCGTCACCAGCGCGAGGGGGCTGTCGGAACTGAAGGGCAAGCGCTTCACCTTCGGCTCTGAGAGCTCCACCTCCGGCCGGCTCATGCCCCAGTACTTCCTGAGCAAGGCGGGCGTGAAGCTGTCCGACTTCGCCGGCGGTGCGCCCGGCTTCAGCGGCAGCCATGACGCCACCATCGCCCTGGTGCAGAGCGGCGCCTACGACGCCGGCGCGGTGAACGAGCAGGTGTGGAACGCCAACATCAGCGATGGCAAGGCCAACCCCGCCAAGGTGTTCGTCCTCTGGAGGACCACGGGCTACCCCGACTACCACTGGATCGCCCAGCCGGACCTGGACAAGCGCTTCGGCAAGGGCTTCACCACGAAGGTGCAGCAGGCGATCCTGAGCTGGCGCGCCAGTAACCCCACCCAGAAGCAGATCCTGGCCCTGTTCGGCGCCCAGCAGTTCACCGGGGCCAGCCCCGGGGCCTACAGCATGATCGAGCAGGTGGGCCGCCAGATCGGCAAGATCCGCTGATCCCACCCGGCCGCTGGCACCGCCGCGGGAGCCGCTCCGCCGGGCTGGCCCTCGGCCTGGCCGCCCTGCTGGGGGCTCCCGGACCTGCGGCCGCCAGCGCCTGTGTGCCTCCGAGCGCCTGGGTGGAGCCCACCGCCGCCGGTCCCCGGACCGTGGCGGCCGGCGACCTGCTTGACCGCCTGGCCCGGCGCCCGGTGGTGCTGCTGGGGGAACGCCATGACAGCGCCGCCCACCACCGCTGGCAGCTGGCCACGCTCCAGGCGCTGCAGGAGCGCAGCCCCGGCCTCAGCCTCGGCCTGGAGATGGTGCCGCGCCGGCTGCAGCCGGTGCTCGACCGCTGGGTGGCTGGGGCCCTGGAGGAGCGTGCCTTCCTCGGCGCCCTCGACTGGCCGGCCATCTGGGGCTACGACGCCGATCTCTACCTGCCGATCCTGCGCGTCGCCCGCGACCGGCGCGTGCCGCTGCTTGCCCTGACCGTGGAGCGGCAGCTGGTGCGGCGGGTGCGGGCCGAGGGGTTCGCCGCGGTGCCCGTCAGCGAGCGGGAGGGGGTGGGGCGACCGGCGCCGGCCAGCGCGGCCTACAGGGCCCAGCTGCACCGCCTCTGGCGGCACCATCCCTTCGTGCCCAGCGGCGGCCAGGGGTTGCCGGGGCTGGAGGATCCCTCCTTCGGCCGCTTCGTGGAGAGCCAGCTGCTGTGGGACCGGGCCATGGCCGAAGCCATCGCCGAGCAGCGCCGCCGGCGCCCCGGCGCCCCGGTGGTGGCCCTGATCGGCAACGGCCACCTGGCCGGCGGCCACGGTGTGCCCCATCAGCTGCGGGCCCTGGGTCTGGTGGAGGCTGCCTGGCTGCTGCCCTGGGATGGGGGGCTCGACTGCGCCGTACTGCAACCGGGGTTGGCCACCGCGGTGTTCGGGGTGGTGACGCCACCGCCGCCGGGCCTGCGGCTGGGGGTATACCTGGAAACCCACGGCGGCCGGGTGGAGATCCACCAGGTGGCCCCCGGCTCGCTGGCGGAGCGCTCCGGCCTTCGGGTCGGGGATCGGATCACGGCGATCGACGGCCAGCCCGTGAGCAGCGCCCGCCACGTGATCGAACGGCTGGCCGCCCACCCGGCGGGCCGGCCCCTCGGCCTGACGGTCCTGCGGGGCGGGCGGAGCCTGGAGTTGCGGCTGGCTCTGCCGGGTCCGTGAGATCGGGAGCCGCCGGCCCTACCAGGGCAGCACCTGGCCGTTGGCGTGCCAGAAGCTGCCGCTGGTCTCGAGGCTGAGGGCGTCGATGCGGGCCAGCAGGCCGTGGACCGACTCCTCGGTGCTGATGCCCTGCTCGCTGAAGCCGGTCATGCGGGTGCGCACCAGTCCGGGATGGAGCAGGGCCACGGCGATGCCGCGGGGGCGCAGATCGATGGCCAGGGACTTGCCGGCCATGCAGAGCGCCACCTTCGACATCCTGTAGCCGTAGGCACCGCCGGAGCCGTTGTCGTCGATCGAGCCCATGCGGCTGGTCATCAGGATCACCTTGGCGCCGGATGGCAGATGGCCCAGCAGGGCCTGGGTGAGCCGCAGGGGGGCGAGGGCGTTCACCTCGAACTGGCGCCGCAGGCTGTCGACGTCGAGGTTGTCCAGGCTGGTGCGCTCCAGAAGGCCGGCGTTGAGGATCAGCACGTCGATGGCCAGCGGGCCGAGCCGTTCCACCAGATCGGTGATGGCGGCCCCATCGGTGAGGTCAACCCCCGCCTCGATGCGCACGCCTAGGGCCTCCAGTTCCGGCGACGGGGTTCGGCAGACCGCCACCACCGTGTCGCCCCTGGCCTGGAGCTGGCGGCAGTACTCCAGACCGATGCCGCGGTTGGTGCCGGTGATCAGAACGGTGGCCATCGGGGACGCGCTCGCTGCTGTCTGGATCGTATGGGGCTCAACCCTCCTCCCAGCGGAATCCCTGGTCATCCCAGGCCCTTGGATCCTCGATCGGCTCGAGATGGGTCAGCACATCGCTGCGGGGCAGGGCGATGGCGATCTCCTGCTCCAGCTGCTCGCAGAGGTCATGGCCGTCCTGGACCGTCCACTGCCCCGGCACCAGCACGTGGAAGGCCACGAAGCGGCGCGATCCGGCCACCCGGGTGCGCAGGGCATGGAAGTGGATGCCCTCGGTTTCATGGGAGGCCAGCAGTGCCTCCAGCTTCTCCTGTTCGTCGCTGGGGAGTGAACGGTCGAGCAGGCCGGAGGCGGTTTCCCGCAGCAGATTCCAGCCGGTGAGGGTGATGTTGAGCGCCACCGCGATGGCGATCAGCGGGTCGAGGATCGTCAGGCCGGTGAGCTTCACCAGGCCGATGCCCACCAGGACCCCGCAGGAGGTCCAGACGTCGGTGAACAGGTGGTGGGCGTCGGCCCGAAGGGTGATCGAGTGGAAGTGGCGGGAGGCCCGCAGCAGCACCCAGGCCACCAGGCCGTTGAGCGCCGTGGCGACCAGGGAGAGGGCCATGCCCAACCCCAGTTGTTCCAGCGGCTCCGGGTGCTGCAGGCGCCCAACAGCGGAATAGATGATGGCCAGGGCCGCCAGCACGATCAGCACGCTCTCCAGGCCGCTGGAGAAGTACTCGGCCTTGAAATGGCCGTAATGGTGGGTGCGGTCGGCGGGCTTGGCGGCGAGGCTCAGGGCCCAGAAGGCCCCCAGCGCCGCCACCAGGTTGACCCCGGATTCCATCGCATCCGAGAGCAGGCCCACCGAGCCGGTGTAGCGCCAGGCGGCCGTCTTCAGCACGATGGTGGCCACCGCCGCCGCCACCGAGAGAAGGATGTAGGAGCGCGGGGACGCGAAGGGCATGGGATCGGACCGGGCGGCAGGGGGAGGACGCCGCGCGGCCATGCTCGCCCAGCCTGGCCACGGAGTCGCGGTCCGTCCCCTTCAGGGGCGGCGTTCGGCCACCAGCAGCAGGCCCCCCATGATCGAGAGGTTCTTCAACAGCGCGATCCGCTCCTGGGGGTCGGCCACATCGTTGTGGAACAGCAGGGTGGTGGGCACCAGGAACAGCAGCAGCAGGATCGCCCCGAGCCGTGCCCGATAGCCGCTGATCACCAGCACCGACCCCACGGCCATCAGCGCCACGGCCCCCGCCAGCAGCACCGGCGCCAGCGGGATGCCACGGCCGGCGATCATCCCGGCCACGCCGGAGAAGCCCGTCAGCTTGCCGATCACCGCGTGGAGGAACACCAGGCAGAGCAGCACCCGGGCGATGCCATCGAGGAGGGAGGGTCGGGACCCGGCGGAGGTCGTCATCGCTTGCCGTGTGGATGGGGGAGAGTCTGCTGGGGTTCCCCCCGGCCTGACGAGCCATGGGGCCCCGGCCTGACGACTGGCAATCTGGATCGGACGTTCGCGCTTCCCGCCCCCCATGGCCGCCGGCCCCGCCACCGCCGTGCTCGCGCTGCGGGGCGTCTGCGTCAGCGGCCGCGGGCGGCCCCGGCTGGAGGACGTCGACCTGAGCCTGGCCCCCGGCGAGCGGGTGGCGCTGCTGGGGGCCAGTGGCGCCGGCAAGAGCACCCTGCTGGCGGTGGCCAACGGCCTGCTGGCGCCGGCGGCGGGCACGGTGCTGTGGGAGGGGCAGGCTCCCGCCCGCTCCCGCCGCGGCCGCCGGCGCCAGCAGGCCCGCATCGGCACCCTCTGGCAGGACCTGCGCCTGATCGAGGTGCTGACCGTGCAGCAGAACCTCAACGCCGCCCGCCTGGCCCGCTGGGGCTGGCCCCGGGCCCTGCTCAACCTGCTGCTGCCCCTCGACACCGACGCCTGCGCAGCGGCCCTGCGGGCGATGGATCTGGATCCGGCCCTGCTGGAGCAACCGGTGACGGCCCTCTCCGGCGGCCAGCGCCAGCGGGTGGCAATGGCCCGGCTGCTGCGCCAGGAGCCCACCCTGCTGCTGGCCGATGAACCCCTGGCCAGCCTCGATCCGCGCCTGGCCGGCGAGCTGCTGGCCCTGCTGCTGGCCCACGCCGTGGCCCCCCGGGCCCTGCTGCTGAGCCTGCACCGCCCCGACCTGCTCGACGGCTTCGATCGGGCCGTCGGCCTCAAGCACGGTCAGGTGCTGTTCGACGGGCCGGTGGCGCAGGTCAGCGAGGCCCTGCTGGCGGACCTCTATGGGGGCACCCCACCCGTCGAGAAACCTTGAAACCGGCGGCGCCGTTGCTGATGCTGCTGCCGGCTCTGGTGCTGGTGCCCCTGGCCGTCCTGCTGCCGCCGCTGGTGCACGGGGGCGGCTGGGAGCTGATCGGCAGCTTCGCGCTCGCGGCGGTGACCCCCTCGCTGGATCCGGTGGTCTTGGCGTCGCTGCTGAAGGGGCTGGGGGTGACGGCCGGCATGGCCCTGCTGGGCTGGGCCGGCAGCCTGGTGCTGGGCCTGCTGCTGGGGGCGTGCAGCTCCCGCACCGTGTGGCGCACCCTGACGGGCAGCGCCCTGCCGGCGGAGCTGATCCGCCGCCTGCTGGCCCTGCCCCGGGCGATCCACGAGCTGATCTGGGGGCTGCTGCTGCTCCAGCTGGTGGGGCTGCAGCCGGCGGTGGCGGTGCTGGCGATCGCCCTGCCCTTCGGGGCCCTGGTGGCGCGGGTGCTGTCCGACCTGCTTGATGCCCTGCCCACCACCGGCCTGGAGGCCCTGCGGGCGGCGGGGGCCCCGGCCCCGGCGGCCCTGCTCACGGCCCTGGGGCCGGCCCTGCTGCCGGGGGTGCTCAGCTACGGCGGCTACCGGCTGGAGTGTGCCCTGCGCAGCGCCACCCTGCTGGGGGTGTTCGGTCTCGGGGGCCTGGGCACCGACCTCAAGCTGACGCTGCAGTCGCTGGAGTTCCGGGAACTCTGGAGCGGCCTGTGGCTGCTGCTGGCGGTGATGCTGGCCCTGGAAGGGGGCATCAGCCTGCTGCGCCGGCGCTGGCTGGTGCCCGGCCGGTTCGTGCTGGCCCGGCGGGGGGTGGGGGAGCGCAGCCGGGAGATGCTGCTGGCCCTGGCGGCCCTGCTACCCCTCTCCGTTCTGGTGGGGCGCGGCCTGGGGGTGGATCCGGCGGCCCTGTTCCAGTGGCAGCCCCTGCCGGGTCTGGGCGGCGGCGACTGGGCCACCATCGCGGCCCTGCCCTGGCCCCGGCTGGTGGGTGGCACCCTGCTGCTCACCGCCCTGGCGGCCAGCCTGGCGGTGGGGCTGGCGCCGTTGCTGCTGCTGGTGGTGGCGCCGGTGGGCTGGGCCCGGCAGGGGCTGCGGCTGCTGTGGGCCCTGGGTCGGCTATGGCCGCCGCCCCTCACCGCCCTGCTGCTGCTGTTCGTGCTGGAGCCGGGGGTGATCACCGCCTCCCTGGCCCTGGGGTTCCACAACCTGGGGGTGCTGGGCCGGTTGCTCTTGGAGAGTGCCGACGCCGCCGACCCGGCCGCCGAGGAGGCCCTGGCCTGCGGCGGCAGCGGACCAAGGCTGGCCCTGCTCTACGGCCGCTTCAGCGCCCTGGCCCGGCCCTACCTGGCCTACGGCGCCTACCGGGCCGATGTGATCCTGCGGGAATCGGTGGTGGTGGGCCTGGCGGGGGCGACGGGGCTGGGCAGCCAGCTGCTGGAGAGCCTCAGCTCCTTCGCCTGGGACCAGCTGCTGGCGCTGGTGGCGGTGTACGCGCTGCTCACCCTGGTCGGCGAGGACCTCAGCGACCGGGCGCGGCACCGCTGGTTGCGGGCGACCTGATGGCCCATGGTGGGGCCGCCGCCGCGATGCCGCGATGCCCGCCTCGCCCGCCCATTCCAGCGAGACGGCGCCACCGTTCAGCCATCGCTTCCTGCATCGCGTCGAACCGGAGGGGGTGGCGGCGTTCCTGGCGGTGGAGGCCCGGCTGATGGCGGCGGCCCGTCGGTATCCGGGCTTCGTGGCCGAAACCGCTCCGACCGCCGTGGGCCGGGAGCCCCACGCGGGTCGGATGCTGTACGCCTCGGAGCTGAGTTTCACGACCCCCGGCGCGTTCATGGGCTGGATGGACAGCCAGGAACGGCGCGATCTGCTCTGCGCCGCCGAGCGAGACGGCTACCGCTACGAGGGTCGCTCCGACTGGGAGGGCTACGCCCGCTGGCTGGGGGAGGCCGGCGGGGCGTCCGTGCCCATCTGGAAGGTGAACCTGCTGGTGCTGCTGGTCCTCTAGCCCCCCGTGGCGGTGGTGCGGGTGCTGCTGAAGCCCCTGCCGCTGGATGGTCCCAGCGGCCTGCTGCTGGGCAATGTCTGCACCGTGGCTCTCACCGGCTGGTGGCTGGTGCCCTGGGTGAGCCGCCTGTGCCGGCCCTGGCTGGAGGGCACCGCCAGCCGGCACCACCAGCGCCTGACCCTGGCCTCGATCCTGGTGGCGCTGGGACTGATGCTGCAGCTGCTCCGGGCCCTGCCCGCCACCAGCACCTGAGCGCGCCTCAGTAGCGAACCCGGTCGGGTTTGACCTGGTACTCCTTCCAGACCTCCACCGCCTCCTCCCTCAAAATCTGGTGAAGCCGGATCGAGCGTTTTTCCTTGGGCAGGGCGAGCTGCTCGTAGATCGGGCGATCATCGAAATCACCGTATTGGAGGGCATCTTCCACGGTGGCTGCGTAGTAAACCTCCTCGATTCCTGCCCAGTAGCAGGTGGCCATGCACATCGGACAGGGCTCGGCGGAGGTGTAGAGGATGCAGCCGGGCAGCTTGAAACACTGCAGGGTGATGCAGGCCAGCCGGATCGCCTCCATCTCGCCGTGCCAGGTGGGATCGTGGCTGGCCACGACGCGGTTCATCCCCTGGGAGATGACCACGCCATCCCTGACGATCACGGCCCCGAAGGCCCCGCCGGTGCCGTACTCCAGGGCCGCTTTGCGGGACAGGTCGATGGCCTGGCGGATGAAGGTCTCGTGGTTCTGCGTCGCTGCAGCCATCAACTTTCCTCCGCACGCCCCACCGTAGCCGCGCCCACCTTGATCAGCCCCGCCCGGCCAGCTCCAGGCCATCGGCCAGGGGGATCCCCTCCCGTTGGAAGCGGGCCACCAGGCGCCGCTGCAGCTCGCGGGAGCAGGCCCACTGTTCGCCGGCCACGGTGGTGAGCAGGGCGCTCACGGTGATGCCCATCGGGCCGGTGCCGCTGACGCCCCGCAGCAGGGGCGCCGCCAGCAGCCGGGGTCCCCAGGTGGTGTCGGCGTGGAACAGGGCCAGCTCCTCGGCCATCACCGCCAGGGCCTGGTCAATGTCGGCGCAGCGGTGGGACACCAGCAGCTTCACCTCTTCGCCCGAGCGCAGCTTGGTGTGGTTCACCACCCGGTCGAAGGCGCTGTTCTGGATCACGGCCACGCGGTGGTCGAGGCAGTGCAACTGGGTGCTCAGCACCCCCACATCCACCACGTCGCCCGCGAGGCCATCGATCTCCACCCAGTCGCCGATGGCGTAGCGGTCTTCGATCAGCACGGCGAGGCCGGCGATGAAATCCCGCAGCAGCCCCTGGAACACCAGGGCCAGGCCGCCCAGGACGGCGCCGCCGGCCAGCAGCAGGGAGGAGGAGGCGGCGCGGATGCCGGGAATGTCGATCACGATCCAGCCGGCCGCCACCAGGATGCAGGCCAGGTCGATCAGCCGGTGGCTCACCCGCAGCAGGCTGCGGTGCCGCTGCTCGCGCCGGGCCTGCTCCTCCACCGGCACCCGGCCCCCGTCGGCCCACTGGTGCAGCAGAAACGTGGCCAGGGAGCGCGCCAGCAGGGCGGCCAGCCCCACCATCAGCACCTTGAGGACGGAATGGAGGGGCTGGAGCAGCAACTGCAGCCCCAGGGGCACCTTGCCGGGGACGGCCATCACCCCGAGCGCCAGCATGACCATCAGCTGCAGCAGCACGAGCAGCAGCAGCACCAGCCCGACGACCTGATGGAGCTGCAGGCGTTGCTCCAGGGCCCGATCAGGGGTGGGGCTGCGGCGGCTGATGAGTCCGGAGCAGCGCTCCCGGTTCCGGCGCCACAGCCAGAGGGTGGTGGCGGTGACCAGGGCCAGGGCCAGTTGCACCGTGAGGGTGATCTGCCAGCGGCGGCGCAGATCGGCCGGCTGCATCACCTGGCGGGCATGGCGCAGGCGGCTCTGCAGCCGCTTCTGCCAGCGTTCCCCCAGGGCCCAGGCGCTGGTGCCGTTGAGGCTGGCGTCGGCGCGGGTGATCGTGAGCAGGGGCAGGGGTTCGGAGCGTTCCGGCACCCTGGCTTCCAGCACCACATCCCCACCCGGCAGCTGCCGGCGCTCCACCACCAGCTGCTCGGGGGCGCTGCCCGTCACCCGCTGGAGCGGCGACGGCTCACAGGCCCCACCACTCCCCCCCAGCAACCGGACCAGGACCCATTCGGCGATCTGTTCGCTCTCGCTTCAGAGGTGCTCGGGGTCGTAGAGCAGGCGCAGGTTGCCCTCGATCACTGCGGCGCGGCGCCGCGCATCGGGAGCATTGTCCTGGTGCCCCACCACGGGGGAGGCCACGGTGAGGGCGGGAACGCCGAGGATCCTCACCTTGGCCAGCTCGAAACTGCCGGCGGCCACCACGCCGCTGAGGTCGGCCGGGCCCGCCCCAGCCCCACGGGCCCCGGCGCCATCCGCGTTGGCGGCGGCACCCGCCCCAGCCGGCGGCAGCCAACAGAGGCCGAGGGTCAGCAGCAGGGCCAAGGCCCCGAGCCACCAGGGGCGGACCTTCATGGCGCCTGATCGGCGGATTCGGTGAGCCGCGGCAGCAGCTGCACCAGGTTGCAGGGGCGGGTGGTGGCGTCGAGCTGGGCGCGGATCAGCCGGTCCCAGGCGGTGGTGACCGCATCGAGGGAGCCGGGCAGCACGAACACCACCGTGCCGTTGGCCACCCCGGCCAGGGCGCGGCTCTGCAGGGTGCTGGTGCCGATCGTCTCAAAGGACAGCACCCGGAACAGCTCCCCGAAGCCCTCGATGGTCTTGTCGAGCAGGGGCGCCACGGCCTCGGGGGTGCCGTCGCGGCCGGTGAGGCCGGTGCCGCCGGAGCTGATCACCACCTGCACGGCGGGGTCGGCGATCCAGCGGCTCAGCGCGGCGCGGATGCGGTAGCGGTCGTCGGGCACCAGGGCGCGCTCCACCAGCCGGTGGCCGGCGGCTTCCAGCCGCTGCTGCAGGGCGTCGCCGGAGGGGTCGTCGGCAAGCGTGCGGCTGTCGGTGACCGTGAGCAGGGCGATGGGAAGGCTCAAGGCCGGAGCGGGGCAGGGCCCCCCATTGTGATCAGGCCGCCACCGCCTCCACCACCGTGACCGGCGAGGGGGTGGGATGGAGAGCGGCCAGGCGCAGGCCGGCCCGCTCCAGCAGGTGGGCGTAGGCCGCGGGGGTGCGCTCCCGGCCGCCTTCGGTCATCACGAGCATGTTCAGATCGAGCAGCTTGCCCGGGGCCGGATCGTTGCCCGGGGGGATCACCTGCTCAAGGATCAGCACCCGTCCGCCGGGGGCGAGGCCGGTGCGGATGTGGCCCAGGATCGTCAGGCAGGCGTCATCGCCCCAGTCATGGACGATGTGCTTGAGCAGGTAGGCATCGCCGCCGGCCGGCACCTGCTGGAAGAAGTCACCGCCGGCCACGGCCAAGCGCCCCTCCAGCTCCGGCGGCACCGTCACCGGCGCCACCACGGTCGGTTGATCGAACAGGGTGCCGCGCAGATGGCCGTGGTGGCGCAGCACGGTCTGCAGCAGTCCGCCGCGGCCGCCGCCCACGTCGACCAGGTGCTTGATGCCGCTGAAGTCGTAGGCCGCCAGCAGTCCCTCGGTCTCGACGCGGGAGAAGTCGGTCATGGCGCCGTCGAAGATGGCGCCGCGCTCGGGGTTGTGGCCGTACCAGTCAAAGACGGGTTCGCCGTAGTGGTGGCGGAAGGCGCTCTCGCCGCTGCGGACGCTGTGGAGCAGGTCGGTCCAGGCGTCGTAGTGCTCGCCGCCGAGCATGCGCACGAACTGGCGCAGGGAGCCGGGGTGGTCGCTGCGCAGCAGTTCGGCCAGGGGGGTGAGCACGAAGCGGCGTGGCTGGCTCTCGCTCTCGGCGAACACGCCTAGGCTCGCCAGACCCCGCAGCAGCCGGAACAGGGACTCGCCGTCGGCGCCGCAGCGGCCGGCCAGTTCCTCGGCCTCCAGACCCTCCGGCCCCGCGGCCGCAAGGTGGTCGGCGATTGCCAGCTCGGCGGCCACGTGCAGCATCTGGGTGACCCAGTTGCCGCAGGCGAGCTGGAGGAAGTGGCCGGAGAGATCCGCGCTGGGGTCCATTGGAGTGGGGGGTGGCGCCGGCCGTTCTACAGCGGAATGGCGGCCCCGCGGTAGGGCCGCCATTCCCCTTGAGCCTTCTCCGCCACCAGCGGTACGAGCGTGAGTTTCAGGGGGGTGCCGGCCGCCACCTCCACCCGCAGGGCGGAGTAGGCGCGGCACAGGGCCGAGCCCCGGCCGCTGCGGCCGAGGAAGAGGCGGGAGCGGGCCACGACACGCTCGGCGCCGGGTGGACCTTCCAGCAGCTCGGGCCCCTCCCGGCGCTGGCGGCGCAGGCTGTAGCCGCTGCCGCCGCAGATCGCCCAGGGGATGTGGGCGTCGCCGTGGCCGGTGTCGCCGGTGTCGAGCAACTCCAGGCAGTGGGCATGGCCGCTGAAGGCGAGATCGATCAGGGGACGCCCGGCCGGCAGATGGCCGAGGGCGGCGGCCACACGATCGAGCGCCCGGCGCAGCTGGGCGCGCACGGCCAGGGTCTGGCCCTGGTCCCACTTGCTGGCCTCGGTGACGACAGGTGGATGGTGCAGCACCAGCAGCCGGCCCCGCACGGCCGGGTTGCGCCAGGAGGCGATCAGCGCCTCGGCGAACCAGTCGAGCTGGGCCCCATCGACGGCAGGGGCCTGGCCGGCACGGGCCGAAACCCCGCTGGCGAGCTGCTTGTCGATGTCGCGGATCTGCTCATCGAGCTGCTCGGCCTTGGCGGCCCGATCGTCGCGGATGTCCTCATCACCGCTGAGCGGGCCGAGGGACAGCAGCAGGGAGGCACGTTCGGCGTCGAGCCGCTGGCGACGCTGGTGCAGTTCCCCGTCGTCGGTACCGCCCGGCAGGGGCTGGTTGAAGGTGTTGGAGTCGAGGGCGAACACATCGACGCCGGCAAAGCGGAAGGTGTAATGGCGGTGGGGCAGGCGGGTGTACCGGCCGGGGCGGTAGAGCAGGCAGCGGGCCCCGTCGACCGTGGCGGTGCGGGTGCTTTCAAGGTGATCGCCGAGGTCCGCCTCCGGCACGGCGCTGAGCACATCAACGAAAGCGCGGGCCCAGGCCTGGCCCACGTAGGAGCCGTGCCAGCCCACATCCAGATCCAGCCAGGCCCGCAGCAGGCGCCGTGGTGGCGCGGTCAGGCCGGCCAGCAGCCCCAGCGGCAGCGGCAGGTCGTAGTAGTCGTGGTTGCCGAGCACCGGCAGGAACGGCACCCGGAAGACGAGCCGGTCGTAGCGCAGCCGGCGCCAGTCCTCACCGCCCACGATCCACTCCCGGTAGGGACGGATGAAGTTGTCCGGGTACTGCTCACTGGAGCCCACCTGGTAGACGACATCCCCGGTGTGGAGCAGGAAGCGGGCGTCGGCCCCATGGGCGAGCAGCTGCTCGGCGACCCGCCGCTGGGGGGTGTCGCGGCGGTGCAGCCCGGTGCCGCTGTCCCCCAGCACCAGGAAGGAAAAGGCCTCGGGCGACTCCGGATCCCCCTCGATGGCCAGGCGGCAGGGATCGATGCCACGGCGGACGATCTCGGGATGGCCCCAGCGCACCCGCTCGGCCATGCGGCCGACCTTGGTGGCGATGTCCGCCTCGGAGGCGAGGTTCATGGGGGCCCGTTCACGGTGGCGGCAGGGGGGCGAACACGGTGAGGGCGCCGGGCAGGCAGGTGAAGCTGACCGGGTCGGCCTCAAGCATTTCGCCGTCGATCACCAGCCGCTGGGGCGGGTCGGTGGTGATGGTGATGTGGCGGGCCCGCAGACACAGAAGATCGGGGTGGTTGACGGGCGACTGCACCACGGCGGAGGTGAGCAGGGAGGCGAGGGCGTTGAGGCCCTGCAGGCGGGTGCTGGGCGAGGCGATCGGGACCTCGAGGAGGCCGTCGTCGGGAATCACCCGCCCGAAGCCCTGGGCCAGCACGG
>NZ_JAGQBG010000055.1 GCF_024345515.1 Cyanobium sp. N5-Cardenillas
CTGGCGCCCGGGCCCACCGGTGACACCACGGCGCCCCGCAATGCCGCTGTGGCCCGCATGAGTTATGGCCGCTTCCTTGATTACGTCGAAGCGGGCCGTGTGACGGCGGTCGACATCTACGACGGTGGCCGCACCGCGGTGATCGAAGCGGTGGATCCCGACCTCGACAACCGGGTCCAACGGCTGCGGGTGGATCTGCCCGGGGTCGCCCCCGAGCTGATCAACAAGCTCAAGGACCAGGGCATCAGCTTCGATGTCCACCCACCCAAGGCGACCCCGCCGGCCCTGGGCCTGCTGGGCAACCTGCTGTTCCCGCTGCTGCTGATCGGCTCGCTGATCTTCCTGGCCAGACGCTCCTCGGGCATGCCCGGCGGACCTGGCCAGGCGATGCAGTTCGGCAAATCCAAGGCACGCTTCGCCATGGAAGCGGAAACCGGCGTCAAGTTCGATGACGTTGCCGGCGTCGAGGAGGCCAAGCAGGACCTGCAGGAAGTGGTCACCTTCCTCAAGACTCCGGAGCGGTTCACCTCCGTGGGGGCCAAGATCCCCCGCGGTGTGCTGCTGGTGGGCCCCCCCGGCACCGGCAAGACCCTGCTGGCCAAGGCCATCGCCGGCGAGGCCGGAGTGCCCTTTTTCTCCCTGTCGGGCTCGGAGTTCGTCGAGATGTTTGTGGGTGTGGGGGCCAGCCGCGTCCGCGACCTGTTCAAGCGGGCCAAGGAGAACAGCCCCTGCCTGATTTTCATCGATGAGATCGATGCCGTCGGACGGCAGCGTGGTGCCGGCATCGGCGGCGGCAACGACGAGCGCGAGCAGACCCTCAACCAGCTGCTCACCGAGATGGATGGTTTCGAGGGCAACAGCGGCATCATCATCATCGCGGCCACCAACCGTCCCGATGTTCTTGATTCGGCCCTGATGCGTCCCGGCCGTTTCGATCGCCAGGTCCAGGTGGATGCCCCCGACATCAAGGGTCGGCTGTCGATCCTCAAGGTGCACAGCCGCAACAAGAAGCTGGCCGAGGATGTCTCCCTCGAGATGATTGCCCGCCGCACCCCCGGCTTCACCGGCGCCGACCTGGCCAACCTGCTCAATGAGGCGGCGATCCTCACGGCGCGCCGTCGCAAGGAGGCCACCGGCCTGGCCGAGATCGACGACGCCGTCGACCGGATCATCGCCGGCATGGAGGGCAAACCCCTCACCGATGGCCGCAGCAAACGTCTGATCGCCTATCACGAGGTGGGCCACGCCCTGGTGGGCACCCTGGTCAAGCAGCACGACCCCGTCCAGAAGGTCACCCTGATTCCCCGGGGACAGGCCCAGGGACTCACCTGGTTCGCCCCCGACGAGGAGCAGATGCTGGTGAGCCGGGCCCAGCTGCGGGCCCGGATCATGGGGGCCCTGGGGGGCCGGGCGGCCGAAGATGTGGTGTTCGGCCACTCGGAGGTCACCACCGGTGCGGGCGGTGACATCCAGCAGGTGGCCTCGATGGCTCGGCAGATGGTCACCCGCTTCGGCATGAGTGAACTGGGACCGATGTCCCTGGAGGCCGGCAATCAGGAGGTGTTCCTGGGCCGCGATCTGATGACCCGCAGTGACGTGTCCGATGCCATCGCCCACAAGATCGATGGGGCCGTGCGTCACATCGTTCAGAGCTGCTACACCGACACCGTCAAGTTGGTGGCCGAGCATCGCGCCTGCATGGACCGCCTGGTGGAGCTGCTGATCGAGAAGGAAAGTCTCGATGGCGATGAGTTCCGCCTGATCGTCTCGGAGTTCGCCGCCATTCCCGACAAGGACCGTTTCTCACCCCTGCTCACGGCGGCGGATCTGGCGTCCGCCAACCATCAGGACGTGGCCGTCGCGGATCCGGCTGAGGCCACCTGAAGCCGGGAACCATCCTGACACCAGTCATGGGAAAGGCCTGCAATCGCAGGCCTTGACAGCCGTTCCGCTTCAGACCGGACGGATGGGACGCTTTTCGATCACCTTGTCGATGAGGCCATAGGCCATCGCTTCGGCCGGGGACATGAAGAAGTCCCGGTCGGTGTCGATCTGGATCTGCTCGAGATCCCGTCCGGTGCGGCTGGCCAGCTCCCGGTTGAGCTTGTCCTTGAGATAGAGGATCTCGTCGGCCTGGATGCGGATGTCGCTGGCCTGGCCGCGGGCCCCCCCCAGGGGCTGGTGGATCATGATCCGGGAGTGGGTCAGGCTGCTGCGCTTGCCCTTGGCTCCGGCACAGAGAAGAAAGGCCCCCATGCTGGCCGCGAGGCCCACACAGACGGTCTGCACATCGGGTTTGATGTGCTGCATGGTGTCGAAAATGCCGAGCCCGTCGTAAACCGAACCCCCTGGAGAATTGACATAGAGGAAGATATCCTTCTCGGGATCTTCCGCTTCCAGAAACAGCAACTGGGCCACCACACGGTTGGCGGATTCTGCAGTCACCGGTTCCCCGAGGAAGATGATCCTCTCCCGCAGCAGGCGGGAATAGATGTCGAAGGCTCTTTCACCGCGACCCGACTCCTCGATGACGATCGGGATCATGGGCTCCAGACAGACGATTGAAACGATCCTACCCAGCCGCCGATCGGGTCGAGTGCCTGCAGCGCTATGGTCGCAGCAACGAAGAATCCAACCGCGTGAGCGCTGCTCTCACCGTCGCCGACAGCAAGCGTGCCTTCCATGGCGCCTTCCCCCATGTCATCGGTCCCCTCTACCGGCGCATGGTCGACGAATTGCTGGTGGAGCTCCACCTGCTCAGCCGCCAGAAGGGCTTCCAGACGGATCCCCTGTTCGCCGTTGGTCTCGTTCAGGTGTTCGACGGCTTTGCCCGCGGCTACCGGCCCGAGGAGCAGAAGGGACCCCTGTTTGAGGCCCTGTGCGCCTCCTCCGGCTATGACGGTCCTGACCTGCGCCGCCAGTGCGTTGAGGCCCTCGCCGCCATGGGGCGCCACAGCCAGCAGGAGGTGCGTCAGTGGATCGAAGCCCAGGGGGAAGGGGCACCGGCGCCGGTGGCCACGGCCCTGGCCAGCATCCGTCGGCCGGATTTCCATTACTCACGCCTGATGGCCGTCGGCCTGCTCGCTTTGCTGGAGCAGGCCCTCGCGGACGACGCCATGGAACCCCAGGCCCTGCGCCAGCTCGCCCACGACATCGGCGCCTCGATCGGCCTGCTGCGGGACCGTCTCGACAAGGACCTCTCCCTCTACGCCAGCAACCTGGAGAAGATGTCCATGGCCGTCGAGCTCATGGAGGAAACCGTGGCCGCCGAGCGGCGCCGGCGCGAACGGCAGGAGATCACGGGATCACCTGAAGGCGTCCCCTCAGCCAGCTGACCCCACCGGCACCGGGGGCGGCCTCCATCGCCAGCTGGTCGGCGCGACGCACCAGATCCGGCAGCGGTTCGGGCAGCAGGCCCAGCTGATCCAGGCCCTGGGGGCGCACCCGCAACCACAGCGAACCTGGGCCGGGCGCCTGAACACCCGTGGTGGTCATGGTCTGCCAACGGGACGGAACCGGACCGAGGAACAACAGAAGCTGGGGTGTGGGCCCGCTGTCCCCGATCCAGCGCCATCCCCCCAGCACCACACCATCCTCCCGGCGCCAGGTCGCCGCCTGCGCCTGGGACGACGGGCTGGCGCCTGGCAGGTCCTGCAGGGCCTGGGCCTGCAGGGAACGGCCCAGGCCGAGCAACAGGTCTCGCCAGGCCTGGCGGTCGCGCCCAACCGCCACCTGGAGCTCGAGCGAGGCCTGGAAGGGGCCACTGGCCTGGGGCTGGAGCCGCAGCCGGAACGGGGAACGGCGCAGCAGGGCCAGGCCTTTGGTGTCGATGCCGTAGCGCGCCGCCAGGGGATCCCGGATCAGCTGCCGCGACAGCAAGCCGCGGAACAGCTGCTCCAGGGAGGATCCCTGGAGTTCCAGCAGCAGGTCGGGCGGCAGGGGTGGCAGGGAAGACGCCGGGACGTCCGGGGCACGGACGGATCGGGCCGGACCCGCCGTCGCGGCACGGTCGGTGGCCTCGCCCCGCCAGCGCAGCTCGGAGGACTCCAGCGACAGGGACAGGCAACCCTCCTGGTAGGCCTCCAGCAGCGGGGCCAGGGGCCCCACCAGCGCCCCGAGGCCGGAGGCATTCCAGAACACCCCCTGACCGCTCTCCAGCCTGGGCAAACAGGCGCTGTACAGACCGCGCCCGGCCCGCTGATCGGGCCGCAGCTGGTCCTGGAGCAGGCGGCGTGAGAGGGCATCCGGCGCCACCACCAGCAGATTCCCCACCCGCAGACCATTGGCGGGCAGGGGGCGCTGGGAGCCGGCGTTGTCCTGGACAGCCAGGTAAGCCCCCCCGTCGGCATGGGGGCCCCAGAACTGCCACCAGGTGCGGCGTTGCTCGCGCCACAGCCGGGTGGCCGGGGTGGCGCCGAAACGCTCACGCCAGAGGGCCGGCACGGGCCTATCCGGACTGGCGGCAAAGCTCTGCAGCAGGCTGCTCGCCGCCATGAGCTGCTCCAGCCCCTGGGCCCTGGGCCTGGGCCAGCGCCACAGGGCCAGGCCGGGCAGCAGCAACAGCAACAGCAGCGTGGCCGTGGTGGCCGGCAGCGGGGGGAGCGGCAGCCGTGGCAGGGCCGGTGCCACCAGAGAACGTCGGAGACGATCGAACGGACGGCTCATGCAAACGCCGACAGGGTTCGGCCTCGGTGGGTGATGGGCGGCCGCCGTGATTCCCCGGACAAACCGCCATGGCTGAACCGGGGCCAGCCCAGGGCCTCAGGGGCGGGAGCGGCCTTCGGTGGAGCGACGACGGCGCCGGTCACGCCATTCGACGGTGGACAGGTAGATGACGCCCACGCTCACGAACAGGAGCAGGGCGGAGGCCAGACCCGCCAGCAGGGTGGTGGTGGGGAAAGCCAGATCAGAAACCGATGCTGTTGTCACCGTTGCGGCCCCACACCACCATGGCGATCGAGAAGGTGAAGATGGCCGCCAGGGCGGACCAACCAAGGGTGATCAGCATCGAGCCCGATTCAAGGGTGAGCGCATGTTACCTACGCTGGTGACCGGCAGCCGCTGAAGGCCCCATGGTCGTCGCTCCATCCAGAAGTCCCGCCCAGGCGGGGCAGCGCCTCCAGGAGCGCTATCCCAACGTGAATGTCATCGTCCTTGACGATGACGTCAACACGTTCCAGCACGTGGTGGAGGCCCTGGTGCGGCACCTGCCGGGCATGCAGCCCGATCAGGCCTGGAATCTGGCCCACCGGATCGATGGGGAAGGATCGGCGGTGGTCTGGAGCGGGCCCCTGGAGCAGGGGGAGCTCTACCACCAGCTGCTCAGCGCCGAGGGGTTGACCATGGCACCGCTGGGCCAGGGCTGAGGAAAGGCCATGGCCCGGCTTGTGATCACCCACAGCACTTACGTGGAGGGGCTCATCCCGCTGTTGCGGCGGCTGGCCACCCTGCCGGACATCGACACGATCACCCCGGCGGTCATCACACGGGTGAAGGGCCGCAGCATCGGTCTGCGGCTGCGGGTGTCGAGCCCGATCACCGGCGGCCACAAGCTGCTGGCCCGCAGGGGCAGCACGGCTCAGGAGGTCTTTGTGGTCACGCGCCTGAGCCGGGATCAGCTGCAGGAGGCCCTGGATCGGCTGACGCGCTGAGCAAGCTGGTGGGGGCGACCCGCTCGTAGACCGCCGGGGTGCAGAAGCGGCCGTAGGCGCCGGCCTCCCGGAACCAGCTCGCCCCTTCCACCTCCTGCAGATCGTGGGGATGCAGCCCCCAGCGTCGCTCGAGGTAGGCGGCCGCAGCGGCCGCATCGAAGCAGGGCTGGCCCCAGGCCACGACAGCCAGGGCCAGGGCCCGAATCCGCACGGCACCGGCCGGACTCTCCTGGATCTCCTCCTCCAGCAGAAAGGTGCGGAAGTCGCCCTGGCTCTCCCCTTCCAGGGGGTACTTCTGCAGATAAAGCGCCCGGGCGCGGGGAAAGACGGGGCCCGGGGCGCGGGCCAGGAGGCGCTCGAACGACGACTGGAAGCTCGGAAGCTCGCTGATCACGGCGGCGGATGGACGTGCCACCAGCATGGCGGGCCGGGCGCCATCGGAAGGTGAGAAAAGGGTGGACCGCCGTGCCGTCTTGCCCCAGTGTTCGACCTGGATGAACCAGGTGGGGAGTCAGGGGCGGGGCTTCGTTTCCGGCCGTGAGGCCGGTATACGTTGCCGTCGCTGAAGACTCCCCGCGTCGAAAGGGAGTCAGATCAGAAAACTGTGAAAGGCAGTCACCAACACGGCAGTCCGGAACCATCCTAAGTGGCAGAACCGGGCAGCGGCCAGATGGCGCGCACCTCCGCCAGCCGCCGCTCTTTGTCCCGTTCACGCTCGGTGTCCGTGCGGCCCTCAAGCAGCAGGGTGAGGTGGCCCAGCTTGCGGCCGGCCCCGCCCCCCTGCTTGCCGTACCAGTGCAGGTGGGCGCCTGGGAGCGCCTCCAGGGCCAGGCGCCGCTCCAGCTGGTCGGCATCGCCACCCTCCGGGGCGAGCAGGTTGACCATCAGGGCACCGGGCACCACGGCGTCGGTGGCGCCCATCGGCAGTCCGGCGACGATGCGCACCTGCTGGGAGAACTGGCTGGTGCGGCAGGCCTCGATCGTCAGGTGGCCGGAGTTGTGGGTGCGGGGCGCCAGCTCGTTGACCTGCAGACCCGAAGGCCCGTAGAAGAACTCGATCGACAATACGCCCACATAATCGAGGGCGGTGAGCACAGAGGCGGCCACGTTGCGGGCGAACACCTCGACCCGGTGATCCACCGGCGCGGGGAAGAGCACCCAGTCGCAAACGCGTCGGTGCTGGTGCGTCTGCACCAGGGGGTAGCAAGCCACCGTGCCGTGCCGGTCGCGGCAGGCCACCAGGGCCAGTTCCTGCTCGAAGCGCACCAGCTCCTCGAGAATCCAGTCGTCGGCGTCGACCGTGGCGAGCAGCTCCTCGAGGGCGGCCAGGTCGGCCAGGGGCACCGTGCCCCGGCCGTCGTAGCCCCCGCGGCTGGCCTTGGCCATCATCGGGAAAGCGAAGCCCTCGGGAAGGCGGGGAGCCGCTGGGGACAGAGAGGGGCTCGGCTGGCTCACCGGCACGATGGTCTGCCCCCCATACGCCGGGCCGGGGGCGACGGGCTGGAACACATCGGCCAGGGGGAACCAGCGGGGGGCCGGCAGGTGCAGGTCGCCCAGCAGTCGCCGCTGCCCCGCCTTGCTCACCAGGGGACGCAGCGCCTCGAGTCCGGGCAGGAACTGGAGACCAGGACCCTCGAGCGCCTGCAGGGCCTCCAGGGGAATCCACTCGTTTTCAAAGCTGATGGCGCGGCAGCGGCTGGCCAGCTCCCGGGTGGCGGCCACGTCATCGATGGCGGCCAGAACCACACTGGCCGCTTCGCGGGTCGCAGGATCGTCGGCGCCGGGGGTCTGCACATGCAGGGCGACGCCGAGGTCCCGGGCGGCCTGGGCCAGCATCCAGGCCAGTTGGCCGCCCCCCACGATGCCGATGGCATCGATCGCAGCGGGTTCCGTCTGGGGATCGGTGTCAGGGATGGTCTGCACCCTGCGAGGTCGTTCGAACCGGGGACCAGCCTGCCACCAGGGCGTCAAGGCCCAGGCGGGTCCTCACTGCAGAGGGTTCTCGGCGGCGAAGGCATAGCGGACCAGGCTGAGCAGCAGCACGATCAGAAACAGGGCCAGGCCGACGGTGCAGGCGTAGCTGATCTCCAGCTCCGAAAAAGCCTGGTCGTAGACGTAATAGACGATCGTGCGGGTGCTGTCGGCCGGCCCGCCCTGGGTCATCAGGAAGACCTCCTCGAACACCTTGGTGGCCCCGATGGCCGAGATCACCGCCACCAGGGTGATGTAGGGCCTCAGCAGGGGCAGGGTGATGTCCAGGTGGCGACGCCAGCCCTCGCTGCCATCCAGGGCTGCCGCCTCGTAGAGATCGGCGGAGATCCCCTGCAGGCCGGCCACGAAGATGACCATGTAGTAGCCGAGGCCTTTCCAGAGGGTGACCAGCATCACCGAGGGCAGGGCCAGGCCGGTGGAGGTGAGAAAGCCGATCGGCGTGAAGCGATCTCCCAGCAGGGCCGCGAGCCAGCCGTTGACCAGGCCGTTCTCGGCGTAGAGCCAGCGGAAGGCGATCGCCGCCACCACCAGGGACACCAGGACCGGGGTGTAGAAGGCGCCGCGGAACCAGTGGATGCCCGGCAGCTGACGGTTGACCAGCACCGCCAGCGCCAGGGATCCGAGCACGATCGGGGGCACCACCCCCACCAGGTAGAGAAAGGTGGTGCCGGTGACGCGCAGCAGCATCGGATCCGCCACCAGCCGGCGGAAGTTGGCCAGGCCGACGAAAGTGAGCGGCTCGCTCACATCCAGCCCCGTGCGGGTGAAGCTGATCACCAGGGCCATCGCTGCCGGGATCAGCACCGACACGGCGAGCAGCACCAGGGCGGGGGTCAGGAACGCCCAGGCGGAGCGGGTCGCTGCCGATGCGGCGGGGGTGGGTGGGGCCATGGGTGCATCCTGCCGGAGCCGGGGCGATGCACAATCGGAACCGTGGCAGGAGCCCCCCGGTGCCGCCCGATCCCCGTTCCCCATGACGCCGACGCCGAAGCAGGTGCTGCGGGAGGTCTTCGGCTACGACGCCTTCCGCGGCCCCCAGGCCGCCATCGTCGAACACGTCTGCGCGGGGGGCTCGGCCCTGGTGCTGATGCCCACCGGTGGCGGCAAGTCGCTTTGCTATCAGATCCCGGCCCTCTGCCGGTCTGGCACCGCGGTGGTGGTGTCGCCCCTGATCGCCCTGATGCAGGACCAGGTGGGGGCCCTGCGGCAGGCCGGCGTGCGGGCGGCCGCCCTGCATTCGGCCGAAAGCGCCGATGCGGCGTCGACCACCTGGCGGGAGCTCCAGGCCGGCCAGCTGGATCTGCTTTACGTCTCGCCGGAGCGGCTGCTGAACGGTGATCTGATCGAGCGGCTCGCCGATCTGCCCCTGGCCCTGTTCGCCATCGATGAGGCCCACTGCGTCTCCCAGTGGGGCCATGATTTCCGGCCCGAGTATCTGCAGCTGGCGGTGCTCGCCGAACGCTTCGCCGCGATTCCCCGTATCGCCCTGACGGCCACGGCCGATCCCCGCACCCGGGCCGAGATCGTGGCGCGCCTGGGCCTGGAACAGGCGGCGACCTTCATCGACAGCTTCGATCGGCCCAACATCCGCTATCTGCTGCGGGACAAGACCGAGCCCCGGCGGCAGCTCCTCGACTTCGTGGCCAACCAGCAGGGTCATTCCGGGATCGTCTACGCCCGCTCCCGCAAGCGGGTGGAGGAGTTCGCCAGCACCCTGAAGGCCGCTGGCCACGACGCCCTGCCTTACCACGCCGGGCTCTCGCCTGAACGGCGCAGCGCCGCCCTGGAGCGATTCCGGCTCGGCAGCGGCGTGGTTGTGGTGGCCACCATCGCCTTCGGCATGGGCATCGACAAGCCGGACGTGCGCTTCGTCGCCCATGTGGACCTGCCCAAGAGCCTGGAGGCCTACTACCAGGAGACGGGCCGGGCGGGCCGGGATGGCCTGCCCGCCATCGCCTGGATGGTGCACGGCTCCGGGGACGTGCCGCCGTTACGTCGCTTCATCGACGACTCCGATGCCGATCCGGCCCAGAAGCGGATCGAGCACGGCCGCCTCAATGCCCTGATCGGCTTCGCCGAGGCCTCCAGCTGCCGCCGGCGGATCCTGCTCCGCTACCTGGGCGAAGCGGACGGCAGCGACTGCGGCAACTGCGACGTCTGCCTGGAGCCGAACCAGGGAACGGATGTGACCGAGCCGGCCCGCAAGGCCCTCTCCGCTGTTTACCGCACCGGGGGGCGTTTCGGCGCCGCCCACCTGGTGGACGTGCTGCTGGGCGGGGACACGGCCCGGATCCGCAGCCTCGGCCACGACCAGCTGGGGGTGCACGGCATCGGCAAGGAACTGGATCGGGGCCAGTGGCGCAGCCTGTTCCGCCAGCTCAGCGCCAGGGGTTACCTGGTGGCCGCCGCCGATGGCCATGGGGGCCTCCAGTTCGGTGATGACGCCCTGGTGAGACCCCTGCTGCGTGGCGAGACCCGCCTGGACATGCGTCTGCCGTCGGCAGCGAAGGACCGTCGCGGTGCGGCGGGCGGGGGTGGGGCAGGAGCGGGGCCCGCTGCCGGAGCGGACACCGTTGATCCAGGGCTCCTGGCGGCCCTGAAGGCCTGGCGGCTGGAGCAGGCCCGCCAGCAGGGGCTGCCGCCCTACGTGGTCTTCCATGACCGCACCCTGATCGCCATCGCCGAACGCCGTCCCACCGCCCTGGACGAGCTGGCCGGCATCACCGGCATCGGTACGGCCAAGCTCGCCAGCTATGGCGAGGCGGTGCTGGCCGTGGTCGGAAGCCAGACCGCACCGGCCTAGCCTCAGCCCACCCTTGATGAACCGTCCGTGCCGCAGGACCACCGCACCATCACGGTGTCCCTGGCCGCCGATCCCTATCCGATCCTGATCGGTGAGGGCCTGCTCGGCCGCCTGGGCTCCTTCCTGATCGAGCGGGGCTTCCAGAGCGGCACCCGGGTGCTGGTGGTGACCAACCCGGAGGTGCAGGGATTCCATGGTGCTGAAGCGCTGACGGGTCTTGAGTCCAGCGGCTTCGCCGTGCGGAGCCTGGTGCTGGAGGCCGGGGAGGAGCACAAGACCCCGGCCACCGTGGCCGCCATCCATGACGCCGCCTTCGCCCATCGCCTGGAGCGGAGCTCCCTGATCGTCGCCCTCGGCGGCGGTGTGGTGGGGGACATGGCCGGCTTCGCCGCCGCCACCTGGCTGCGGGGCATCGCCGTGGTGCAGGTGCCCACCACCCTGCTGGCCATGGTGGATGCCGCCATCGGCGGCAAGACCGGCGTGAACCATCCAGGCGGCAAGAATCTGATCGGCGCCTTCCACCAGCCGAAGCTGGTGCTGATCGACCCGCGGGTCCTGGCCACCCTGCCGGAACGGGAGTTCCGCGCCGGCATGGCCGAGGTGATCAAGTACGCCGTCATCGGGGATGACCAGCTGTTCAACGAACTGGAACAGGCCGCCTTGCGTGATCCCCTGGGCGGCCTGGCCAGCCGCGAAGCCATCGGGCCCGAGCTGCTGCAGGGCCTGCTGGAGCGCTCCGCCGCCGCCAAGGCCCGGGTGGTGGCCGCCGACGAGCGGGAAGGGGGCCTGCGGGCCATCCTCAACTACGGCCACACGCTGGGCCATGCGGTGGAGAA
This sequence comes from Cyanobium sp. N5-Cardenillas, assembly GCF_024345515.1. Taxonomy (GTDB): domain Bacteria; phylum Cyanobacteriota; class Cyanobacteriia; order PCC-6307; family Cyanobiaceae; genus Cyanobium. The sequence continues at coordinate 11,283 of NZ_JAGQBG010000055.1, forward strand.
CCTCAGCGGCTACGGCACCTGGCTGCACGGCGAGGCCGTGGGTCTGGGCATGGTGGCCGCCGGGGACATCGCCGTGGCGATGGGACTGTGGAGTCAGGCGGATCAGGACCGGCAGCGCCGGCTGGTGGCGGCCGCCGGACTGCCCATGGGCTGGCCGGCCCTCGATCCCGAGGCCGTGCTGACCTCCCTGCAGGCGGACAAGAAGGTGCGCCAGGGAAAGGTGCGCTTCGTGCTGCCCACCGGCGTGGGATCGGTCACCATCCGCGACGATGTCGATCCGGCCACGATCAGGGCTGTGCTGACCGTGTAAGGCCCGCCGTCTCCGGCTTCGATCGTGGTCTTTCGCTGACAGGGAAGGCGGGAGCCCCCCAGATCGGGGACCATCACCGGAAGGTTTTTATTCCCCACGGCCCATGAGCAGTCGTCCCAGCCGGTTCACCACCTTTCTGAGCCAGCCCCTGCGACGACTCGGCGCCCTGGCCAGGACCATCGGGCTGGGGAGCCGCCAGGAGACGGCCGGTCCTTCGTCATCTCCCGCCGAGGCCCCCTCCCCTGCGGCATCCTCACCGACCAGCCCCGCCGCCAGCGCCCCCGTGGCGCCGCCGAGCGACGGCGGCGGAGAATCCTCCTGGGTGGCGTTCCTGCCCCGTGATCCCCAGTGGTCCCAGGTGCGTTGGTCGATCAACCCGGCCGACCGGAGCCGGTCCCAGGCCGATGGCGCCACCCAGCTGTGCCTGCGTGTCGCCGACGTGACTGGACTCGACGGTGGCTCCAGCCATCCCCACACCCTCCAGGAAGTGGTGGTCGATAGCCAGGCCACCGAGTGGTACCTGCCGGTGCCCCTCTCCGGGCGCGACTACAGAGTCGAGCTGGGCTTCCGCAAGGGCGGCAGCGGCGGCTGGATTTCCCTGGCGTTCTCCGCCACGGCCCACGTCCCCGTTCTGGACAGCCCGGCCATCAGCATGCCCGACCCCTTCGTCGCCTTCTCCCTGCCACCGGCGGTCGACGGCACCTCCGCCGCTGCCCCGGCCAGGGAGATCATCAACGACCTGCACGAGCGCCTCTACCAGAGCGCCACAAGCCCCTGGCGCCGCCTGGGCCGCGGCTCCGAGGCCTTCCATGAGATCGACTCCGCCATCGGCCTCCAGGGCAGCGGCGACTTCTCCGACTCCGGTGCGGGCCCCTGGGCCTCCGGCCGCAGCGGCTCCGGCATCGGCGGTGTGGCCGCTCGCCAGCGTTCCTTCTGGCTGGTGGCCGATGCCGAACTGATTGTCTACGGGGCCACCGATCCCTCCGCCCGCCTGACCATCGGCGGTGAGGAGATTCCCCTGTCCCCGGATGGAACCTTCCGGCTCCAGGTTCCCTTCCGGGATGGTCAGCAGCTGTATCCGATCGAGGCCCTGGCCGCCGATGGTGAGCAGAAGCGCAGCATCACCATGGAGTTCCGCCGCACGACCCCCCACGCCTACGTCAATCCCCGGGAGGACGCCCAGTCCGACTGGTTCTGAGCCCCCTCAGACCGGCGGCTGGCTGAGAAACAGGGGCGCTGGCTGAGGCCTCGACGACGGCCACGATTCCGTTGGGCCCCGGTGGAAGGCCAACCAGCGGAACTCACCCAACCCGGCGGGATCCACGAGCCGAAGCAGGTTTTCACGCCTTTGCAACAGCTCCCCCAACCGTGACGAGGGTTGCTGCTGCAGCCCATGCAGGCGCTGGGCCAGACCGAGTGCCAGCAGGGCCTCTCCCTGCCGGCAGCCGCCCAGGGGCTTCCAGGCGGCGGCCCGGGCCGCCGCCTCCAGGGTTTCGAGACAGAGATGGGCCGTCAGGTCCCACATACCCGGCTCCTGCAGCGGGTCGCCGCTGGCCCGCTGGTGCCGGTAGGCCATCAGGGTGCCGGCGGAGCGCTGGGGCGCGTAATAGCGACGGGCCTCATGGGCGTAATCGATCACCAGCAACCACCCTTCGCCCAGCGCCTCGCCGCAGGCGGTCAGCCAGGGTTTCAGCCCGGGGTGGAGCTCGGTGCACCAGCCCGGCGGCCGGCTCCCATCCAGGGGCAGCAGGCCGAGCCCTTCCAGTTGCTTGAGCACGGGCCCGTGGAGTGGCTCGGCGGCCTCCAGGCTCAGGCTGTCCCCCCGCAGACCGACCCGCTGGCGGCACCACTGGTCGTCCCGGCGCTCGATGCGCTCGATGGCCAGGGCATCGAGCACTTCGTGGGCCAGCACCACACCCTGCCGTGGGGCACTGGCCAGGCTTTCGAAATCGATCCAGCGCACCGGTAACGGGCAGGCACGGAGGCGCTGCCGTTGCCGCTGGGCCATGCCGGCGTTCGGCTCCACCAGCACCAGTTCGGTACGCCTGGCCAGCTCGGGCCAGCCGGCCTGGAGCGCCTCGGCCAGCTGCTGGGCCAGCTGGCCCTCCCCCGGACCGGTCTCCACCAGGGCCAGGGGGGCGCCAGCCGGCAGCAGGGCCAGCCACTGGGCCAGCTGGGGGGCGAGCAGCTGGGCGAACTCCGGCCCCAGGGAGGGGGCGGTGGCGAAGTCCCCCCGGGGCCCGATCGCCAACCGGCCGCTCCCGTAGGCCCCATGCTCGGGATCATGCAGGACCCACTGCATGTAGTCGAGAAACGGCACTGAGCCACCGGCGGCCTGCAGTCGCTGGCTCAGCCACTCAGGAACAGCCGGGGAGCCGGAATGGGGGGTCTGCACGCGGCGTCAGGGTGACTCGGTGAGAATGCTGACCGATGGGAGCACGAGCGATGGCGAAGGCGACAGCGGCAGGGACAGCCATGGGAGCGACACGCGATGGCCCGGGAAGGGGCTGGCGCAGGGGGCTGGGGGCCAGCCTGGCCACCCTCACCTTGGTGCTGATGACCTGGCTGCTGCCGGGGCTGGGGGCTGCCGCCCACGCCGCAGACAACCCCCAGCTGCTTCCCGATCACCCCACCCCGGTGATCGACCTGGCCAAAGCCCTCACCGATGGCGAACGGGGGCAGCTGGAGGCCGAGCTGGAGAGCTTCGAAGCCACCAGCGGCTGGAAGCTACGGGTCCTGACCCAGTACGAACGCACCCCCGGCCTGGCGGTCAAAGGATTCTGGGACCTGGACGAGCGCAGCCTGCTGCTGGTCGCCGATCCCCGTGGCGGCAACCTGCTCAACTTCAACGTTGGCGAGGCCCTGTTCGCGCTGATGCCCAGAACCTTCTGGGTGGAGCTCCAGACCCGCTACGGCAACCAGTTCTACGTGCGTGACCACGGCGAGGACGGTTCGATCCTGTCCGCCATTCACGCCGTCAAAGGGTGCCTGGCCATCGGGGGTTGCCAGGTGGTGCCTGGCTTGCCCCAGG
>NZ_JAGQBG010000056.1 GCF_024345515.1 Cyanobium sp. N5-Cardenillas
TCCAGCTGCGTCAGCGGCTGGCCCCCGTGCTCAACCAGGAGCTCCCCCCCACCCCCGGTGGGCCGGTCAGGGGCACCGGCAACCAGCCCCTCTGGCGGGAATGGCACGGCCTCGAGCTGGGCAAGCCGGACTGGGCCAGCTGGTCCCACTGCCTGGCCTGGAGCCTCCACGACGCCAGCATCGGGCCGTTGATCTGGTGTGGGATGAACGCCTACTACCAGCCCATGCAGTTCGCCCTGCCAGCCCAACCGGCCGGCTGGCGCCGGGTCATCGACACGGCCATCCCCGGCGGCCACGACCTGCCCGCCACGCCTGAACCCTGGCTGCCGTCCACGGCCCCCCTGGAGAGCCGCAGCCTGATGCTGCTGGTGGCCGCGCCCCTGCTCGAGAAAACCCAGGTGGAAACGCCCCCCAGGGCCAAGGCCGCTACGGGGAAGAAGAAAGCGGGCGGCGGGAATCGAACCCGCATCATCAGCTTGGAAGGCTGAGGTTTTACCACTAAACTACGCCCGCAGCAGTACAGAGGTACTGGAGCTGGTTCGCCGGAACCGGCTGAAGCATTATGACCTGCACCGGCCTCCCAAGGCCGGATCACCGACACCGGACGACCCCCACAGGAGCGCCTCCAGGTTTGACCTCCCCCACGCCGTCCACCCCGCCGCCGACAGCGCCGGACTTACCAGCGTGTGTGGTGGACACGGCGGACCTGCCGGCCGGTCAACGCCGCCGGGTGCTGCTCGCCTACGGCATGGGGGATGCCGGTACGGGGATGGCCGCCTCCCTGATCGGCTTCTATCTGTTCATCTTCTACACCTCGGCGGCGGGCCTGCCGGCCTGGATGGCCGGCCTGGTGCTGATGACGGCCCGGCTCTGGGATGCCATCAACGACCCGATCGTGGGCTGGCTGAGCGACAAGACCCGCTCGCCCTGGGGGCCCCGGCTGCCCTGGATCCTCGGCAGCGCCGTTCCGCTCGGCTTCGCCATGGCCCTGATGTGGTGGCTGCCACCGGGAGGGCTCTGGGTCCGGTTCGCCGTGTTCGTGGCCATCTCCATGGTGGCCAACAGCCTCTACACCTGCGTCAACCTTCCCTACTCGGCCCTGGCCGCTGAACTCACCACCAGCGTCAACCTGCGCACCCGCCTCAACAGCGCCCGCTTCACCGGCTCGATCATCGCCGGCCTGGTGGGGATCGTGCTGGGGGGCCTGCTGCTGAAGGATCACCAGAACCCCGACAGCTACCTGCAGGTGGGGATCTTCTCCGGGGTGCTGATCACCTGCTCGACCCTGCTCTGTGGCTGGGGCATCGCCCCGGCAGCGCGACACTGCCAGCGGCCCGCCAGCCAGCGGGGCACCACACGGCGGCTCCTGGCCCGGCTGGGCAGCAACGGGCGCTTCCAGATGGTGCTGGGGTTGTACCTGCTGCTCTGGTGCGCCCTGCAGATCATGCAGACGGCGGCGCTGATCTACCTGCCGGTGGTGATGCGGCTGCCGGAAGGCTGGAGCAACTGGATCCTGCTGCCCTTCCAGGTCAGCACCCTGGTGGGGCTCCAGCTCTGGACCGCCGTCGCCCGTCAGCGCGGTCGCCTCACGGCCCTGCACTGGGGCACCAGCCTCTGGATCGCCGCCTGTCTGATGGCGATGCTGCTGGTGCCCCTCGATGCCGCCATCGGCCCCACCGCCTCGTCCGGCAATCTCCTGCGGCTCTGTGCCCTGGTGGTCACGATCCTGGTCGTCGGCCTGGGGGCCTCCACCGCCTACCTGATCCCCTGGGCCCTGCTGCCGGATGCCATCGATGCCGATCCGGAGAAGCCCGCCGGCCTCTACAGCGCCTGGATGGTGTTCACCCAGAAGATCTGCATCAGCCTGGCCCTGTTCTTCTTCGGCAATCTGATGAGCCTCAGCGGCTACCAGGCGGCCAAGGGCATCCTGCAACCCGACAGCGCCCTGCTGGCGATCCGGATGTGCATGGGCCTGATCCCGGCGCTGCTGGTGGTGCTGGGCCTGGTGGTGATGCGGCGCTGGCCGGAACGGGGGCCCCACCCGGAGGCCCTGCCCGCCTCCGCGCCATGAAGGCGCCGCGCTGGCTGCAGCGACTGGGATCCAGCCTGATGATCGGCGGACAGGCCGTCAGCGCCATCGCCCGCGGCCGCATCGGCATGGTGGATCTGGTCCAGGAACTGCTGGAGGCCGGACCTGGCAGCTTCCTGATCGTGCTGATCACGGCCCTGGCGGCCGGCACCGTGTTCAACATCCAGGTGGCGGCGGAACTCTCCAAGCAGGGGGCCAGCTCGGCCGTCGGTGGGCTGCTGGCCCTGGGCCTCTCGCGGGAGATCGCGCCGCTGCTCACCGCCACCCTGCTCACCGGCAAGGTGGCCACGGCCTATGCCGCCCAGCTGGGCACCATGAAGGTCACGGAGCAGATCGACGCCATCACGATGCTGCGCACCGACCCCGTGCAGTATCTGGTGGTGCCACGGGTCCTGGCCATGGTGGTGATGGCGCCGGTGCAGTGCCTGCTGTTCTTCTGGATGGCCATCTGGTCGGGCCAGGTGAGCAGCACGCTGCTTTACAGCATTCCGCCCACCGTCTTCTGGAACTCGGTGCGGGTCTGGATGGAGCCCGACGACCTGCCCTCGATGCTGCTCAAGGCCGTGGTGTTCGGTCTGATGATCGCCGTCATCGCCTGCGGCTGGGGTCTCACCACCCGTGGCGGACCCAAGGAGGTGGGCGCCAGCACCACCGGTGCCGTGGTCATGATTCTCGTCAGCGTCGCCCTGGTGGACGTGCTGCTCACCCAGTTGCTCTTCGGCCAATGACCACCACCCCCGCCTCGCCCCCCCCCTCGCCCGCCGACACCGCTGCGGATGAGGTGGTGCTTCGCCCCCGCTTCTGGGTGCCGCTCGGCCTGCTGCTGCTGGCGGGCGCCTGCCTGGGGCTGCGCCCCCTCTGGGGTGGCGCGCTCTGGCTGGCCCTGGGGACGGCGGTGATGGGGCTGTTCCTGCTGCTGCAGACGGTCCTGCTGCGGTTGCGCTTCGCGCCGGAGGCCCTGCTGGTGGCCCGCCGCGACACCGTGATCCGCCGCTTTCCCTACGACGCCTGGATCGGCTGGCGGGTGTGGTGGCCGGCCCTGCCGGTGCTGTTCTATTTCCGAGAGGAGAACAGCATCCACCTGTTGCCGATGCTGTTCGATGCCACGGCGCTGCGGGAGCAGTTGGGGCAGCGCCTGCCGCCCACCAGCGGCGCTCCCCGCAACCCCGCCTGAGTCCAACGCTGCCTTGCTTGCCTGCCTGTCATGAGCGACCGACCCGAACCACCCGCCACCGAGCCCGCCGACACCACCCCCCAGGTCCCTGCCGCGGCGGATGGCGGGCTGCTCGACCTGGCCCTGACGGAACTGCGCCAGCGCCGCGACGAGCTCCTGGGGGACATCGCCCAGCTGGAAGCCCGCCGGGAGCAGATCAACAGGGAGATCGCCGGCAGCTTCGCCGGCCAGTCGGATGCCATCGCCCGGCGGCTCAAGGGGTTCCAGGAGTACCTGGTGGGGGCCCTGCAGGATCTGGCCGCGGCCGCCGAGCAGATGGAGCTGGTGGTCCAGCCCCTGGTGGTGCAGCCCTCCCCCCTCGACCAGGCCACGGGCAGCCCGGATCCCGGCGTCGAGCGGGAGCCCGCCGTCGCCCCTGCCGCCGCCGGCCTGTTCAGCGACGATGCGGACCTGATCCGGGAACGGTTGGAACAGTTCGGCGGCCAGCCCGATTTCTACGCCGATCCCTGGAAGCTGCGCCGCACCCTGGAGCCGTCAGCCGCCACCAGGTTGGAGGACTGGTTCCTCTCCCAGGGGGGGCGGGGCGCCCAGGCCAGTGGCGGCAGCCGCAGCCGCAACGCCCTGGCGGCGGCGGCGGCGATCGCGATCCTCGGGGAGCTCTACGGCGAGCGCTTCCAGACGCTGGTGCTGGCCAGCCAGCCGGAGCGGCTGGGGGAATGGCGCCGGGGACTGCAGGACTGCCTGGGGCTGAGCCGTGACGACTTCGGCCCCGCCAGCGGCATCGTGCTGTTCGAGCGGCCCGACGCCCTGATCGAGCGGGCCGACCGGCTCGAGGAACGGGGCGAGCTGCCCTTCATCGTGATCGATGCCGCCGAGCAGGTGATCGAGATTCCGATCCTTCAGTTCCCCCTGTGGCTGGCCTTCGCGGCTGCTCCCGGAGAGATCGACGCCGAAGCCGATCTCTACTGACCCTCCCTTCCTTCTCCCATGGCCTTCCTTCCCGATCTGCTGCTGCTGCCGTTGGGTTACCTGCTGGGCTCGATTCCCTCTGGCTGGCTGGCGGGCCGCTGGCTCGCCGGCATCGACCTGCGCCAGGAGGGCTCCGGCTCCACCGGTGCCACCAACGTGCTGCGGGTGCTGGGGAAGGGTCCGGCGCTGGCGGTGTTCCTGCTCGACGTGCTCAAGGGCACCGCGGCCGTGCTGGTGGCCAAGGCGGTGCTGCAACCCCTCGGGGGCTTCAGCACCGCCAGCGACTGGGGGGTGGTGGCAACAGGCCTGGCGGCCCTGGCGGGCCACATCTGGCCGGTGTGGCTGGGCTGGAAAGGCGGCAAGGCGGTGGCCACCGGCCTCGGCATGCTGCTGGGCCTGACCTGGCCCGTGGGACTGGCCTGTTTCGGCATTTTTCTCACCACCTTGAGCCTGAGCCGGATCGTGTCGCTCTCCAGCGTGGTGGCGGCCCTGTCCCTGCCGCTGCTGATGCTGGGCTCCTTCGGCGACTCCGGCCTGCGGCCGGCCTACCTGAGCCTGGCCCTGCTCACCACGGCCCTGGTGCTCTGGCGGCACCGCAGCAACCTGCAGCGGCTGATGGCCGGCACTGAACCGAGGCTGGGGGCCAGCCGCAACTGAACCGGATGGGGCGCGTCGGCGAACCGACTCAGGCCAGCTGGCGACTGCGCTCCGCTGCGGCCAGCACCGCTTCGATCAGGGCCGACCGCAGGCCAGCTCGCTCCAGCTCCCGCAGGCCGGCGGCCGTGGTGCCGGCGGGGCTGGTCACCATGTCCTTGAGCTCACCGGGGTGCAGCTCCCGGCCCTGCAGCAGGGCCGCCGTACCCGCCATCGTGCGGTGGGCCAGGTGGCTGGCCAGGGGCCGGGGCAGGCCCGCCGCCACCGCCCCGTCGGCCATGGATTCGGCCACCAGGGCCAGGAAGGCCGGGCCCGAGGAGGTGAGGGCCAGAAACGGGTCGAGCTGGATCTCGGGCAGCTCGAGCACCTCCCCCACCTGGGCGAACAGCTGGCGCACGTCCTCGCGCCGGGCCTCGTCGACGCCGTCGCCCCAGCTCAGCCCCGTGAGGCCGGCCCGCACCACGGCCGGGGTGTTGGGCACGGCGCGCACGCAGGCCCGCCCCGGGAACAGGGCCTGAAGCCGCCGCAGCGGCACCCCCGCCAGCACCGAGATCAGCAGGGGCTCTTGGCCGGGTGCGGCGGCCAGGGCCGCCGCCGCTGCGGGGGCGACCGCTTCGACCTGCTGGGGTTTGACCGCCAGCAGGACCATCGGAGCCGACCAGGCCTGGGCCGCGTCGGTGCAGACCTGGATGCCGAGTTCGCCTGCCAGCCCCAGGGCGGAGGCCTCGGTCGCCACCGCCGCCCGTACATCAGCGCGTTCGACCAGACCGCTGTCCAGCAGGGGCAGGAGCAGGGCCCGTGCCATCCGGCCCAGACCCACCACCCCGAAGGTCTCAGACCATGGCATCCGAACGGCCCCAGGCGGGGCTGGGAGCGGCGTCCTGCTGGTCGTCGACGGGGCCGGTGCGCCCGGAGACCACGGTTGGGGAAGCCGCATCCTCACCACCGGCGGTGGTGACCGTGACGCAGCTGGGGGCGAACAGGAAGATGCTTTCGCCCACCCGTTCCTGGTGACCGTCGATGGCGAAGGTGCCACCGGCCACGAAATCAACGGCGCGCTGTGCCTGATCCGGCTCCATCATCGTGAGATTGAGGATGACGGTCTTGCGCTCCCTCAGGGCCTGAATCGCCCGGGGCATTTCGTCGAAGCTGCGCGGCTCCATCAGGCACACCTCGGCCACCGCACTGGTGATCCCAGGCATGCCGATGACGTTGGTTCCGGCAAAGGGATCGTCGGTGGAGAAATCCGTGCTCAGAGCCAGGGCTCCGGGGTTTCTGGTGGCCGTGGAAGCGCCGGTGGTGCTGGTGGTTGTGTCACCGGGGTCGTAGTCGAGTTCGTCGTCGAAGTCGCCATCGAGATAGTCGTCACCGGAGACGACGGCACGCAGGCGGGAGAACAACGACACGGAGTCGACCTCGGGAAGGATGCTTGGCCTTGAATAGCGTCCCACATCCGTGCCGGCAAGATCCAAACGCCCTTTCATGGCTGGATTGGGCGACTTCCGAACAGAACACTGCCGAGGCGCACCCAGGTGCTTCCGGCCGCCACGGCCTCGCGCCAGTCGCCGCTCATCCCCATCGAGCAGTCGGGGAACCCCAGGGCATCGGCCAGAGAGCGGCATTCCCGGAACAGGGCCAGGCGGGCCTCCGGGGTGAGTCCCAACGGGGCGATGGTCATCAGTCCAAGACAGCGCAGGGGCTGCAGGCGCTCCAGGTCGGCCGCCAGGGCGCGCACCTCGGCGGGGTCGAAACCGGTCTTGGCCGGGTCGGGGCGGAACTTGACCTGCAGCAGGATCCCCGGGGCCAGCCCCTCCTCGGCGGCGATCCGCTGCAGACGCTGGGCCAGCTCCAGGCTGTCGACGGAATGGATCGTGCCGAAGCGGCGCAGCACGGCGCGGGCCTTGTTGGCCTGCAGCCGGCCGATGAAATGCCAGTCAAGATCGGGAAGGTCGGCCAGGGCCTCCTGCTTGGCGATGGCCTCCTGCAACCGGCTCTCCCCGAAGCTTCGCTGGCCCAGGGCCGCCGCCTGACGCACCAGATCGGCCGGATGGCCCTTCGACACCGCCAGCAGCCGGGTGGTGGCAGGCAGCGCCGCCCGGAAGGCCTGTAGCCTCAGCTCCAGGCTGGAGCCAACCCATTCGGCCGCCTCCGGCGACGCCTCCGCCATCAGATGAAGGTCTGGTCGAAGAGCTGGCGCCAGCGGGCCAGGGCTTCGGGACCCTCGCGGCGGCAGCGGGCCAGGTTCTGCTCGGCGAAGTGGCGGGCGTCCATCAGGGGGATCACCTCGAAATGGGCCCCCCGCTCCTGGAGTGTCACCAGGAAGAAGATGCGCTGGGCGTAGAGGGTGGCGTAAAGATCGCGGCTCTCGGCCACCGGCGCTACCCGATAGAGCATCCCGAAGGTGGGGTGGTTCAGATAGCGCTCCGTGCTCACGTCTCCCTGCAGGCTGGGGCCATTAAAGGGCACCGACTTTCCAGCGCAGCGCCACCAGCACCACCAGCGCCAGCGCCGCCGCCAGGCTGGCGCCGGTGGGGGTGGCCGCCGGTTGGTGCAGGCGGTCGGGGGGGAGCCACATCCCGCCCCGTGCCATCAGGGCTTCGGCCCCCTGCTCGGAGCGCAGCAGCACGTTGGCCAGCAGCCGCTCCCCCACGGCCAGCACCAGGCCGAGACTGGCCTTCCAGCCCAGGCGCCGCAGGCTCACCGCCCGGGTGGCGATCGAGCGCAGCAGGTTCTGGAGTTCCTCCTGCACAAGGGGCAGAAAGCGCAGGGACAACAGCAGGGTGAAGCCCAGACGCTCCACGGGCCAGCCCAGGGCCTTGAGGGGAGCCAACCACCAGGCGATGGTCCAGACCAGCTCCTCGGGTGGGGTGGAGAGCAGCAGCAGGTTGGCGCTGTGGATAACGGTGAACAGAAGGGTGGCCCCGTTGATGCCGAGTTCGGCGGAGCGGCGGGTCACCACCAGGGGGCCCAGCTCCAGGGGACCGGCCATCACGGGGCCCCAGCGCACCAGCTCCCAGGACAGGCCGGCCCGCGTCGGGGGTGGGGCGCCGGGAGTTCCCGGGACCAATCGCAGCTCGCCGGGGGGACGCTGGAGGCTGGCCGGCACCCCTCCGGAGGCCGGCAACAGGGCACTCAGCAGCCCCACCAGCAGCGCCAGGGCGATCAGCAGCGGCAGGCTCTGCCGCCAGAGGCGCCAGGGCAAGCCACTGACGGCGGTGATCAGCAACAGCAGACCCACCAGGGCCAGACGCCAGAGCGGACCGGCCAGGATCGGCGTCACCAGGAAGGCCACCGTCCAGACCAGCTTGACGCGCGGGTCGAGCCGCTTCAGCCAGCTGCCACCGCCCTCACGGCCGGCCTCGCCCTCATCGACGTACTGCCCGATCGGCAGCTGCCGCAACCAGTCCATTCAGGCCAGCTCCCCCACCATCGACGTCAGCCGCCCCGGCTCTGCTGGCGGGCCTGCTCCTTCTCGGCATCGCGCTGCTGCTTGCCGCGCCAGAACAGCCGCACCGGCGATCCCTCGAAGCCCAGGGCTTCGCGGATCTGGCGCTCGACGTAACGGCGGTAGGTGTCGCCGAACAGCTTGGGGTCGTTGACGAACAGGGTGAAGCTGGGGGGGCGCGTCGCCACCTGGGTGCCGTAGTAGAGGCGGCCCTGGCGGCCGCCGCGGGTGGTGGGGGGCGAACGCCAGCGCAGGGCCTCCTGCAGCACCTCGTTCACCACAGAGGTGCTCACCCGGCGGCGGTGCTGCTCAACCGCCACCGCGGCGATGGCGAAGATGCTCTCCACCCGCTGGCCTGTGAGGGCGGAGGTGAACAGCATCGGCGCCCAATCGAGGAAGTAGAGCTTCGCCCGCAGCTCCTTCTCCATCGCGCTCATGGTGTGGCTGTCCTTCTCGATCAGGTCCCACTTGTTGACCACCACCGCACAGGCCCGGCCGTCCTCCTCGATCCGGCCCGCCAGGCGCTGGTCCTGTTCGGTGACGCCATCAAGGGCATCGATCACGAGGACGCAGACATCACTGCGCTCGATCGCCTTGAAGCTGCGGGTGATGCCGAAGTACTCCGGGCCGTAGTCGACACTGCGGCGGCGGCGGATGCCGGCGGTGTCGAGCAGCTTCCAGGTGAGCCCCTCCCGTTCCAGGGTGGTGTCGATGGTGTCGCGGGTGGTGCCGCGGATCGGGCTGACGATGGCCCGGTTCTCGCCGCAGATGGCATTGAGCAGGCTCGACTTGCCCACGTTGGGGCGGCCGATGATCGCCAGCTGGATCGGCTCGGGCCCCTCCGCCTCGGTGGTGGCCGGCAGGAAGCTGATCACCCGGTCGAGCAGGTCGCCGGTGCCGGCGCCGTGGATGGCGGAGATGGGGTGGGGTTCGCCGAGGCCCAGGCCCCAGAAGTCGGCCGCCATGGCCAGGCCCTGGTCGGGGGATTCGCACTTGTTCACCCCCAGCAGCACCGGCACCGACTGGCCCCGCAGCCACTCGGCGATGGATTCGTCGGCGGCGGTGACGCCCTGCTGGCCGTCCACGATCACCACGGCCACCGAGGCCTCGGCCAGGGCCAGATTGGCCTGCTCCCGGATCTCGGGCAGGAATTCGCTGTCGTCGTCGAACACCAGGCCGCCGGTGTCCACCACCCGGAAGGTGCGGTCACCCCAGAACCCCTCCTGGTAGGTGCGGTCCCGGGTCACACCGGGCTGGTCGTGAACGATGGCCTCACGGCTGCTGCAGAGCCTGTTGACCAGGGTGGACTTGCCCACGTTGGGGCGTCCGATCACGGCGACGACGGGGAGCGCCAATCTGACTTATTCCTTACGACGGATGCGTTACCTAGACCCTACAGAGGGACCGTCGACTCAACCCACCGGCAGATCCCCGGGGTGGCCGGCCACCGGATCGCTGGGCGGATCCAGGAGCTCCGGCAGCGGCCCTGTATCCGGCAGCGGTTCGCCCCGCTCGGCCAGGTGGGCCAGCAACCAGTTCACCGCCGTGGCCCGCCGGGTGCGGCGGGGGTAGAGCCCGCCGATGCGGTAACCGGCGAAGCCCAGCTGCTGCTTGAGCAGCAGCTTGTGCTCGGGGGCGATTGAGCGTGTGAGCCGCACGCTCGCCGGCCGCTCGGCGATCAGCTCCGGCGCCAGCGGAAAAGCCTCGGCCCAGGCGGGCGGGGTGTCGGGGCCGGCCGGCCTGAGACCATCGGCGCCGGGACGGTACCCCAGCCGCGGCCAGATCAGCTGGCAGACGAAGCGATCGCTGGTGCGGTCGTCCAGCACCGCCTCCAGCAGGGCGCGGCTGAGGGGGAAGGGTTCCGGGGCGCCATCGGGCTTCAAGGGGGGAGCGGGAGCAGCGTCCAAAGCGGCGTTTGGCATCCGAGAGTGACCCCAGCATGCCCACTCCCACCGGTCACCCCTGCCCCACCGGCGCCCTCCACCTGGACGGCAACGGCACCGACAGGCTGCTCACCTGCCGGGTGCTGCAGTCGCCCCTGGCGGGGGTGAGCGACGGGATCTTTCGCGCCCTGGTGCGCCGCTGGGCCCCCGACGCCCTCCTGTTCACGGAGATGGTCAATGCCACGGCCCTGGAGCTGGGCCACGGCGGCGCCAAGATGGCCGCCCTCGACCAGGATCCCGGCCCCGTCGGGGTCCAGCTGTTCGACCACCGGCCCGAGGCCATGGCCGAAGCGGCCCGCCGGGCCGAGGCCGCCGGGGCCTGGCTGATCGACATCAACATGGGCTGTCCGGTGCGCAAGATCGCCCGCAAGGGGGGCGGCAGCGGCCTGCTGCGCCAGCCGGATCTGGCCCTGCGGATCGTGGCGGCGGTGGCGGCGGCGGTGCGGGTGCCGGTGACGGTGAAGACCCGGCTGGGCTGGTGCGGGGCCAGTGCCGATCCGGTGGGCTTCGCCCTGGCCCTGCAGAACGCCGGCGCCAGTGCCCTCACCCTCCACGGCCGCACCCGGGAGCAGGGCTTTTCGGGCCGGGCCGACTGGGGGGCGATCGGGCGCGTGAAGGCGGCCCTGCGGATCCCGCTGATCGCCAACGGCGACATCACCAGCCCGGAGGAGGCCCTGCGCTGCCTGGCGATCACCGGTGCCGACGGGGTGATGGTGGGACGGGGCAGCCTGGGGCAACCCTGGCTGGTGGGGCGCATCGCCGCGGCCCTCGCCGGCCGGCCCCTGCCCCCCGAGCCCGACAGCCGCGCCCGCATCGCCCTGGCGAGGGAGCACCTGGAGGCCCTGGTGGCCGCCCGCGGCGATCAGGGCCTGCTGATCGCCCGCAAGCACCTGGGCTGGACCTGCCAGGGCTTCGCCGGCGCGGCCCAGCTGCGCCGGGAGCTGATGGTCGCCCCCTGCCTGGAGAGCGCCTTGGGCCTCCTCTACCGGGCGGAGGCGGAGCTGGAGATCAGTGCCCCAGAGCCATCCCCAGCAGGTCCCGGCTGCCGCTGATGGCCTGCACCGCCAGCAGCAGGGCCGTCAGGAAGGCGGCGCTGACGTGCAGCCGCCGCATCCGGGGGGAGCGCAGGGTCTCGGGGGCGGCTGCCATGGCGAACAGCAGCAGGCCACACAGCAGCACCCCGCTCCAGTAATGGGACCCCCACACGCCCCCGTCGAAGGGACTGCGGCCCAGGTGCCACAGGGCGGGCTGGGCTCCCAGGGTCAGCAGCCCCAGCCAGCAGATCAGGGCGAAACCGGCCCGCAGCCCGGCCCCCTTGGCCCGCCACAGGGCCAGGCAGCTCACCAGGCAGCCCACGCCGGCGAGCAGCAGCGCCGCGCCGGTGCCGGCACCGCCGACGGCGCCCCCCCTGGCGTAGGTGGCCGCCATGGCGATCAGCACGGCCACCACCACACCCGAGGTCACCCAGCGGCCATGGTCGGTGTGCTCCACCCCGACCGTCGGCGGCAGGGGGTTGATGTCGAGGCGCCGTTCCCGCGCCAGGATCCCCAGCCGGATGGTGGCTCCCACCACCGGATAGACGAACAGGATGATCACCACCGGGTGCAGCAGGGCGAACCAGTCGGTGGCGGTCATGCCGTTGGCTGTCATCCCAAAGGTGGGCATCGGCAAGGGCGGGGGACAACGCGAACGGTCATGGAAGCACCGCCGGCCACCCCTGCCGGACCAGCAGCAGGGAGAAGTAGGGGACCTCGGTGGCGGGCACCTCGGCGGCCGGACAGAGCCGCTGGTCGGGCCAGCCCACCCGCTGGGCAAACAACGCGTCCGCCAGCAGACCCCGCTCGGCCAGCAGGGGGCGCACCCAAGGCCAGCGCCCCCCCAGCTTGAGCAGGGCCAGCACCCAGCCCCCGGCCGCCGCCTGGGCCAGCAGCTCCTCCAGCTCCTGGGGCTGCTCCGGGGTGGGTCGGATCAGGAGGCCCTCCTGCTGCAGCGCCAGGGGCCAGGCCCCGGCGGCGGCGGCCGCGGCCACGGCGCTGATGCCCGGGATCAGGCGGACGGGGAGGCCGGGATGGCGTTGCCGCAGGGCCAGCAGCACGTAGCTGCTGCTGGCGAACAGCGACACATCGCCCTCGCAGAGCAGCACCACCGCCCGCCCGCCGGCCACCTCCGCGGCCAGCCGGTCGGCGGCGTCCTGCCAGGCCTGCCGGCGGGGCTCGGCCGCCGCCACCATCGGAAACACCAGAGGCAGCCGCCGCTGCCCAGGAGCGATCCAGGGGTCGGCGATGCTGGCCGCCATGCCCAGGGCCCCTTCGCGGGCAACCGGGTAGGCCACGGTGTCGGCGGATTCGATGGTGCGCACCGCGGCGACGGTGAGCAGGTTCGGATCACCGGGCCCCACCCCCACCAGGGTGAGGCCGGCACTGGCTGCAGGGTCGGCGATGGGGCTGAGGTTCGCGTCGGGCCTTTCTAGGCTGCAGCTTCCATGAACGCCCTGAAGCGCTCCGATGACCCACCTGGTGATCCGCCCCGCCAGCGGCGGCGGCCACGAACCTCCGCTTGTGCAAACCAGCGACGGCGAAGCGATCGCCCGCGAACTGGGGGCCCGGGGCGTGCGCTTCGAGCGCTGGGCCACACCGGTGGCCCTGGCGACGGACGCCGACCAGGCGGCGATCCTGGCCGCCTACGCCGCTGAGATCAACCGGGTCCAGGCCGACGGGGGGTACCGCACGGTGGATGCCATCCGCCTCGGCCCCGATCACCCGGATCGGGAGGCCCTGCGGGCGAAGTTCCTCTCCGAGCACACCCACGCCGAAGACGAGGTGCGCTTCTTCGTCGAGGGCCGCGGCCTGTTCTGCCTGCACATCGCCGACGAGGTGGTGCAGGTGGTGTGCGAGCAGGGCGACTGGATCGGCGTGCCCGCCGGCACCCCCCACTGGTTCGACACCGGTGAGCGCCCCAGCTTCTGCGCCCTGCGATTCTTCAACAACAGCGAGGGCTGGGTGGCCACCTTCACCGGCGATCCGATCGCCACGCGCTTCCCCCTCCTGGAGGAGGTGCTGACCGCGGCCTGAGGGCCCGGCTCAGCTGTGCATGCGCGGCTGGGGATGGAGGCTGGCCAGGATCTCCGCCTCGCCCGCGGCCAGGGCCGTGAGGCGTTCGGCCACCACCGGCCGGGGCCAGCGCCGTTCGCACAGCACCCAGTAGAGGCCGAAATGGCGGGCCTCACTGGCCAGGAGGTCGGCGTAGAGCAGCTCCGGGTCGGGGCTGTGGGCGGCCAGCAGGGCCATGCGCTCGTGGCTGCGGGCCTCAATCAGGCCCGCCACCAGGAAGCTGTCGAGCATCCGCTCCGGCTCATTGCGCCGCACCAGGGCCGCCAGGGCGGCGCCATAGGGCGGGGCGGCCAGGGCCCGCAGGGCAAGGCCCCGGCGCTCCAGCAGGGCCTGCACCCGCTCGAAGTGCTCCAGCTCCTCCCGGGCCAGGGGGCTGAGCACCGCGGCCAGCTCCCTGTCGGAGGGGTAGCGGAACATCAGCTGCAGGGCGGCGCCGGCCGCCTTGCGCTCGCAGTGGGCATGGTCGATCAGGAGCAGCTCGGGGTGGGCCAGGGCCTGCTCCAGCCAGGCGGCGCTGCTGGGGGCGGCCAGCCATTTCACACGGGCGGCGGCCGCCGGCGGCAGGGAGGCGCCGCTCATGCCGCCGCCCGCAGATGGGCCACCAGGCCATCCAGGGCGAGGCGGTAGCTGGTGGGGCCGAAGCCACAGATCACCCCCAGCGCCCGATCGGCCAGCAGGGAGCGATGGCGGAAGCGCTCGCGGGCGTGGGTGTTGCTCAGGTGCACCTCCACGAACGGCACGGCCACCGCCAGCAGGGCATCGCGGATCGCCACCGAGGTGTGGGTATAGGCGGCGGCATTGATCAGGATCCCGTCGCAGGTGCCGGCCTGCTGAATGCGGTCGACCAGGGCCCCCTCATGGTTGCTCTGGAAGCAGACCAGCTCCACCCCCAGCTCCCCAGCCTGCTGCTCCAGGGCCGCATCGATGGCCGCCAGGGTGCTGCTGCCATAGAGGCCGGGCTCCCGCTGGCCGAGCAGGTTGAGGTTGGGGCCGTGGAGCACGAGCAGGCGCATGGTGGGTGGAAGGTCGGCTGGTAAGTTCTGAAGGTGTGGTTCGGGTCGGTGCCCGAGTGGTTAATGGGGGCGGACTGTAAATCCGCTGGCTCTGCCT
>NZ_JAGQBG010000057.1 GCF_024345515.1 Cyanobium sp. N5-Cardenillas
CCAACCGAGTTTGTGACCTCACGGGCATAGGGATCAATCCGCTTGATCACCCCCCACGGTGTCGCGAGCTGATACTTGTATTGGTCGCCGATCCTGGCGCCTTCCACATGAACGGACCAGAAACCACGCGGTTCGGATGCCATCGGATGGGCGTCGCCATCCCAATCGTTGAAGGAGCCGATGACGGAGACATGCTCGGCATGGGGAGCCCAGACCCGAAACGCGACCCCGTCAGGGGAGGGCATCGATCCCATGCCGGCAGTGATCAGCGGCTTCGCCATGGTTCCACCCTGCTGAAACCACTCTTTCACAGGGGTTTCCGTTCAGGCGAACCATTCAGAAACATTGAAAAGAGTGCCCGAACAGAGGCAGATCTGCGGCCAGGCTGATGCAGGTCGACGCAGAAGATGGCATCTGGTCCATACCGAACCAGACCATGGCTGGACTGGCCAGTCTTCCCTTGAATTCCGCCCAAGGATTCACACGCAGGTCGTTCTGCCATCCCTAGGTTGGAACAGCAGCAGCCGACGGACGACAACGTTCTGTCATCCAAGATCCTGGCCTCCGGGATCGCAACGCTGCTGATTCCCCTCGCCACGAGAACCATGTCCAACAAAGCTGACGCCGCCGCCAAGGATGCTGAGGGCAAACTCGAATCGGCCCTGGGTGAACTGACCGGCGACACTGGTCACCAACTCAAGGGCAAGGCCAAACAGGTTCAGGCCTCCGCCATGAACGCTGCCGAAGATCTGAAGGATGGCGCCAAGGCCGTGGCCCAGAAGGTCAGTGATGCTGCAGCGAAACTGGCTGACGGAAAGGACTGAGCGGAGCGAGTGGCGCCATCGAGGCGGCCGGAAGCCCTCGCC
This sequence comes from Cyanobium sp. N5-Cardenillas, assembly GCF_024345515.1. GTDB lineage: Bacteria > Cyanobacteriota > Cyanobacteriia > PCC-6307 > Cyanobiaceae > Cyanobium. Next base: position 867 of record NZ_JAGQBG010000057.1, read on the forward strand.
GCCGGTATGGTCTCCACAGGGGTGGAGAGTCACTTCCATGGCGGCCGTCGGCATCAAGACCGGCATGAAGATCGGGGTGCTGGCTGGGCGCAGCGGATTGCCCGTCAAGACCCTGCGTTACTACGAGGATCTGGGTCTGCTGCCGGCCATCGGCCGCAGTGAGGGCGGCTACCGGCTGTTTGCGGAGGAGAGCCTGCGGCGCCTCGAGTTCATCCGCCGGCTCAAGACCCTCGGGCTCAGCCTGGAGGAAATCCAGGGCTGCCTGACGGTTCACGACGCCGGGGATCTGCCCTGCACTGACATCCAGATCCAGCTGGAGCGGCAGATCGGGCGGATCGATGCCCAGATCGAGGAGCTGGGGCAGCTCAGGCAGGAACTCCAGGGCCTGCTGGCCGGCTGGCAGAGCGATCCGGCCAAGGAAAGGGATGTGATCTGCCCGAACCTGCGGGTCTGATCGCGCGCGGCGGCGTTCAGCCATGCCACGGGGCCCGAAGGTGAAGCCCTGTGCAGGACCCCCACCGGCTCCCGGCGGCCTTCCCATGCTGAAGACAGGCACAAGCAAGGGAGCACAGCGGATGGACAAGGCTCGATCCAGCGGCGTCCACACACGGGCGACGGCGCGCCGGTTGGCCGCCGTCGCAGGGCTGGGTGCTCTGTGTCTGGTGCTGGGGATACCAGCGCTGGCAGATCCACCCACCGTTGCTGCTCCCATGGGGAGCGGAATGGGTCACAGCCTCATGGGCGGCCAGCCGATGGATCAGCACTTCATCGTGATGATGATCCCCCACCACGACGGAGCCATCGCCATGGCGGATCTGGCCCTGGGCCGGGCCAGGAGGCCGGAGATCAAGGCCCTGGCCCGCAGCATCAAGGACAGCCAGACACAGGAGAACGCCCAGATGCGCACCTGGTACCGCCAGTGGTTCGGTGGCTCCGTGCCGGCGTGGGGTGGAGCGATGGGCCACGGCGGCGGCATGGGAATGATGGGGATGGGTGGCTTGGGGGGAACGGGCACCGATGTCGCCTGGCTGAAGAACGCCTCGGATTTCGATCGCGCCTTCATCGAACAGATGATTCCCCACCACCGCATGGGCGTGATGATGGCCTCGATGGCCCAGACCAACAGCCAGCATCCCCAGTTGCAGGCCCTGGAGCAGGCGATGGTGACGGCCCAGAGCCAGGAGATCGAGCAGATGGCCCAGTGGTACCGCAGCTGGTACGGGACGTCTTGACTCTCCAGCCGGGTGGAGACCATACGGTGCTTTCAGTTCTGGTCCCGCCATGCCCCGCTGCCGTTTCGCCACCGCCGTGCTCGGGGTTCTTGGCGCCCTGACCCTGGCGGCGCCCGCCCCCGCGCAGGATCACGGCGGCATGCACCACGACCATCACGATCACGCCGCCCCGAACCAGCCGGCCCCTGCCGGAGCAACTCCCGGGCACAGCGGCCACGCCCACGACGTCGGTCCCGCCGGTGCCACCTACGACCTGCGCTTCATCGACGGGATGGTGCAGCACCACACCGGCGCCCTGCGGATGAGCGAGTTCGTCTTCGGCATCGGGTCTCGCGGAGTGGGGGCCCTGGGCAAGACCATCTGGCGTGATCAGGCCAGCGAGATCCGGGCCATGGGGCTGTGGCGCAAGGCCTGGTATCCCCAGGCTCCCGTGTATCCGGTGGCCCTGGCCAAAGACGGCGATCCCAACAGCATCACCGGCCTCACCCGTATGGGCCAGGCCCAGATCGACGGGATGCGCATGATGGGCGAGGCTCCCACCCCGGACAGCCGCGTCGTCTGGTTCCTGGAGGGGATGCTCCACCACCACGGCGGGGCGCTGATGATGGCCCACGACGCCCTGGCCAAGAGCACCAACCCCACGATCCGGCGCTTCGCCCGGAACGTGATCGTGGCCCAGCGCGCCGAGATCACCCAGCTGCGGCGGATGCTGGCGGCCGGTGGCCTGCGCAAACCGGAGTACAGCCGCTACGACGCCCTGTTCGCGCTCTGATCCATCCGAACAGGTTCCGCCGACAGGCTTCATTCGCCCCACATCCGCAGCAGGTTGCCGTAGGAGCGGCAGAGCAGATCGAAGGCTTCGCTCTTGCCCTGATCCTGGAACAGCAGCCGCCGCGCGGTATCGAGCTCAAACAGCAGCTCCCGCTGCTCGGCACTGCGCACACGGCTCTGGATCCAGCCCACGCAGACGAGCCGTTCTCCCTTCGTCACCGGATCCACCCGGTGCCGCAGGGTGCTTGGGTAAAGGATCACATCCCCGGCACCGAGGCGGATCGCCTCCTCACCATGGGGAAACTCCAGCACCAGGGCGCCGCCCCGGAAGCTGCCGGCCTCCGAGAGGAAGAGGGTGAAGGAGAGGTCGGAGCGCCCGTCGGCCATGAAGGCGTTGTCGACATGGCGGCCATAGCGCTGACCCAGTCCGGTCCGGCTGAAAAGCAGGCCATGGAGGCGCCGCGGCAGCGCCGCCGAAGCCACCAGGGGATGGGCCAGCAGAGCCTGGCTAACTTGCGGCGCCAGGTCCTGATGCAGCGGATCGCTGCGCAGCAGCTGCCGGTTGTGCTTGACCGAGCGGGCATGCCATCCGGCGGTCTCCTGGCCCGGCCGCCAGTCGGTCCCGTCCGCCAGCAGCCGATCGCGCCAGGCGGTGACCTGCTCAGGGGGCAGGAGCGATGCGATCTGGAAGCGCATCGCTCAGAGCTGGGCCAGCCAGCCCAGCAGCCAGTCGCGCTGCTGCGGGGAGAGGGCCATGAAGCGATCCCGGGCGGCGGCGGCCTCCCCACCGTGCCAGAGAATCGCCTCCTCGAGGGTGCGGGCCCGGCCATCGTGGAGGAACCCCACCGACCCGTTCACTCGCTGGGCCAGACCGATGCCCCAGAGCGGCGCCGTGCGCCATTCACGCCCCGGGACCCCCTTCTCTGCCACCCCATCGTCGAGGCCGGCGCCCATGTCGTGCAGCAGCAGATCGGTGTAGGGCCAGATCGTCTGGCCATTGATCACCCCAGCTACCGCCTCGGGAGAACGGCCGGTGGCCAGCTGCGGCACATGGCAGCGGGCGCAGGCCAGGGTGTCGAACAGCTCCCGACCCCTTTGGACCACCGGACTGGAGACGGGCAGGGCGGTGCGAGGGGCGCCCAGGGTCTGGCTGTAGTAAGTCACGAGGGTCAGCTCCCGCTCCGTGATGTCGACCACCCGCGCACCGTCCGCCCGAGCCGGTGAGGTGAGGCCCATGTCGTTCAGGAAGGCGTCGGCGGTCTGATCGCGCACCGTGGCGGCGATCGCCTTCCAGCCGAAGCGCCCCAGCTGCGGCTTCCCGTCCCCTTCCTTCAGCCAGTGGGGCCGGCCGGAGATCCCGTCGCCGTCCCTGTCGTCGGGATCAGCGCGCGCCAGGATCACCGAATCCGGCACGGCCTCCAGCAGGCCCAGGCCGATCAGGGGCGGCGCCACCCGCAGGGAGCGGGCCACCGCAGGCTCGGAGAGTTCCAGGGACGCCCCTGCCTCGAGCCGGATCTCCGGCCGGCGCAGGCCATCCCGCTCCTGCCATCCCACCATCACGGCCGCATCCGGCCGGGCGCCGAGCACGGCGCGGTCCCGCACCTGGTGGCCAAGGCCGGGGACTGGCTGCCCATCCATCTGGGCCACCCGCACCAGGGATTCGCCCATCAGCGGCCGGCCCCGGCCGTTGCGCACATGGCAGGCGACGCAGGAGGAGGCGTTGAAGCGGGGACCCAGACCCGCCCCGGCGGGGCCCTCCAGGGGCACATGGGTGCGATCGAAGAGAACGTCGGCCACCTGGTGGCGCTCCAGCTCCGCCGGAGTGAGACCGGCGGCGGGCTGCTCGAAGGAGGCCGAGGTGCGGTTGGCCACCGTCATCGCGCCGGCGGCCTGGCGGGGATCGGCGGCTCCCCACACCTGCCGCAGACCGAGCCCGAGCACCAAGGCCAGTGCCAGCAGCGCCAGCAGGGCGAGCCGCAGACTCCGCTGGGGACGGGACATCACGACAGCAGGGGCACCGATCGCTCCACCAGCTTCGCCGTGCTGTGCAGCTGGTTGATCAGATCCTCCATCGCCTGGCGGGAGGTCGGATCGTCGAGGTGGTCGTTGATGGGATCCGGCAGGGCCTTGGCCAGAGCCACCGCCCGGGCGGTCTGGGCATCGATCTGCTGGCCGAGGGCTGCGTCACGGCGGCGGATCAGCTCCAGCAGGCCGGTGCTCAGCAGCACGCGCCGGGCCCCCTCCACATTCGCCAGCAGGTCCGCCCGGGTGTTGCCGCTGTCGGCGCTTTCCAGGGTGTGGGGATCGCGGGTCTTGAGCGGCTGGCCGAGCTTTTCGTCACCCTCCTCCTGGAGCAGACCAATCACCCCCTGGAGCATCTCCTGCACGGCCGTCCCCGCCTCAGCGGGGGAACTGATGCGGGCCCCGAAGCCCTGGGGCCCCGACCAGCTGGCCAGCAGTCCCTCGGCCTGACGATGCAGATCCTCGGCGGCCAGCCGCAGGTAGGCCAGATCGTTGGGGGTGAGCTGGGCTGCCGTGGGCGGTGTGCCGGTCCGACCGCCATAGAGCACCCATTCGATGCCGTGGAACCCCTTGGCGGTGTCGCTGAGGGCCGCGAAGGTGGCGGGCGTGAAGGTGCCGCCGCCCAGGGCGGTGCCCAGATCCTTGCGATTCACGGGCCAGTCGTCCATCGCCCCGTCGAAGCCTTCCGTTTCCGCCGGGCCGAACGCCCAGCTCTCACTGGTTTCCCAGGTCCGGCGGGCGTCCAGCCAGGCTTGACGTGCCGCCTTGAGATGGGCCTCGGAGGGTTGATCCGTGAGGCGGGCGATCGCCTCCTGGAGGGTCGCCGTCTGCGCCACCAGCTGGCTGTAGTTGGGTTGCACCACCGTATCGACGAAGCTCTTCACCACGGCCTGGGGCGTCGGTGTCTCCGTCCGGGCGGAACTGCCGCAACCGGCAGTGGCCAGGCCCAGACACAAGGGCAGGCTCAGGGCCAGGGTCCGGGTCCGGCCCCAGGGGGTCGATCGGGTCGCTCGGTTCACGATGGCTCGGCGGACGGGTTCCGTCACTGTCCACCCGTCGAGCGCGGTGCCGGCGGGCCTGCGGCACCGGACGACGTGACCAAAGGCACCGGCGCCGGTCCCTTTGGAGGCGGACCCGGTGGGCGGAACGCTGCACACTCGGCAGCATCCGCCCCCCGATCCCCCATGCCCCAGCGCCGCACCAGCATCGCCCTGTTTCTGGCCACTACCGGACTGGTTGCGGGGATGGCGGCAGGGTGCGCCAAGGCGCCCGATTCCGACAACCAGTCCTCCCCTGCCGCGGGCCAGCAAGAGTCAGGCAGTGGGGCCGTGAAGTACCACGACGAGGGTGGCGAAGGCGGTGAAGGCGGGGAGGGCGGTGAGGGCTGAAGCGACAGCGGCCCGGACAGCAGCCCAAGCGGCCCACAATCCCTGGACGTCCTGTTGATAACAATTATCGTTATCAGGATTGATCTATCGAGCCGGTCCGTCCGGCCCTTCCGATTCCTTTCTTCATCCAGACCATCTCCTCCATGGCCCTCCCCCTGCGTCACCTGATTCCGGTTGCCACCGCCGGCCTGCTGGCCCCCCTGGCCCCGCTCGCGGCCAGCGCCGGTGAGCTGAACCTGGAGGCCGTCAACCGCTACGCCAGGAGTGCGACGGGACAGAGCCAGGAGCAGGTCACCAGCATCAACCAGTTTTCCGACGTCAAGCCCACCGACTGGGCCTTCCAGGCCCTCTCGAACCTGATCGAGCGCTACGGCTGCGTCGCCGGCTACCCGAACGGCACCTACAAGGGCGGCCAGGCCATGACCCGCTATGAAGCGGCGGCCCTGCTGAACGCCTGCCTCGACCGGATCACCGAAGTGACCGACGAGCTGAAGCGCCTGATGGACGAGTTCGAGAAGGAACTCGCCGTGCTGCGCGGCCGGGTGGATGGCCTGGAGGCCAAGGTGGGTGAGCTGGAAGCCACCCAGTTCTCCACCACCACCAAGCTGCAGGGCGAAGCCACCTTCGTGATCGGCGCCAACAGCTTCGGTGGCAACCAGAGCCTGCCGAATCCAGCCCCGGGCATCCCCGCGGCGGCGGCCAACGCCTTCCCGGCCAACAACCGGCGCAACTGGGGCGCCACGGTGTTCAACTACGACGTCCGCCTCAACTTCCTCACCAGCTTCACCGGCAAGGACCTGCTGTACACCCGTCTGCGCAGCGGCAACGCCAACAACAGCCCCTTTGGCGGCCAGCCTTACAACCTGATGGCGCTGGACAAGCTCTCCTCGCCCACGGCCGGGGCCGACACCGTCTTCATCGACCGTCTCTACTACCGCTTCCCGATCGGCCGCGACTTCACCGCCATGATCGGCCCGAAGGCCCGGGCGACCGAGTTCCTGGCCATTTCCCCCTGGTTCTACAAGTCCGAAATTCTCGACGTCTTCACGCTGCACGGTGCCCCCGGCGCCTACAACAAGGCCACCGGTTCCACCTTCGGCCTGATGTGGAAGCAGAACGTTTCGAAGGGCAGGCCTTACTTCGCGGTCTCCACGGCTTACGTCGCCCCTGTCGCCGACAACGGCAACCCCAACCAGGGGGGTCTGCTGAACGAGCGCAGCCGCGGCACCTGGACGACCCAGGCCGGCATCGCCGGCAAGCAATGGCGTTTCGCCGTCGCCTGGAGCTACGTCCAGTGCGGCCAGAACTTCCGCCGTGGCACCTCCTTCGCCCAACCGGCGGTGGGCTGCACCAGCATCACCAACAACTTCCTGGGTTCGGAGAACTTCGGCACCAACGCCTCCTACTCCAACAACTTCGCCACCACCTTCGCGTGGCGTCCCAAGACCAGCAGCTGGATCCCCTCCATCAGCCTGGGCTGGGGCTACAACGCCATGACCCAGCCCCAGCTGAATCCCCAGACCCTCACGATTGGCCGAGGAGCGACCGCGGTGCGGGTGCCGACATTCGACACGGTGCCGACCTTCAACCAGTCGGCCAACCGGGGCGCCAGCCAGTCCTGGAGCGTGGGCCTGCAGTGGTCCGATGTGTTCGCCAAGGGCAACGAAGCCGGCATGGCGGTGGGCCAGCCGGTGTTCACCACCTCGCTGCGCAACGGTGAGACGCCCCAGGACGGCAACTTTGTCTGGGAGTGGTGGTACAAGTTCCAGGTCACCGACAACATCAGCGTGACCCCGGCCCTGTTCTATCTGAGCCGTCCCAACGGCCAGTTCACCACCGCCGGCCAGTCCAGCAGCGTGCTTGGCGGCCTGATCCAGACCCAGTTCCGGTTCTGATCCTCTGGGGCCCCCTTGGGCCCCTTTCCTCACAGCGCGCCGTCCCCCCCTTCGCGGGGGCTTTCTCCGCTCCCAGGTGCTGGCAACGCCTGCCCCGTCTGGCCCTTGCCCTGTCCTTTCCCTTTACCGCCACCCCACTCCCTGAAGGCAAGGATCATCCGGGCGTCCATGTCAGCTGCAATACCAGCCGGTGTGCTGAGGCCCTCGGGCTCCTGGCAGGGATTCCTATACCTTTGCGCCGTCCCCCTTGGGGGATTCCTCTTTTTGGTGTGAGGACCAATGAAACCCTTCCAGCAACTTCTGCTGGCGCCGGTGGCCCTTGGGCTGCTGTCGCCGCTGGCTGCGTCCGCCGGTGAAATCTCTCCCTCCCAGAGGGCGGAGATCTCCACCTATATGGACCAGCAGAACATCGACAGCTTCAAGGCCTGGGAAGCCCAGAACCAGGTCACCAGCGTCAACCAGTTTTCCGACGTCAAGCCCACCGACTGGGCGTTCCAGGCCCTTTCCAACCTGGTCGAGCGCTACGGCTGCGTCGCCGGCTACCCGGACGGCACCTTCAAGGGCCGCCAGGCCATGACCCGCTACGAAGCGGCGGCCCTGCTGAACGCCTGCCTCGACCGGATCACCGAAGTGACCGACGAGCTCAAGCGCCTGATGGACGAGTTCGAGAAGGAACTCGCCGTGCTGCGCGGCCGGGTGGATGGCCTGGAGGCCAAGGTGGGTGAGCTGGAAGCCACCCAGTTCTCCACCACCACCAAGCTCCAGGGTGATGCCGTCTTCGTGATCGGCGCCAACTCCTTCGGTGGCGACCAGGTCAACCCGAACACCGCGGCCTTCCTGCCGTTCGGAGCGAACCCCAACAGCGCCCTAGCCCCGTCGACGAACCAGAACGCGCCCGTCAACGCTTTCCCCAACAACAACCGGCGCAACTGGGGTGGCACGGTCTTCAACTACGACCTGCGCCTCAACTTCCTCACCAGCTTCACCGGTAAGGATCTGCTGTACACCCGTCTGCGCAGCGGCAACTTCAACAACAGCCCCTTCGGCGGCCAGCCGTACAACCTGATGGCGCTGGACCGCGCCTTCTCTCCCACCGGCGGTGCTGACGTCGTCAACATCGACCGTCTCTACTACCGCTTCCCGATCGGCCGCGACTTCACCGCCCTGGTCGGTGCCCGGGCCCGGAACACCGAGTTCCTGGCGGTGACGCCCTGGTTCTATAACGGCGGCATCCTGGATGTCTTCACCCTGCATGGTGCTCCCGGCACCTACAACAAAGCCACCGGCTCCACCTTCGGCCTGATGTGGAAGCAGAACGTCAAGAAGGGCAAGCCCTTCTTCGCGATCTCCACGGCCTACGTCGCCCCCCGCGGTGACAACGGCAACCCCAACCAGGGAGGCCTGCTGACGGAGCGCAGCGGTGGCACCTGGACCACCCAGGCCGGCATCGCAGGCAAGCAGTGGCGTTTCGCCTTCGCCTGGAGCTACGTCCAGTGCGGAACCAACTTCCGCCGGGGCACCCAGTTCGCCCAGCCTGGTGTTGACTGCACCAACATCAACAACAACTTCCTGGGTTCGGAGAATTTCGGCAACAGCGCCTCCTACACCAACAACTTCGCCACCACCCTGGCCTGGCAGCCCAAGAAGAGCGGCTGGATCCCCTCCATCAACCTGGGCTGGGGCTACAACGCCCTCACCCAGCCCCAGCTGAACCCCCTCACCCAGGCGGTTCGGATCGGTGGTACCACGGTGAACGTTCCCACCGGCTTTGACCGGGTCCCGACCTTCAGCCAGTCGACCAACCGCGCCGCCAGCCAGTCCTGGAGCGTCGGCCTGCAATGGTCTGACGCGTTCATGAAGGGCAACGCCCTCGGCATGGCCGTGGGTCAGCCGGTGTTCGCCACCTCGCTGCGCAACGGTGAGACCCCCCAGGACGGCAACTACGCCTGGGAGTGGTGGTACCGCTTCCAGGTCACCGACAACATCAGCGTGACCCCGGCGCTCTTCTACCTGAGCCGCCCCAACGGTCAGTTCACCACCGTGGGCCAGTCGAGCAGCGTGCTCGGCGGCCTGATCCAGACCCAGTTCAAGTTCTGATCCTCTGGGTCTCCTCCAGGTCTCCTGGCCTGGGCGCTCCTTCCTCCTCACGCTTCCTCACAACCCCGTGCCCCCCTTTCCAGGGGGGCATTTTTTTGGGACGCCGGCCGGCGGGCCCATCGGCGATGCTGGTTCCAGACGGCGCTTGCGGCGCATGGCCAGGACCCCAGCCGACCACTACGCCACCCTCGGGGTCCCCCCCGGGGCCACCACCGCTGAGATCAAGGCCGCCTACCGCACGCTGGTCAAACAGCATCACCCGGATGCTGGTGGCGATCAGCGCACGATCCTGGCTCTCAATGCCGCCTGGGAAGTGCTCAGGGACGGCGACCGTCGCCGCCGTTACGACCACGGCGCCGGCCTGGGCAGCGGAGCGCCGCAGGGCCGTACCCGGGGCGCCGGGGCGGCCAGCGACGAGGAGCTGCTGGGCTGGCTCCAGCAGGTGTACGTGCCGATCGACCGGTTGATCGGCCAGGTGATCAATCCTTTCCCGGCCCAGTTGCGCTCCCTGGCCGCCGACCCCTACGACGACGAGCTGATGGGGTCCTTCTGCGCCTTCCTCGACCAGAGCCGGCTGCGCATGGAGAAGGTGGAGGCCCTCTACCGCTCCCGGGCCTGCCCGGCGCCTGCCCGGGGGTTCGGCCTCAGCCTCTACCACTGCCTCAGCCAGGTGCAGGACGCCCTGGTGGAGCTGGAGCGTTACACCATGGGCTACGTGGACAGCTACCTCCATGACGGCAAGGAGATGCTGCGCGAAGCCAGGCTGCGCCGCAGCCGGCTGAAGGAGGAACGGCGCCGGGTCGAGCTCTAGGCGGCGGGCATCGCCTCGAGCTGGTCGAGCCGCAGCCACACGTCCGGCACGGGCCGGCGCCAGCGCAACTGGGCGTAGCCCCCCTGGATGGCGAGGATCTCCCCAGGCCCCTCGAACAGGTAGGCGGGCGCCACCGGATCACTGGCGCCGGCCTCCAGGCTGTTGGTGTAAGCCGCCCTGTTCACCCTCACCAGGGCACCCTTCTTGAGGCTCGGGGCAACGGCAGGCGCGGAGTCAACCATCGTGCGGAGGAACGGTCGACCCAGGTTAGGGCCGCCGGAACCTAACCTCGGCACTGGACTCCGATGGACCCGTGGGCATGCGCTTGCTTCTGCTCGGATGCACGGGATTTATCGGCCGGGAGCTGGTGCCGTTCCTGCTCAACCTCGGCCACCAGCTCACCCTGGTGAGCCGCCGGCCCCGGCCTGACAGCGAGGCGGCCGATCCCAGGATCACCAATCTCTGCCTTGATCCAGCCGAGCCGGCCAGCTGGAGCCAGCCCCCCTTGCTCGAGGCGCTGGCCGCGGCCGATGGGGTGGTCAACCTGGCCGGGGAGTCGATCGCCGACCAGCGCTGGACCCCCGCCTATCGCCAGCGGCTGCTCGACAGCCGCCTGGTCACCACGACGCAGCTGGTGCTGGCGATGGCGAACCTGGCCACGCCCCCCTCCGTGCTGGTGAGCGGATCGGCCGTGGGGTATTACGGCACCAGCCTGGAGGGCTGTTTCACGGAGGCCAGCCCGCCGGGCGACGATTTCCTTGGCCGGCTCTGCGCCCGCTGGGAAGCCGCCACCCAGGTCGCCCCCGAAGCCTGCCGCGTGGTGGTGTTGCGGATCGGCATCGTCCTCGGCCCCGACGGCGGTGCCCTCGGCAAGATGCTGCCCGTGTTCCGGGCCGGGTTCGGCGGGCCGGTGGGCAGCGGCCAGCAATGGATGAGCTGGATCCAGCGCCACGATCTCTGCCGCTTGATCGCCACCGCCCTGGAGGATGGCAGCTACGCCGGCCCCTACAACGCCGTGGCCCCCGAGCCCACCCGGATGGCGATCTTCGCCTCCACCCTGGGCCGCGTCCTCGGCCGACCCAGCCTGCTGCCCGTGCCGGGCCCCCTGCTGCAACTGCTGCTCGGCGATGGCGCCAAGGTGGTGCTCGAGGGGCAGCAGGTGAAGCCCGAGCGGTTGGTGGCCCAGGGCTTCCATTTCCACTTCACCGACCTCAGCGCTGCCCTCGCCGCTGCCACCAGCCCAGCGCGCCGCTGAGCAGCGCCGCCGCCATCAGCAGGCCGATGGCCGGGGTGAACAGCGGTTGCCACAGCCGCTGGAAGAGCTCCAGGGGGGCGTCCAGCTGCTGGCCATGCAGCACCACCGCCACCGCGAAGAAGAGGGCTCCGGCCAGCACGAGGAACACGTCGGCCACCAGCACGATGTCGAGAACGCGGCGCAGCTGGCCGGCGGGGCCCGTGGCGGGGGTGCTCATGCCGTTGGGGTGAGCCGGGAGGGGGCGGGAATCCCGGGTGTGCCCAAACCTAAACTCGACCGGACTTGGTGTCCCGTGTGCCCCTTTCCCCTGCTCCCAGGATCCTGCTGATCAGCAACGGTCATGGGGAGGATCTCAATGGGGGGTTGATTGCGGACGGTCTGCGCCAGTGTTCACCCGGGCTGGAACTGGCGGCCCTGCCGATCGTCGGCGCCGGCTCGGCCTACGGCCGCCGGGGCCTGCCGCTCCTGCACCAGGGCCGGACCCTGCCGTCCGGAGGCATGGTGTACCAGGGCCTCAACATCTGGAAGGATCTGGCGGCCGGCTGGCTGCAGCAGAGCCTGGCCCAGCTCTGGACGGCCTGGCGCCAGGGACGCCACTACGACCTGGTGGTGAGCATCGGCGACCACGTGCCGCTGGTCTTCGCCCTGCTCACCGGGCGCCCGACGGTGGTCTTCCTGGTGTCCACCTCGAGCTTTTACGAGGGCCGGCTGCGGCTGTCGGCCCTCACCCGCTGGTGCTGCCGGCGGCGGCGGGTGCGGGTGGTGCTGACCCGAGATGCCTTCAGCGCCCGCGACCTCCAGGCCCAGGGACTGGCCAAGGCCCTGTTCCGCGGCTACCCGATCATGGACATGCCCGCCCCTGACCCCGGCCAGGTGGCCCGCCAGGAGGGGACCCGCACCCTGGCCCTGGTGCCGGGCAGCCGCTTCCCGGAGGCCCTGCATAACCTGGTGCTGATGCTGCGGCTCTGCAGCCAGCTGGGGGGCCTGGCCGGGGATGGCCGTTGGCGCTTCCTCGTTGCCGTGGTGGAAAGCCCCCACTGGCGGGAACTGGCACCCCTGGCGGCGTCGTTTGGCTGGCAACTGGATCCTGCCGATGGGGTGCTCCGCTCCGCCACCGACCCGCTGGAGGTGCGGCTGCTGCCGGGTGCCCTGGCGTCGATCCTGGCCGCCAGTGATCTGGTGGTGGGCATGGCCGGCACCGCCGTGGAGCAGGCGGTGGGGTTCGGGCGGCCGGTGGTGCAGCTGGTGGGCCGAGGTCCCCAGTTCAGCTACGCCTTCGCCGAATCCCAGATGCGGCTGCTGGGTCCCACGGTTCACACCGTCGGGCGGCGGCCGGCCGAGCGCGGCGAGCTTCAGGAGGCCGCCGACTTGATCCTGCGCCTGCTGGCCGACGCCGACCTGCCGGCGCGTTGTGCCGAGGCGGCCGTCGAGCGGGTCGGGCCCCCGGGGGGCTCGCGGCGGATCGCCGAAACCGTGCTTGAAACCCTTGCCCAGGAAAGGCCGGAACTCAGCTGAGCCAGGCCTTCACCTTCTCCAGGGCCTGCCAGCCCGGCCGCCGCTGCAGGCCATCGGCGATCGAGCCCTGCAGTTCACCGGCCAGTTCGGGGGCCATCAGCATCACGCGCTTCACCACCTCGATGTGCTCCCGCACCCCCTTGGCGCCGGTCTCCAGCATCGCCACGCTCAGGTTGATGCGGGCCTGGGGGTCCTGCGGATTGAGTTTCACCGCATGGCGGGCCGAGGGCAGCGCCGCCTGGGGCTGGTCCAGCAGCAACTGCAACCAGGCCAGGCAGGTCCAGCCTGCCGACTGGCGCGGTTCCTGTGCCGTGATCTGCAGGAACTCATCGATCAGATCCTCCGGAGCTGCCCCCTGCTGGTAGCGGGCGATGGCCTGGTCGAAGCGGGACTCCTGCTGGGCCGTCATGGCGGCGGGGGGTG
>NZ_JAGQBG010000058.1 GCF_024345515.1 Cyanobium sp. N5-Cardenillas
GGTGTTGTTGGGGACGATCTGGATCAGCCAGCTGCCCAGGTAGCCCGAAACCGGGATGTCGCCGGGGGCCTGGGCCAGGGCGTTGAACTGATACATGCCGGCGTTGAACGGGTTGAACACGTTCATGTAGACCCCGATGGTGTCCTTGTCGGAGACAGGGGTTTCCGGGAAGATGTCGATGGATCTGCCGTTGGCAGACACCTCGATCGTGGCCGGTATGGTCTCCAGGCAGCGGGTTCTCTTCAGCATCCCCCCTTCACTCATCCGGCAGAGCTTGACCTGCTTGGGATCGATGGTGGTGTCGAAGTGACTGGGAATGCTGATGCTCAACTTCAGAATCGCGGTCTTGCGGTCCTTCGGCCGCAGCATCAGGTAATACTCCGCCCGCTGCATGCGGGTGGTGTCGGTGGTGAAGAAATAAAGCTTGCGATAGTCCTTGTTGTTTTCCCAGCGGAATTCCATCAGCCCGGGCGTGCCCTGGGCGAGGGAAGGCGGGGTGGCGACAGGGGAGAGCACGGTGGCGGTGGCCACGGCCAACGCTCCGAGGCCCGCGGTGCCCAGACGGCCGATCAGGCCGAGGGGATGGGACCGCTCACGCGGAAAGGAGGGCATGGCTGGAAGCAACGTCATCAGCAAAGTCTCAACACGCCCATGGGCCTGCCGCGCCTTCAGTGGTCGGCGGGGGAGCTGGCTGGGGCCGAAGCCTCGCCGCGATCGGCCCGATCGGGCCTCAGCCGGGCGGCGTCCCGCAGGTAGGGATGCACCACCTCCCGACCGGGGTCCATCCAGGCGTGGGCCAGGAGCCGGATGCAGCGGGGCAGGTCTCCGGCCACCGCCATCTGCTGGCAGTCCAGCAGGGCGACCTGGCCCCAGTCGGCACGGCGCCGGGCGACCGCGGCCGGGAAGCAGGCGTCCAGGTCGGCGGTGACGGAGAACGTCACCGAGAGCAGCCGATCTCCCACCAGATCGTTGCGCTGCAGCAACTCCTCGATCAGTTCGGCCACGGCCTCCGCGATCGCGTCGCCGGTGTTGGCGCTGGCGGTGGTGGCTCCCCGCAGGGCCCTCAGCTCGAGACCAGACTTCATGACGTCAGGGGCGATGGAGCCAGAGGGGCTGGCCGTTCCAGGCCAGTTCCAGGCTCAGGGACTGGGACAGCTGCTGCAGCAGTGTGGCCCCCGGCAGCAGCCCCAGCAGCTTTCTGGGCGGCTTGCCGAAGGTGACGGCGCGGGTTTTTTCCGGATCCAGCCCCGCCAGCTCCGCCGCCAGCCGGCGGGCGCTCTCCTCGTCCCCGAGCACGTCCACCAGGCCCAGGGGCAGGGCCTGGGCGCCACTGAAGACCCGCCCGTCGGCGAAACCGCGCACCACCGCCTCCTCCAGGCCCCGCCCCGCAGCGACCGCGGCGACGAACTGGCCGTAGCTGGAATCGATCAGCTCCTGCAGCAGTTGGCGTTCCGCTTCGGAGAGGGCCCGGTCGGGCGAAAGGATGTCCTTGTAGAGGCCGCTCTTGACGGTTTCGAAGCGGATGCCGATCCGCTTCAGCAGCCGCGAGAGGTCATTGCCCCGCAGGATCACCCCGATCGAACCGGTGATGGTGCCGGGATTGGCGACGATCTTTTCCGCTGCCACCCCCACATAGACCCCGCCGGAGGCGGAGATGTTGCCGAAACTGGCCACCACCCGGCAGCCCTTCTCCCGCAGGCGCAGCAGGGCCGCATGGATCTCCTGGCTGTCGCCCACGGTGCCGCCGGGGCTGTCGATGCGGAGCAGCAGCGCGGGGCACTCCCGTTCCTGCACCTGCTCGATGGCCTTCAGCACCCGGACGCGGGTGCCCCCGGCGATCGGCCCTTCGATGGCGATGCGCGCCAGGGTTCGTCGGGACTTGCGGCGCCAGGGCCAGGGCATTGTGGAGATGCGCGGTGGCTGGATCTTAAAAAGAAGGCCTGGAGAGGCCTGCTCCCGCGCCGCCCACCCCTCCACCTCCACCGACGCCCCAGGCCGCACGCCCCATGCCCCGGACCCTGCGCTGGGTGTTGATGCTTCTGCCCTTCGCCCTGTGGGGCACGGCGATGGCGGCGATGAAGCCGTTGCTGCTGGGGGCTTCGCCGGCGATGCTGGCCAGCCTGCGGCTGCTGCCCGCCGGGCTGGTGCTGCTTCTGGCGGCCCGCCTGCTGGGGCGCTCCTGGCGCATCGATCCCGTGGATTGGCCCTGGCTGCTGCTGTTCGCCGCCGTCGACGGCAGCCTGTTCCAGGGATTGCTGGCCCGCGGGCTCGGCCAGACCGGGGCGGGTCTCGGTTCGGTGCTGATCGATTCCCAGCCCCTGCTGGTGGCCCTGCTGGCCCGCACCCTGTTCGGCGAAGCGATCAATCCGGTGGGCTGGCTGGGCCTGCTCATCGGCCTGCTCGGCATCCTCTGCCTGGGTCTGCCGGGGGAGGTGCTGCGCCACTGGTGGCTGCAGGGGCCCCCGGTCCTGCAGGGGCAGGCCTGGAGCCATGGCGAGGCCTGGATGCTGGGGGCGGCGGCGGCGATGGCGGTGGGCACGGTGCTCTGCCGCTACGCCACCCGCCGCAGCGACCCCGTCGCCATCACCGGCTGGCACATGCTGCTCGGGGGCATGCCCCTGGTGATGGTGGCCGGCGGCGAGTCCCTGCTGCGGCCCCAGGCCGTGGCGTTCTGGCCCCACTGGACCCTGGCCCAGTGGGGCCTGATGGCCTACGCGGCCCTGCTGGGCAGCGCCCTGGCCTATGGCCTGTTCTTCTGGTTCGCCAGCAGCGGTGATCTCACCGGTTTCACCGCCCTCACCTTCCTGACGCCGGTGTTCGCGGTGCTCTGCGGGGTGTGGCTGCTGGACGAGCGGCTGGGCCCCCTGCAGTGGCTGGGCGCGGTGCTCGCCCTGATCTCGGTGCTGCTGATCAACCAGCGCGGCCGGCTCTGGCAGCCGGGCGGCAGGTCGGAGGCGGCTGCGCCATGAGCCGCACGGTCCTTTTCGTTCACCAGAACTTTCCCGGCCAGTACCGCCACCTGGTGCCGGCCCTGCAGCGCCGCGGCGACCGGGTGGTGGCGATCGGTGGCCCCACCAGCCAGCCCCTGCCGGGCACCCCGCTGCACCGCTACGACCCGCTGCCGGCCGGTGGGGTGCCCCCCTGCCACCCCTGGGCGGCAGATTTCCAGACCAAGGTGCTGCGGGCCGAGGCGGTGGCCCGCTGCCTGGAGTCCCTGCTGCAGGCCGGCCTGCGGCCCGATCTGGTCATCGGCCATCCCGGCTGGGGGGAGCTGCTGGTGGTGAAGGACCTGCTGCCGGACGTCCCGGTCCTGCACCAGGTGGAGTTCATCTACCAGTTGCAGGGGGCGGATGCGGGGTTCGACCCGGAGTTCGCCGACGCCGACTGGCCCCCCCGGGCCCGCCTGCGCCTGCGGCGGGCCACCCAGCTCCTGGCCCTCCAAGATCTCGACTGGGGACTGGCCCCGACCCCCTGGCAGGCCAGCACCGTGCCGGCCCCGTACCGCCAGCGGCTGAGCGTGATCCATGAGGGCATCGACACCGCCGCCATCGCCCCGCAGGGGGCGGCCCGGCTGCACCTGCAGCGCGCCGGCCTGAGCTTCGGGCCCGGTGATGAATTGGTGAGCTTCGTGGCCCGCAACCTGGAGCCCTACCGCGGCTTTCACACCTTCATGCGCATGCTGCCCCGGCTGCAGCGGCTCAGGCCGGGGGCTCAGGTGGTGATCGTGGGCGGCGATGGGGTGAGCTACGGAGCCGCGCCCCCGGTGGTGGCAGCTGGAAAGAGGCGATGCTGCGGGAGCTGGGCGATGACCTCGATCGCCGACGGGTCCACTTCGTCGGCCGCGTGCCGCACCCGGTGCTGCATGAGCTGTTCCGGGTCACGGCCTGCCACGGGCATCTCACCGTCCCCTTCGTGCTCAGCTGGAGCCTGCTCGAGGCGATGAGCTGCGGTGCCCTGGTGATCGGCTCGGCCACGGCCCCGGTGCAGGACTTGATCGTGGATGGCCATGACGGGCTGCGGCGAGAAGCCCGCCGGACCGTCGTGGAGCGGTTCGATCTGGCCAGGGTGTGCCTGCCCCAGCAGCTTGAACTTGTCGACCGGCTGCTGGCCTGACGGGCGACACAGGATCGGAAGGCTGGGGAGCGATAGGTTCCCTCCGATTCGCCCCGCCGGTTTGCCCGCCCTGCCCCGCCCCCAGCGCCGCCGGTTGCTGCTGATCACCCTGCTGCTCGGCTTGGTGCTCTACGCCTGGCAACTGGGCAGCACGGGCCTGGTGGATGAAACGCCGCCCCTGTTCGCGGCCTCGGCGCGGGCCATGGCGGAAACGGGCGACTGGCTCATCCCCCGGGTCAACGGCCTGCCCCGCTACGACAAGCCGCCCCTGGTGTATTGGCTGATGGGGCTCGTCTACGCCCTGCCCGGCCAGCAGCAGTGGAATCCCCTGGGCATGTGGGCCGCCGGCTTTCCCTCCGCCCTGGCCGCCATCGGCGTGATGCTCGCCCTGGCCGACACCCTGCTGCGCTGGCCCCAGCCCCCCTTCGCCGGCCGGGTACCGGGCGCCGTGGCCCTGCGTCCGGGCCTGACGGCCCTCAGCGCCGCCCTGGCCTTCGGCCTCTCCCCCCTGGCCCTGGCCTGGGGACGCACGGCCGTCAGTGATTCCCTGTTCAGCGGCCTGGTGGCCCTGGCGCTGCTGCTCTGCTGGCAGGCCTATGCCGACCCGGCACGGCCCTGGTGGTTGCCGTGGCCCGTGCTGGGGCTGGCTGTGCTGACCAAGGGACCGGTGGCGGTGGTGTTGCTGGGTCTCACCCTGCTGCTGTTCGGATGGCTGCAGGCCGACATCGGCGGGCTCTGGCGGCGGCTGCGGCCGCTGCGGGGCCTGGCGCTCACGGCCCTGGTGGCGCTGCCCTGGTATCTCCTGGCGCTCCACAGCGAAGGTCGACCCTTCTGGGACAGCTTCTTCGGCTACCACAACCTGCAGCGGTTCACCGAGGTGGTGAACCGACACCTGCAGCCCTGGTGGTTCTTTCTGCCGGTGATGCTGGTGGCCAGCCTGCCGGTGTCGCCGCTGCTGCTGGTGGGGCTGGCCCGGGCCATCGGCCCGCTGCGACGCTCCTGGTGCCCCACCCTGCCGCTGCCGCCCGCCGCCTCCCTGGCCCGCTTTGCCGCCTGCTGGCTGCTGGCGGTGCTGCTGTTCTTCACCGCCGCCGCCACCAAGCTGCCGAGCTACTGGTTGCCGGCCACGCCCGCCGCTGCACTGCTGGTTGCCCTGGCGGCCCAGACCGGCTGGTCCGGCCATGGGGGTCGCCCCTGGGAGCGCTGGGCCTGGGGCCTCAGCCTGCTGCTGGTGGCGGGCCTGGGGGTGGGTTTTCTGCTGGCCCGCTTGTGGCTGCCCCTGATCATCGATCCTGAGATGCCCACCCTGGCAGTGGAACTCGAGGGCAGTCCCCTGGTCGCCCTGGTGGCCGCCTGCTGGCTGCTGGCGGCCCTGCTGGGCTGGCTCTGCCGCCGCCGGCGCCCCCCCCTGCGACTGCTCGCCCTGCAGTTGCCGCTGGTGCTGTTCGTCCCCACGGCCCTGCTGCCCCTGTGGAGCGTGGGAGATCGCCTGCGGGGCGGGCCCGTGCGCCAGATGGCGGCGGCCCTGCAGCGCGAGGGCCGTCCCGGCGAGCCCGTGGCGATGGTGGGCGTCCTCAAACCCTCGCTTCACTACTACAGCCGGCGGGTGGTGATCTACGAGGGCATCGGCGTCGAGGGACCCATCAACCTGGCGGATCGGCTGCGCCGGGAGCGCCGGGCGGGCCAGCAGCCCAGCACACCGGACGCCCAGCCCACGGTCCTGGTGGTCATCGACCAGACCACCGCCGGCGCCCCCTTCTGGCGCCACCTGGGGGCCACTGAGATCGCCAGTGCGGGGGTGTATCGACTCTGGCGCCTCGACCGCCGCCGCCTGGAGGCGTCGGTGGACCATCTACGGCGGAACGGCTTTGTTCCCGACTGGCAGGCGCCCCGGCCGGAGCGTTATTGAGCCCCCGGCAGGTGGATGTGGAAGCGGCTGCCAACCGCGATCTCGCTCTCGACGTCGATCGAGCCCCCCATCGCCTCCACCAGCAGCGTCACCACCGACAGGCCCAGTCCCGAGCCCCGCTCATGTTCGATGGCGTTGCGGCCGCGGTGGAAGCGGTCGAACACCTTGGGGATGTCCTCGGGGGCAATGCCGATGCCCTGGTCCCGGACACTGATGCATAGCGAGCCGGCCTCCTGGGACAGGTCGATGTTGATCGGACGGCCCGGAGGCGAGTACTTGTCGGCGTTCTCGATCAGGTTGAGCAGCACCTGCTGCAGGCGGTCGGTTTCGGCCACCGCCGTGATCGGCCCCTCGGCGGCCTCCTCGGGCAGGGTGAGGAGCAGGGGGCGGGACAGCTGGCTGCGGGCGAGGTCGCAGGCGGTGGTCAGCACCTCATCCACCGCCCCCGGCGACAGCACCATCTGCAACTGGCCGGATTCGCTGCGGGAGAGGTCCAGCAGGTCGTTGAGCATGCGGGTGATGCGGTGGGTCTCGGCCTCGGTGGTGGCCAGGGCACGCATCTGCTCCGGATCCAGGTTCTGACCGCGGCGCTGCAGGCGGCGCAGGTAGCCGCCGATGATCATCAGCGGGTTGCGTAATTCGTGGGACACCAGCCCAACGAACTGGCGCTGCTGGCTCCAGGCCAGGGCCAGTCGGTCCAGGAGCCCATTGAAGGATCCCGCCAGCTCTGCCACCTCCAGGGGGGCCCGATCGAGTTTGAGGTGGCTGCTGGCCAGACTTTCGGAGGTGACGCCGGCCGCCATGCGATTCAAATCCTGCAGGGGCCGGATGATGCGTCGCGTCAGGATCGAGATCGCGACCAGGGTGAGCACCAGGGACAGGATCCAGACCCCGGCGAGCCCCAGCAGCATGCTGTGGAGGCTGGCGACATCGGCGCTGATGTCCTCGGCGACCCAGAGCTCGCTGCCACCGGGTGAACGGTGCAGGGGATAGGTGAGATAGCTGTGGCCCTGCGTGTCCTTCACCAGGCGGCGATCCGTGCCGATCAGCAGGGGGGTGAAGGATCGGACCGACCAGGCGCTGTTGTGCTCTGCCATGGCCTGTCCGACCAGGCCGGAAAGGGCCACGACCTGGGCGGCGACAGACCTGGGCAGCCACAGGGAACCATCCCCATGCCGCACCCAGAAGAAACGCTCCCGGCGACTGTGGCGCTCCAGCTCCCCGCGCAGCTGGGCAGAGTGGTCGGGGGACGGATCGCCGACCAGCTGATCCAGTGCATGGGCCAGGGAGCCCGCCGCGAGCCGCGGCCCATCGTGCTGGTGATGCAGCAGACAGTCCCGATTGATGATGAGGGTGAAGGCGGAGGCGGCGGTGAACCCCAGGAACACCGATGCAAAGGCCGCCAGCCTGAGCTGGCTGAGCAGGCTGCCGAACAGGCGTGGCCGCCAGCCACCCGGAGGCGACCCAGCCTGGGGGGGGACGGGTGGCTGGGTCGTCACAGCGAGCTGTTCCCGGTCCTCCTGGGCAGGAGGCGCTCCAGCAGCTCGGGGAGTCGGTCGAGCAGTTCGTGCTTGAGAATGTAAGCGTCGGCGCCGGCCTCCTGGGCCTGGCGGCGCCGTTCGGGATCGTTCAAGGAGGTGAAGATCACCACCGGCACGGTGAAGCCGTGGGCGCGCAGATCACGCAGGCATTCGATGCCATCGCAATCGGGCATCTGCACGTCCAGGAAGACGAGGTCGATCCCCCCTTCACCCAGCATCTCCTCAAGGGCGAGGCCGTTGGTGAGGGAGCGGACCTCGCAGCCGGAGTCCGCCAGCTCAGCGGCCACCATGGCTCGGATGTGGGGATCATCGTCCACGATCGAGACGGTGGGTCGTCCGGTCGTGGGCCGTTCAGGGCAGGTCATGACCTGGGTGGCGATGGGGACGATCGCCCGCTGTGCCAAACGTCCCTGAAGGCGAAGGGGTGAGTTCATGGAGCCTGGAAACGTGCTTCATCTTGGCGTGATCCGAGCCAATCGGCAGGGATGAGATGTGGCTGAGAAAACGCGGATCATGCCGCCACCGGTTGGGGGCAGAGTTCCTGATAAAGCTTCTCCAGGGCGTCGATGTTGCCGGTCAGGGTGTAGCGCTCCAGGGCTCTGTTGCGGGCCCTGCGGCCGAGTTCCGCCGTCAGCACCGGTTGGTCCCGCAGCACCGGCAGCAGGGTGCGCAGCTGGGTGGTGACGCCCTGGGTGCTGATCACGATGCCCGCACCGCCCTCCAGCACCTCCCCATCGGCGCCGGCATCGGTGGCCACACAGGCGGTGCCGCAGGCCATGGCCTCCAGCAGGGCCAGGGAGAGCCCCTCCACGAGCGACGGCAGCAGGAACACCTCCGCCAGCTGCAGCAGGGCCACCCGCCGGGCCCGGCTGGCCTCGTAGCCCCACCAGATCACATCGGCTTCCGTTCCGTTCTGCAGGGAGGAGCGCAGGGGGCCGTCCCCCACGATCACGAGCACGCAGCCGTGGGGGCGCACCAGGCGCCAGGCCTTCAGCAGGGCCTCGACGTTCTTTTCGGTGGCCACCCGGCCCATGTAGAGGAACACGCGTCGGCCGCCCACCTTCAGCCGCAGCTGGGCCAGGTCGGGGTCACTGCCCGGGGCTGCCGGCGCCCAGGTGTCGGTGTCCACCCCGTTCGGAATCACCGCCAGCCGCTCCCGACGCACCCCCAGGCGCACCAGCACATCGGCCTGCAGCTCGGAGAACACGATCACCCGATCGAACTTCGCCAGGGAGGGGGCGTAGAGCTGGTAGGTGAGCTGCTGGGTGCCGGCGGTGAGGTTGCGCAGCCCGGCGTCAAAGGGGGGATGGAAGGTCGCCACCAATGGCAGCCCCAGCTGCTGACAGAGGTCGGGCAGACGGAAATCGAGGGGGGAGAGGGTGAGGCTGGCGTGCACCAGATCGGGCCGCTGCCGCTCCAGGGATTCCCGCAACTCCCTCTGGGCGCCAGGGGAGGGGATCGTGTACACCTGCGACTTCACCAGGTAGGGCAGGGCCACCTCGGGGTTCTCATCCGGCCGCCCGAGCACGCTCAGCTCACTGGCCCCGGCTTCCGGCCGGCCCAGGGAGGGTGTGGGCGTGTCGAAGTGGATGAAGCTCACCGAGTGGCCGCGCTGCCGGAGGGCTTCGGTGGTGCTCAGGCCGTAGGTGACGTTGCCGCAGAACGGGGATTTCTTGCCCAACCAGGCAATGTGCATCACCTGTATGGCATCACGCAACAGCGGAATTTAGCAGCGCCCGGCCTGCCTTCAGCTGCTGCGCCAGGGGCGTTCACTCAGGGCGGCGATGGCGGCGATCGCCGCCAGTCCCCACAGCACGGGCAGCAGCCCGTAGCGACTCACCACGGTGCCCGCCAGCACAAGGGGCAGGCTGAGGGCGATGTTGATCAGGTTGTTCTGCAGGCCGAACACCCGGCCCCGCTGGTTTTCCGGGGTGTCCTCCTGGATCGTGGTCTGGGCGGGGATCGCCAGCAGGGCCGCGCCCACCCCCAGCAGGCCGCAGAGCAGCAGGGTGAACACCAGGTTGCCGCGCAGCTGGCCCAGCAGGACCAGGCACCAGGCGATGGTTCCCAGACCCGCACTGGCCAGTCCACGCCGGCTGAAGCGTTCGCCCAGCTGGGCCATCGCCAGGGCCCCCACGGCCAGTCCCAGGCCGCTCATCGCCAGCAGCACCCCGAAGCGGGTGGGACCGAGCCCGCCGATCGCGGCCGCCAGGCTGATCGCCAGCACATACAGGGCGGCCAGCAGGCTGTAGAGCAGCACCAGCTGGATCATGGCGCTGCGCACCTTGGGTCGCTCCCGCAGCACCTGCACCCCTTCGCCGATCTCCTCCCAGACGGAGATGGAGCGGGGCTCCCGCGGCGGTTCAGAAATCTCGATGCCGGCGATGGCCACGGCCGCGGCGCCGTAGCAGAGCGGCAGCAGCACGAATTCTCCGCCCGGGATGCCCACCTGGGCCAGCAGGGTGCGCAGCAGGCGGAGGATCGGGTCACCGAGGGCGAAACCGACGATGGTGGCGGCCATGCTGGTGGCCTGGTAGACCGAATTGGCGGCGAGCAGCTGGGGATAGCTCACCAGCAGGGGGATGGCCGCCTGCTCGGCCGGCGCGAAGAACTGGGTGAGCACCGACTCGAAGAACGTCATCGCCACCAGGGCCCAGTAGCCCCAGCTGAGCCCCAGCCACATCGGCCCCGGCAGCAGGCACAGGGGGGCCAGCATCACCAGGGCGGCCCGCAGGCCATTGGAGGCCACCATCACGGTGCGCTTCGGCCAGCGGTCGGCCCAGACCCCTGCCACCGTCCCGAGCAGCATCGCCGGCACGGTGTTGGCCACGTAGATGCCGGTGGCCAGCAGGGTGATCATCTGGGCCCGGGTCTCGAAGCTCATCCGGAAGGCCGCGGCCGCCTCGGCGAGGGCCGCGTTGCTCTGCGGCGTGTCCGTCACCCAGTACTGGGCGATCAGGAACACCATCAGCACGATGTAGAACTTGTCCGCCAGCTGGGAGAACACCTGGCCGATCCAGAGCCGCCGGAACCCCGGCAGGGCCAGGACTCCGGCCAGTCCCCGCTCGGTCTTGCCGCTCGGGCTCATGCTGGCTCGGACGGTTGGGAGGGCATGGAGTCGCAGGCGGTCCGCAGCAGTCTGAAGGCTCGGGGTCTCTGACCGAGATGCTCCCCGCACCAGGACTCCACCAGATCCAGCAGGTGCAGCCACACCACCTCCGGCCCCATCAGCTGGCCGTCGCGGCGACGGGGCGGGGCGGGCCGCGTCAACCGCTGCAGCAGGGCCAGCTCCGAGGCGTTGAGCATCACCCGGGCTCCAGGGATCGCGCCGATCGCCAGTCCTTCGCTGGGCAGCAGGCTGCAGCGCCAGGCCCAGTCACCGATCGGCGGCAGCAGCGGAGCGCCGCTGCGGACGCAGTGCTGCAGGGGCAGGGCGAAGCCCCCCAGGGCCAGCAGGTGGACGCTCCCCTGCACCGCCACCGCCAGGGCCTCCACCCGTTCGGCGCGGTCCGTCACCACCGCCTCAAGGCGCCCCAGCTGCAGCAGCAGGTCGGCGAGCATGCCCGGGGCGGGAGCCTCCGTGGGCACAAGCTTCAGGCAGAGTTCGGCCAGGGCCTGGGCGGTGGTCAGAGTCTCCAGCCGCTGGGCCAGGCCGCTGTAGTTGCGCAGCACCCGCAGCTGGCGCACCCGCCGCAGGCCGCTTCCGCCCCCCACCTGAAGGAACAGGTGGGCCAGGGGCACCGCCGCCGCCAGGCTGCTTTTCGGCCGGCGTGCCCCCGGCACCGCCAGCCGGGTGAGGCCTTCGGCCTCGCTGAGCAGGGTGAGCAGCCGGTCGTGTTCGCCCAGGGGTCGACAGGTGAGCGCCAGGCCCTCGAGGTGGCGTTCAGGCACCGGCGCGCAGGGCCTGCATCAGGGCCACGCCGCGGCTGGTGCCCAGCCGGCTGGCCCCGGCCGCCACCAGGGCGAGCGCCTGTTCCAGATCGGCGATGCCGCCGGAGGCCTTCACCGCGGCGCGGCCCCGGGCCAGGGCCGTCAGCTGGCCCACCTGCTCCGGGGTCACCAGAGGGCCGAAACCGCTGCCTGTCTTGAGGTAGCGCACGCCGGCATCGATGCTGATCTCCACCAGCAGGGCCAGGGTCTCGGGGTCGAGCCGGCCCACCTCCAAGATCACCTTCACCGGCAGGCCCAGATCGGTAATGGCCGCCAGGTCGTCGAGCACGGCGGTGCCGTCGCCATCGGCGAGGGCGCCGAAATCCGGCACCACGTCCAGTTCGTCGGCACCGGCGGCGGCGGCCCACTCCGCCTCGGCCCGTTTGATCGCCGCGGGAATGGCTCCGAAGGGAAATCCCACCACGGCGATCAGTTTCACCGCCCCATCCACCGGCAGCCGCTCGCGGGCCAGGGGCAGCCAGCGCGAGGCCAGGCACACCCCGGCGAAGCCGAAGTGGCGGGCCTCATCGCAGCAGCGCAGGATCGCCTCCTGGTCCCGGTGCGGATCCAGGAGGGCGTGGTCGATCAGGGGGGCGAGATCGGGCCGTTCGGTGTCCCGCTCAGGTGTCACGGGCCTGGATGACGCCGAATCCACCGTGGTTGCGTCGGTAGACCACCTGGATCTGGCCCGTGCCCGAATCGCGGAACATGTAGAAGTCGTGGTCGATCAGATCCAGCTGGTGCAGGGCCTCCTCCAGCTCCATCGCCGGCATGGCGAAATACTTGCGGCGCACGCCGCGGTGCGGAACGGCGGGCTCAAGGCCATCGGTGAGTGAGTCCCCGGGGTTGGGCAGGGTGGCGGCTCCGGCCTCCTCGGCGGCGGCCGAGCGGTGCACCGGTCCCTGGGTGCGCTCCTGCAGACGGTCCTTGTAGCGGGTCAGCTGGCGGCTCAGCTTGGTGGCCACCATGTCGATGCTGGCGTAGAGGTTCTCGCTGCGTTCCTGGGCCCGGATCACCACGCCGTTGGCGAACACGGTGACCTCGGCCGTCTGCTGGGGAACCCTGGGGTTGCGGGCCACCGACAGATGCACGTCGGCTTCCTTGACGATGCCATCGAAGTGGCTGATGGCGCGGTTGAGCTTGGTTTCGGTGTACTCCCTGATCGCTGGTGTGACGTCGAGGTTGCGGCCGTGGATCAGCAGTTTCATTCGGGTGCGCTCCTCCAGAGGAATTCTGGCTCTGGGGCATCCCCAGGCTAGGAACACAGGTGCATGGCCCCCAACACTCCCGCAATTCTTTTTGAAGCCCAGGGCCCGGTGCCGTTCCCGCTGGCCTGGGACTGGCAGCGCCGTCTGCAGCGGCGCCGGCTCGACGACCCCGCCGCCCCCGATGCCCTGCTGCTGCTGCAGCACACCCCCTGCTACACCCTGGGCCGGGGGGCGAGCCTGTCCCACCTCGGCTTCGACCCCGACCACCCGCCCCTGCCCCTCTACCGCATCGACCGGGGCGGGGAAGTCACCCACCACGGGCCCGGCCAGCTGGTGCTCTATCCGGTGCTCGACCTCCAGCGCCACGGCGCTGACCTGCACCTCTACCTGCGGGCCCTCGAGGACGTGGTGCTGGCCGTGCTGCAGGAGCTGGGACTGGAGGGGGAACGCCTCGAGGGCCTCACCGGGGTGTGGCGCGAGGGGCGCAAGCTGGCGGCGATCGGTGTGGGGGCCCGGCGCTGGATCAGCCAGCACGGCCTGGCCCTGAACGTGAACGGCTCCCTGGAGGGCTTCGAAGCGATCGTTCCCTGCGGTCTGGCCGACCGGCCGGTGGGACGGCTGGCGGACTGGCGGCCCGACCTCACCCCGGAGCAGGTGGCGCCGCTGCTGCTGGCCGCCTTCGCCCGCCGCTTCGGCCTGACCCTGCGGCCCCCCGGGCCGGAGGAAGGACTGGGAGAATCCTGACCATTCGTCGCGCTGCGCCGGCCGCCCATGAACGCCAGAGCCGAGATCCACTGGCGCGGCTGCGCCCAGGACCGCCGTGCCCTTGCCAGCCGCCGCGACTGGAGCCAGCTCGAGGGGCTCGAGGGCCTCTGGCCGGAACTGGAGCGCCTGTATGGCTCCCAGGTGGCGCTGGATGCGCCCCATGGCCGCCACCCGGAGACGCTGCGGTTCGATGAACTGCGCCAGGCGATCGACCGGGCCGCGGCGGCCTTCGCCGATCTGGGGGTGGCCGGTGGCGACGTGGTGGCCCTGTTCGCTGAAAACGGTCCCCGCTGGCTGGTGGCCGACCAGGGGCTGATGCGGGCCGGTGCGGCTGATGCGGTGCGTGGCAGTGCGGCGCCGGCCGAGGAGCTGCGCTACATCCTCGAGGACGCCGGCGCCGTGGGGGCGGTGCTCGAGTCGGCCGCCCTGCTGGAGCGGCTGGCCCTCGACGGGACGGCCCTGCAGCGTCTGCGTTTCGTCGTGCTGCTGGAGGGCGAGGCCCCGCCCGTGCCCCTGCCGCTGCCTTGCCTCACCTGGGACGACCTGCTGAAGCGCGGCGCCGCCAGCCCCCTGCCGCCGGTCCCCACGGGAGGGACCGGGCGGCTGGCCACCCTGCTGTACACCTCCGGCACCACGGGCCAGCCCAAGGGGGTGCCCCTCAGCCACGCCAACCTGCTGCACCAGCTGGGCACGCTGGGGGTGGCGGTGTCGCCGAGTCCGGGGGATCACGTGCTCTCGGTGCTGCCGATCTGG
>NZ_JAGQBG010000059.1 GCF_024345515.1 Cyanobium sp. N5-Cardenillas
TGTGCTGAGTTCGGCCTCCGAGAAGATCGGTTCGCTGCTGGATGCCCCGCTGTCCCGCAGTCTCGACCTGAGCGGTCCCTCCAACTCCTCACGGGCCAGGCCCGATCCCGGTCGCCGCCCCGCCGTCGCCCTCAGGGCCACCAGCCCTGCCCGCACCGCCAAAGCTCCTGCCGCCCCGGCCAACTTCACCATTGAGGGCCCTTCCCTCGGCACCACCGGCCTTGGCAGCGCCAAGCCCCTGCTGCAAGGCAATTTCTCGAATTCCGAGTTGCTCGGTGGCGTGCTCACCATCCAGGACCTGGGTGCCCCTGCCATGCCACCGGTGGCCAGGGCCGAGCGGGCCCGATGGGCCAGCAGCGGCGATCCCATGGCCCCCCTGCCCCAGAGCCTGAGGGAGCCGATGCGCCAGGCCATCCGCACCCTGCCAGCCCCGACCCCGACCAAGACAGCCAAACTTCAGCAGGGCCGGGTGATCTACGTGCCTTCCACCCGGGTCAGCAAACCAACCCAGGTGCCGCTGGCCGTTCAGGCGGATGGCACCGTGGATGTGCTCAGCCAACCCGATGATCCCGCGGTGATCGAGGACATCAAGGAATGGTCGAGCCGCCAGCCGGCCCAGGCCCCTGGAACGGTCACCCCCACGGTGGTGAATCTGCAACCGATCCCGGCTGAGGTCCGCGCCACACCGGCCCCTGCCAAGGTGTCGCCGGTGGCGAGTGCCCCGATCGCACCCCCGCCGGTTCCCGCAGCCCCCTCCGCAGTTCCCGCGGCAGACGTTCCCGCCGCCGCCCAGTCGCCGGCAGGGGCCGACGCTTCCATGGTGGCTCCGCAGTGAGGCATCCGGGTCTCCCCCGCCGCGGGCTTGCCCTGATGGGCCTCACGTGTCTGAGCCTGGGGCTGCAACCGCTACGGGCCCAGTCACTGCCGGCAGGCCCAGCTCCCTGGGTACCGGTCGCCCCAGAGCCCGCCGCCGCCGGCTGGGAACCCGTGACGGACGCCGCCACCCTGCCGCCGGATTACCAGCCCGCGCCGGCGAATCGCAACCCAGCAGAACTGGCGATCGTTCCACGCCAGGGCAAACCCATTGAGAATGTCGGCATCTACGGCATCGGCGGCGGCGTCAATTTCGGCAGCGATCTACCCACCAGTGGTGTCTTCACTGGCCGAGTGGGTTACAAGCTCAACGAAACTCTCGCCGTTTCCCTGCGACCCAGCGTCATCTTCGGCAACCGCGATGTTCTGGGCCGCTACAACGGCCAGACCTCCTTCCAGTTGCCCCTCACCCTCGACCTCTTTCGTCGCTCGGTGGTCTCCCCTTACCTCGGGGGTGGCATCGCCACCAATACCTACTCCACCGGACAAACCAACGCCATGCTCACCGGTGGCGTGGATCTCAACGTCACCCAGAATGTGACCCTGGGCTTCAACGTCAACTACGTCTTCCTGCCCGACGGTGTCACCTTCGATGCCCTCCAGGCCATGACGTTGCTGTATCTGAGGTTCTGAAGCCTGGCCGGCTTCAACCTCAGTCGGCCACCGTTTCAATCGCGGCGGCGATGGCCTGGCGTTGCTCCAGGTCGTACCCCCAGCGCTCCAGGAACGCCCTGTCCTCGTCCACGGCCTGCCCGGTTCCACCCTGCTCCGCTGCCGCCAGCAGGGTTTCCAACCGCTCCTTCACCGCCACGGGCTCCAGGTGCCGCAGCAGTTCGGTGCTGCGCCGCTGCACCCGCTCCGAACCGGCCTGGTGCTCCTGGTCACCAGAGCGCTGGTGGTGCAGGACCATGGCCGTGCTCATGGCCAGATTGCGGGCCGTGAGATCCACCACCCCCTCACCGGCCTGGCGCAGGGCGATCACCAGCGCCTCCGGCAGACGGTCGAGCAAGGGGGCCTCGCAGGTGAGGCTCACCACGAAGAAACCACGCGCGCCATCCCTGCTGGCCACCAGTTCCCCGACCCGATCCGCCAGCACCTCGTCGCTGAGCTCCCCGGCCTCCCAGAGGCCGATCCACTGCGCCGCGATCTCCAGCGCCTGGGGAAAGCTTGGCGCCAGGGGGGATTCGGTCAGAGGAGCAGCATCGGTCATGGCGAGAGGCGGGCGGCGAGGCCCATGGGCTGGCAGTGTTGAGGCTATGGACTTGAGCGCCCCGACCGCCAGCCCCGGCGATGCCCACCCGGACGACGGCAACAGCGAAGCGGTTCCGTTCCGCTCCGGCTTCGTGGCCCTGATCGGCCGGCCCAACGTGGGCAAGTCCACCCTGCTCAATCAGCTGGTGGGCCAGAAGGTGGCGATCACCTCCCCCGTGGCCCAGACCACCCGCAACCGCCTGCGGGCCATCCTGACCACCCCGGCAGCCCAGCTGATCCTGCTGGACACCCCGGGCATCCACAAACCCCACCACCTGCTGGGGGAGCGGTTGGTGCAGAGCGCCCGGGGGGCCATCGGCGAGGTGGACGTGGTGCTGCTGCTGGTGGATGCCAGCCAGCCCGCCGGGCGCGGCGACGGCTTCATCATCGATCTGCTGCGCCACTGCAGGGTCCCGGTGCATGTGGCCCTCAACAAGAGCGACCGGGTGGGGGCCGATGCCGAGGATCTGGCCGCCACCTACCGGGAGATGCTCGCTGCGGCAGACGATCGCCCCGTCGCCTGGCCCCTGCACCCCTGCAGCGCCCTCAACGGCGACGGCTGCCAGGCCCTGGTGGAGGCCCTGGCCGCCGACCTGCCTCCGGGTCCGCTGCTGTACCCGGCCGACACGGTCAGTGACCAGCCGGAACAGCTGCTGCTGGCGGAACTGATCCGTGAACAGGTGCTCACCCTCACCCGGGAGGAGGTGCCCCACTCGGTGGCGGTGCGGATCGAGCGGATCGTGGAGGACGAGGGCACGGCCAAGGGCAAGGAACGCACGGCCGTGCTGGCCACCGTGCTGGTGGAGCGCAGCAGCCAGAAGGGAATCCTCATCGGCAAGGGCGGCCAGATGCTCAAGGCCATCGGCCAGGGGGCACGGCTGCAGATGCAGAAGGTGTTCGACGGCCCGGTGTACCTGGAACTGTTCGTCAAGGTGGTGCCGAACTGGCGCAGCCATCCGGGGCGGCTGGCGGAGCTGGGCTACCGGGGCGACTGAGCACGCCTGCCCACCGCACGCGCACGCGCCGGCTGGGGGTTTGCGAAGATCCCAAGCGGGTCCACCGGCCCCGATCTCCCGCCGCCCCGCCGTGACCAGTGCGACCGAGCCCCCCAGCCCAGACACGATCGCTGCCTTTCCTCCCGAGACGATCGCGGCCTTTCTGGCCTTCTGCGCCGGCGACTGGCTCTCCCTGCGCAGCTGCTTCAGTCTGGAGGAGGCGGCAGACGCGGCCCGGGAGGCTGAGGCTGACGAGGTCAGCTGGCACAGCTCCGAGCGCGGTGAACTGCAGGTGAGCTATCTGGCCCCCGAGGGAAGCGACGACCCGGGGGGGCTGGAGATCACCCCACCAAGCGGCGGCCGCCATCGGCTGCTGTTCCACCTTGATGGAGGCTTCCAGGGCCAGGCCCCGGACGGGACCGTCAGCACGGGCCGCTGGCGGCTCTGGCCGGATGGCAGCCTGGAGCTGACCAGCGAGCGGGCCGGCAGCTCGGTGCGGGAGCGGATCTGGTTCACCAAGGCGAATCTGCGGCTGCGCAGCAGCGTGGAACATCACCCCGACGGCCGCCCGGGCCGGGCCAGCTTCAGCTCCGAGATCCGGCGGGTCAGCCGACCCGCCGGCTGAGGCCCCCGCCATGCGTTTCGATGTGGTCAGCCTGGTGCCGGACGCCTTCACGCCCCTGCTGAGGCTGGGGGTGATCGGCCGGGCCTTCGCCGCCGGCATCGCCGAGGTCCACACCCACAACCCCCGCGACCACGCCACCGATCGGTACCGCAAGGTGGACGACGTCCCCTACGGCGGCGGCGCCGGCATGGTGCTCAAGCCCGAGCCCGTCTATGCGGCCTTCGAGGCGATTCCGGTGCTGCCCCGGCGCCGCGTGCTGCTGATGAGCCCCCAGGGCCAGCCGCTGCACCAGCGTGACCTGCGCCGCTGGGCCACTGTGCACGACCAGCTTGTGCTGCTCTGCGGCCACTACGAGGGCTTCGATGAGCGCATCCGCCCCCTGGCGGACGAGGAGGTGTCCTTGGGCGACTTCGTGCTCACCGGCGGCGAGCTGCCTGCCCTGGTGGTGATCAGCGGCGTGGTGAGGCTGCTGCCGGGCACCGTGGGCTCGCCGGACTGCCTCGAAGCCGAGAGCCACAGCGGCCTGCTGCTGGAGCATCCCCACTACACACGGCCGGCGGAGTTCCGCGGCATGGCGGTGCCGGAGGTGCTGCGCAGCGGCGACCACGGCGCCATCGCCCGCTGGCGCCAGGAGCAGCAGGTGGCCCGCACCCGCGCGCGGCGCGCCGACCTGCTGGACCTGTGGCAGGCGGAGCAGAACCGCTGAGGCCCGGCCACACCCCCGGAGCAGCCACACTGGTCCCGCCTCCATCGCCATCCATGCAGTTGCGCATCGGCAACGGTTACGACATCCACCGTCTCGTGCCCGGTCGGCTCCTGATCCTGGGCGGCGTGCGCCTGGAGCACCCCGATGGCCTGGGGCTGGATGGCCACAGCGATGCCGATGTGCTCGTCCACGCCCTGATGGATGCCCTGTTGGGGGCCCTCAGCCTGGGGGACATCGGCACCCACTTTCCGCCGGAGGATGAGCGCTGGCGCGGGGCCGACAGCCTGGTGCTGCTCGAGAACGTGATGGCGCTGGTGGCGGGACGGGGCTGGCAGGTGCTCAACATCGACACGGTGGTGGTGGCGGAACGTCCCAAGCTCAAGCCCCACATCGCCGCCATGCGCGAGGCCATCGCCGGTCGCCTGGGCCTGGCTCCGGAGCAGGTGGGGGTCAAGGCAACCACCAACGAGGGGCTCGGTCCCACGGGACGGGAGGAGGGCATCGCCTGCCACGCCGTGGCGTTGCTGCACCGGCCATGAACCGTCGCCGCTGGAGCAGATTGGCCAGCTGGCTGGGAGCTGTTGGCCTGGTGGTGGTCCTGCTGGCGGGCCTTCCAGCGAGCGCCAGCGCCCTGGGCCCGCCGCTCGGCAGCCATGGCCGGAACGAGACCAGCACGGTTGTGGTGGAGCAGCTGAGGCTGAAGGTACCGGCCGGCGCCCGCAAGGCCTGGCTGCAGGCGGAGCAGGAGACCTGGGGCCCCTGGCTGCGACGACAGGAGGGCTTCCTGGGCCGCGATCTGCTCTGGGACGCCGAACGGGAGGAAGGCCTGCTGC
The DNA here is from genome assembly GCF_024345515.1 of Cyanobium sp. N5-Cardenillas. Lineage (GTDB taxonomy): Bacteria > Cyanobacteriota > Cyanobacteriia > PCC-6307 > Cyanobiaceae > Cyanobium. The sequence continues at coordinate 5,284 of NZ_JAGQBG010000059.1, forward strand.
TGATCCGCTGGCGCAGCCGCCGTCAGTGGCTGGCCATCCCCGTCAGCGAGATCGAAGCGGTGCAAGGCCAGTTCGAGGCTGCGGCGAGGAGGGCCCTGGCGCTGAATCCCCCGGACCCGGGGGCCGAGACCCCAGCCAACCCCTTTCCCCTGGTGGACGCCGGCGCCCTCGAGTGGGTGGGTCTCACGCCGGCGGCGGCAGCCGTGGAGGTTCGGTGAACGAAGACGCCCGGCTCGACCTGGGCCGCCGCCAACGGCTTGGCATGGTGGAGGCGGTGTGGGGCGAGCACAAGAGTGCCGAGCAGATCAGCGCCGTGATGCTGGGGCTGCACCAGGCCGGGGAGCTGGCCCTGGTCACGCGGGTCAGCGCAGAGAAAGCCGTGGCGGTGGAGCGGCTGCTGGCCGACCAGCTCGGCACCGGAGGTGCGCACCCACGGCCGCAGCACCATCCCCTGGCCCGCTGCCTGACCTGGCCCGCACCCCCGCCCGCCGATCCGGCCTTCGGGCGGGTGGCGGTGCTCAGTGGCGGCAGCAGCGACCTGGCCGTGGCCTCGGAGGCCCGGCTGGCCCTGGCCTGCCATGGGGTGACCAGCGACCTCGTGCTCGACGTGGGGGTGGCCGGGCTGCACCGGCTGCTGGCGGAGCTGGAGGGTCTGCGCCGGGCCCGGGTGCTGATCGCCTGCGCCGGGATGGAGGGGGCCCTGCCCACCGTGCTGGCGGGGCTGCTGCCCCAACCGGTGATCGGCGTGCCCGTGGCGGTTGGCTACGGGGTCAGCGCCGGGGGACAGGCGGCCCTGATGGGCATGCTGGCCAGCTGCGCCCCCGGGCTCACCGTGGTGAACATCGACAATGGCTACGGCGCCGCCATGGCGGCCCTGCGGATCCTGCAGATGGTCGATGGGGTGGGTTCAGCCGCCCCCAGGGAGGAGGGGCCCTGAGGGGGGTCCATCAAGTTCCAGGACGGTCTGGAGCCAGAGGGCGAGGGAGCGGGGCAGACGGCCCTGCTCGTAGCGCTCGATGGCTTCGATCAGAACCGATGTATTGATCCAGCTGATCCGATGGGGTGTCATCGGCGCCTGCGGCTTGTGAAGCGCAGTTTGGGGTACCGAAACCGGCCGGGCAAGGCGGGGGACTCAGAGATGCTGCAGGTCGGGATAGGCGGTGATCACCTGCTCGGTGCTGAGCACCTCTCCGGCCCCTTCCGGCTGCCAGATCACCTCCAGAGCCAGCAGGTCATCCGCACCGATGGCCCCGAGTTTCTGAAGCGAATCACGCAGATCCTCCGCGGAACGGGCCCCCTTGATCGCCAGCCGCTGGCGGCTGGCCACCAGCAGGGTGACAACGATGAAATCGCTGGCCGCGTCGCTGGCTCCGGGGGCCACCGGGGCAGGCTCGCTGAAACGGCGCCCCGCCACATTGGCGGTGAGCTCCCGCTCCAGCTTGCTGCGCTCCTGCATGGAGAGGCGGTTGAAGGTGGATTCGGCACTGGCGAAGGGCACCTGGCCCACGTCGCCATTGGCGTACACCCAGAGATCGGGGTGGCGCAGCAGGGAGAGGCTGGTTTCCTGCAGGACCCGCTGAAGGCCGGAGCTGCTGGAGGTATCGGACGAGCCCGCCAGCCGGCGCAGGTCGTCCTGAAGGTCGCGGGCGGAGGCCAGCAGACCCACCTGGATCTGGGCGATCGCCACAGGACCGTCGGGGCGGGGGTTGTAGGCCAGGTCGGAACCGGAGCTGCCCAGGGCCGGGCCGCCACCGCCACCCCGCAGGGCATTGACCACGACGCCCGCCACGGCCATCAGGATCAGGAAGCCGAACAGGCCGCCGCCGCCGAAGCCGAAGATCGGCACGATGAACGGAAAGCCCATGCCCCCGCCCCGGTAGCCGCCTCCATACCCACCTCCGTAACCGCCACCGCCGCCGCCGTAACTGCGGGGCATCGACGGCGCGGAACGGAAACTGCCGCCGCCGATGCGGCCACCGCTGGCCGCCTGGGCCGGCTGGGGAGCGGACATCACCAGGCCAGCGACCAGAACGGGCACGACCATCAGACCGGCCAGGCGCCGGAACAAGCGGGAACCCATCTCTTGAGACCTGTCGATCACGGAAATCTAGGAACCTCCCCCCACGATGGTGACCACTTCCAGCACATCGGATTCCCCCACAGCCTGGGCGGCCCAACGCTCCCTGGGGAGGATCTCGCCGTTGAACTCGACCACCACCAGCCGGGGCTGATACCCGAGGGACACCAACACCGCGTCGAGACAGAGGCCCGCCGGGCAGGGGCGCGTCTCGCCGTTGACCCGCAGTTGCAGGGCGCCCGGCTCGTTCGCGGCAGATGCGCCCGTCACGCCCCAGCCTCCAGTCCCGCCAGCAGGGCAGCGGCGGCGGCGCCGGGATCCGCCGCCCCGGTGATGGCCCGCACCACCGCCACGCGCTCCGCCCCGGCCCGGCGCACGGCGGCCAGGTTGGCCAGGTCAATGCCGCCGATGGCGAAGAAGGGCAGGGGGCATTCCGCCGCCGCCTGGCCCACGTAGGCCAGGCCCACCGGGTCGCGGCCCGGCTTGGTGGGTGTGGCGTTGACCGGCCCCACCCCGATGTAGTCGCAACCGTCGGCGACGGCCTGGCGCAGGTCCTCAAGGCGGTGGGTGCTGCGGCCGATCAGGCGGTCGGGCCCCAGCAGGCGGCGGGCCACGGCCGGCGGCAGGTCGTCCTGGCCAAGGTGGACACCGTCGGCCCCCACCGCCAGGGCCAGGTCGATGCGGTCGTTGACCAGGAACAGGGCCCCATGGCGATGGCAGAGCTGGCGCAGGGCGCTCGCCTGTGCAAATCGGTGCCGGTCATGCGGGGCCGCTCCGGGCAGGGCGGCGGCGCCATCGGCTTTGGCGCGGTATTGCACCAGACGCACCCCCGCCGCCAGGGCGGCAGCCACCACCTGCTCCAGCCCCTGCACCGGAGCAGTGACGAGATACAGGTGGCAGCGGCGCAGCAGGGCCCGCCGTGCGTCGCCGCCGCGGCCGGCCTGGAGCAGATCCACCTCCAGGTCGTAGAGGGCGTAGCGGATCGCCGCCGCCTCGGTAGCCAGCAGGGGATCCTCCATCCGACCGAACTCCTCCAGCACCCGCAGGGCCTCCTGCACCCGGCCCGCATTGGCGGCCAGTACGCTGGCGCCGTCCTGCCGTTCGGCCTGGGCCGGATGGGTCATGCCCGCGGCCGGGTCACTGGCGGTGTGCCGCGCCAGCTTGTAGCGCTCCTGGTGGAGACGCCCCAGGCGCTGGCGCTGGTCCTTGCTGCGGGCCACCAGATCAGGACGGTCCAGGGCGAAGCGGGCCCAGTCCTCCAGCACCCGAAGTCCCTCGCGGGCCCGATCGAGGTTGGCATCGAGCAGGCGTTCGATGGCGGCGCGCTCGCTGCCGAGGCTCGACGGCGGAACTGGGGGCTGCGGCGTCACCGGACCGGGGCAGGTGAGGCTTCCAGGGTATGGGAAGGGAGAGGGCCGTCAGGCAGGGGGAGGCTGTGACGAAGGTCCCCCCCGGGAGTCACACTCCTGCAGCGCCTGGTCGGCATCCCGGCGGATCTGGCGACTGAGGGCCTCGAGACTCCCAAACGCCTGCTGGCGTCGCAGCAACCTCAGGGGCTCGACGGTCAGTCGGGAGCCGGCCAGATCGAGGTTCCGCTCCAGCAGGTGCACCTCCACCGCCGAAGGCGCCAGGGGGTCCACCGTGGGCTGGGGCCCCAGGTTCATCACCGCGGCTATCGCCCCGTCCTCGCCGTCCCGCCAGGCCAGGGCCGCATACACCCCTTCCATCGGCAGGAACTTGCGCCCGTCCACCGCCAGATTTGCTGTCGGCCAGCCCAGCTGGCGCCCCAGACCACGGCCCCGCACCACCGGGCCACTGAAGCGGTAGGGGCGCTCCAGCAGGCGCCCGGCCTCGTCGATGTCCCCGGCCGCGAGGGAACGCCGGATACGGCTGCTGCTCACCCGCTCGGGCCCGTCCCACAACATCGGCAGCACCCGCACCTCGATGCCGAGGGCGGCGCCGATGCGGGCCAGGTCAGCCACGTCGCCGCTGCGGTCGACCCCGAAGCGGAAGTTCGTCCCCACGGCGATGCGACGGGCCTGGAGCCGCTCGGCCAGCACCTCCTGCACGAAGCGCTCCGGCGTCAGCGCGGAGAGCGCACGGGTGAAGGGCACCAGCACCAGCTGCTGGATGCCGAGGGGTTGGAGCAGTTCCAGCTTCTCCTCAGGCAGATCCAGCCGCAGCCGTGTCTCGCCATGGAGCACCTCCCGGGGATGGGGCCAGAAACTGACCACCGTGGGAACCAGCGGCGGCTGCGCCACCGGCAGCACTTCGGTGACGGCGTTGATCACACGCCGATGGCCCCGATGCAGCCCATCGAAACTGCCCAGGGCAATGGCGGTGGGGCGCAGGGCGTGCTCGGGGTCGTGAAGCGGGATCAACGGCCTGCGCCCTCGCCGAAAGGATCCTCCCATGCCAAGTTTGGGGCCTTCGCCCTTCTCCCCATGGTCGACACGCTGGATCTGCAGCGCATGGCCGATGCCCTGCGCCGCATGGGCTGGGTGCGCTTCTGGGTCCAGCTCGCCCTCGGGGTGGTGGTGGTGGGGGTGCTGATCTTCAACAACATCGGCGGCCAGATGGCGGCCAATTCCTCCCGTGCCCTGGGTCTGGGCCCCGGCCTCTCCCTCACCACCCTGTCGTTCCTGGTTCTGCTCTGGAGCCTGTGGCAATCCTGGCTGGTGGTGCGCTGCGGCCGCGCCCTGGCCAGCCCGGCACGCCCCAGCAAGGGGGAAACCACGCGCCTGGTGAAACGCGGCCTGCTGGCCGACCTGGGCGGGCTCACCCTGGCGGCGGTGGGCTATCAGGCCCTGGCCGGGAGCCTGTTCGTGCAGGCCTCCCAGCAGGTGCCGGGCTTCTTCGGGGCCCAGATGCAGGGCGCCCCGGGCAGCGGCGGCCGGGTGGTGGGACTGCCGATCACCTCGATCGAGATGCTCTCGGTGCTGAGCAACACGCAGGTGCTGTTCGCCCACCTGATCGCCCTGATCCTCAGCTTGTGGCTGCTGCAGCGGATCTATCGGCGCGCTTGAGGCGCCTCAAAAGCGAAGAGGCGCCCCTGTCCCATTGCCTGAAAGCAAGCCTGAATGGTGCTCACTGACCACCAGCCGGTGGGGATAATCGGCAAGGCACGAACGCATGGCGGCAAGCGAATCATCGCTTGAGGTGATCGGGCCTGGGCGGGGGGTCATCGCCCAGCACCTGGGCCATCAAGCGGGGCAGAAGAACATCCAGAGCGTGTTCGGCCAGACACTCACGCTTTGCCCGCTCCCCCAGGCTACGTCGCAGGGCATCATCCTCCAGCAGCTTCTGCAGAGCACCGGCCATGGCGGAGACGTCAAATCGGTCGACCACAAGTCCTGCGCCTGCCGCGATGAAGGATTCAGCGCCCGCACAGCCTGAAAAACAAATACTCGGAATTTCAAGCATGGCTGTTTCCAAACAAACAGCCCCGAATGGCTCTTCTCTGGAGGTCAGAAGAAACACATCAAAGGAATCAAAATAGGGATAGGGATTCTCCCGGGGGCCCGTGAAGCGCACCATCGAATCCAAGCCCATCCTCTTGATATCGCTTTCAATTTGATAGGTGGTCATCGGATCGCCCCCACCCACCCAGGCGAACAAAGGCGGATCAGGCATTTCAGTCGCGAGATGGCGAGCGACCTGAAGGAAGATATCCGGTCCCTTGCGCCACTCAATGGTCCCCGCCATGCCAACAAGCTGGCGTTGCCGGGGCAGATTCAACTCCTCACGCAGTCGGTCGCAGCCCCGCCAGCGCACGACCTCTTCCGTATCGCAGTATTCATCAATCACACACAGGACCTGCTTCTCCAGACCGAGATAGTCCTGCAGATGGTTTGCCGTTAGTTGTGAGTCGGCGATGATGCAATTCGTGAGCCGCTGGAAGCTCTGCCGGGAGATGCCGGAGCGCTGGATCCAATAGCCCATCTCGCGTACATGCACACTGACCCTGGGAAGGCGTTCGGGGGGCAGACCCAGCGCGTCAAGCAATACCTGCAAACACTGCAGCCCCACCACCGTATTGCAATAGATGGCGTCAGCGTTCAGCAGCAGTGCTGCCATGGCGCGGGCCTGAAGACGACTCTCGACATGGTGGAGAACCCGGCGCCTTATGGGCACAAGGGGCCTGACCCCTCGGACGTTGGGAAGCGAAAGCAGGTGCTCCTTTAAGGGTCCGTTGTGACGATAAAGAATCTCGAATACAACATCAGGTTGCCGCGATTGAGCCCAACGTAGAAAGCGACAGAGCAGCAGGGAAGATCCGTCATGGTGCAGAAACGGGGTGATCACCACGACCACAGAAGGACGGGTACTGGAACGCTTCATGCCTTCACTGATGTCTCATTTTTTGCGTGCAAGTTAGCTCCTCACTTCCTTCGTCAACCCCGATGCGTGGCAGCCAGACGATCCGGGGAGGCCCAGCCGGTCCGACTCCGGCAGCTGGGTGGGATCACCCCGCCAGAAGAGTTCGGGCTGCAGGGGCGTCAGGGACGGCCCCCCCTGCTGCACCCAGGCCACGTCGGTGGGCCAATCGGCAGGGCCTGCTCCGGAGCCCTCCAGATCGTCCACCACCTCGCCGGCAAGCCAGTAGTAGGTGCGCCCGCGGGGGTCGGTGCGCTTCTCGAACTGATCGATGTAGCGCCGCACCGCTGTGCGGCACCAGCGCAGGGGAGCGAGGGCCTCGGCGGGCCGTGGTGGCACGTTGAGGTTGAGCAGCAGCCCCTCGGGCCAGCCCGCGGCGTGCATCCGCTCCGCCACATCGAGAGCCAGGGCCGCCGCCGCCTCGAAGCGACGCCAGTGGAAATCGGCGCTGCTCACCGCCAGGGCCGGCAGACCCTCGATCGTCCCCTCCATGGCCGCCGACACGGTGCCCGAATAGAGCACGTCGGTGCCGAGGTTTGGACCGTGGTTGATGCCGGACAGCACGAGATCCGGCGGCTGCTCCAGCAGCCGGAACAGGGCCAGCTTGACGCAGTCGGACGGGGTGCCGCTGCAGGCCCAGGCGGTGACACCCGCGGCGAAGAGTTCGTCGGCCCGCTCAGCCCGCAGCGGGGTCTGCAGGGTGAGGCCGTGGCCGGTGGCGGAGCGCTCCCGGTCGGGGCAGACCACCGTGACCGTGTGGCCGCGGCCCACCGCCTCGGCGGCCAGGGCCTGGATGCCATCGGCGAAGACCCCGTCGTCGTTGCTGACCAGGATCCGGAGCGGTGCCATCGGCCTCGACCGCGGTGACTGCCGGAAAGCTAGACGCAGCTGCCTACAGTCGCTTTCTTCCCCGATCTGTCCCGTGAGCGCCACCGTCAGCCTGCAACAGCTCACCGACCAGCTGGAGCACCTGGAGGCGGAGGCCGCCGCCGCCATCGCCAGCGCCAGCGATGCCGCCGCCCTCGAGGACCTGCGGGTGGGACTGCTGGGGAAGAAGGGTCGGCTCTCGGGCGTGCTGGGGGCCATGGGCCGGCTGCCCGGTGAGGAACGCCCCCTGGTGGGGCAGCGGGCCAACCGGCTCAAGGACCAGGTGCAGCAACTGCTCGGCGCCCGGCTCGAGGCCGTGCGCAGCGCCGCCATGGCGGAGCAGCTGGAGCGGGAACGGATCGACGTGACGGCAGGCTGCAGCTACGTGCCCCCCGGCCACCGCCATCCCCTGCAGAGCACGATCGAGGAGATCGTCGATATCTTTGCCGGCCTCGGCTACCGGGTCTCGGAGGGACCCGAGATCGAAACCGACCACTACAACTTCAGCGCCCTCAACATTCCGGAGCACCACCCGGCCCGGGACATGCAGGACACGTTCTACCTGGGGGGGGACCGGCTGCTGCGCACCCACACCTCCCCGGTGCAGATCCGCCACCTGGAGGCCAATCCTCCGCCGGTGCGCGTGATAGCCCCCGGCCGGGTGTATCGCCGCGATGCGGTGGATGCCACCCACTCCCCGGTGTTCCATCAGGTTGAAGTGCTCGCCCTCGACGAAGGGCTGGATTTCAGTCACCTGCGCGGCACCGTCACCACCTTTCTGCAGCAGTTCTTCGGCGATCTGCCGGTTCGCTTCCGGGCCAGTTACTTCCCCTTCACCGAGCCCTCCGCCGAGGTGGATGTGCAGTGGCGGGGTCGCTGGCTGGAGGTGATGGGATGCGGCATGGTCGACCCGGCGGTGCTCGAGGGCCTGGGCCTCGACCCGGAGCGCTGGAGCGGCTTTGCCGCCGGCCTGGGGGTGGAGCGGTTCTGCATGGTGCGCCACGGGATCGATGACATCCGCAGACTGTTCAGCAGCGATCTGCGCTTCCTGGAGCAGTTCTGAGGCTTGATGGCGAACACGGGCCGTTCCCACCGGGGCTTCGCCCCAGAAGGGGTGAAAACCCTGGTGTACGCGGAAGGCCAGCGGTGTACTTACAGCCTCAGCAATCCCTGGGCCCAGCCCCTCGGGAGGCTGGAGCCCTACATCCAACCGTTCATGATCCCGCCGCAGCGGTACCTGGAAGCGCCTGGGGCCCACCTGGTTTCCATGATCGGCATTGCCAAGCCCTGCCGGATCCTCCACGAAACCACCCCATTTCTCCGGCTGGGGGCGAGAAAGGCCTGCCTGCTGGCCGCCAGGTCCTATCTCCATGCCACCGAGACCATTGCTGACACCGTGGTTCCGCTGGTGGACTTCCGGGGCTGGCACCGGGGCTTTT
>NZ_JAGQBG010000006.1 GCF_024345515.1 Cyanobium sp. N5-Cardenillas
GCACCAGCCGGCAGATGGTGGGCAATGCCTCCAGCAGGGCGGCCATCAGGCCCAGGTCCAGCATCGACACCTCATCCACCACCAGCAGGTCGAGCTCGAGGGGGCGGCCGCGGTGGCGGCCGAACCGGTCGCCGCGGCTCTCCAGCAGCCGGTGCAGGGTCGTGCAGGGGATGGTGCCCCCGGTGGCGGCCCGCAGGCGGGCCGCCGCCTTGCCGGTGGGTGCCGCCAGGTGGAGGCGGCCGCCCGGCTCCATGGCCCGGTGGGCGGCGATCATGCCCGCCACCGTGCTGGTCTTGCCGGTGCCGGGCCCCCCTTCCAGCAGCACCAGCCCGTGGCTCAGCACCGCGGCCACCGCCTGCCGCTGGCGCCCATCAAGGCCCGCCAGGGCGCCGAGGCCCTGGGCTCCGGCCCCTTCGCTGGAGGCCGATGGTTCCAGGATGCCGGCACGGGCGATCAGGGCCCCGATCACCTCCTGCCGCTGCCGCTGCCAGCGCCGCCACTGCAGCCGTCCTGCCTCCAGGACCATGGGGCTGTCCGGATCCCGGCAGAGCGGACTGTTCGCCAGGGCGCCGCGGTGCTCCTCGGGCCAGGACGCTGCGCTCACTTCGGCCGGTGCCGGTCCGTTCAGATCCAGCTCCAGATCCCCCCGCCCCAGGGCGGCGCTGAGGGCGTGGATCAGCTCGCCGATCAGGGGACCGGGGGGGGTGCCGTAGAGACGCGGCAGGGCTTCGGCCAGGCTGGGGCCGAGGGCCGTCAGCCAGGGCTGGGAGGTGGGGCTGGGGTCCCTCATGGCGACCCCGCTCCGCTGCCGGCGGCGGCGTGGCCGCCCAGGGCGCCGTCGAGGGCGAGCACCCTGGCCAGGGGGGGCTGTTCCACGAACAGGCCCGGCACCGCCCCTGGCAGGGCCTGCATCCCCAGGTCCCCGGGGGCGCCGCGCAGGAAGACGTAGGCATAGCCCCCCAGATGGCGCTCCGGCGCGTAGTCCGGCAGGCGCCAGCCCAGGTAGCGGTGCAGGGCCACCAGGTAGAGGTGGGCCTGGAGGGGGTAGTGGCTGTGGGCCATCAGGGCGGCCATCGCCTCCTGGCCGTAGTGGCGGGGGCCACAGGCCAGGGGGCGGCCCTCGCTGTCCCGCCGGCCCAGCCAGTTGCTCTTCCAGTCGGCCACCCACCAGCGCTCCTGTCCGTCGGCCCCCGTGGCGGTGAAGATCAGGTCGATGGAACCGGTGAGGAAGCCGCGGCTGGCCACCGGCAGGGCCGCCACCGTGGCGGCATAGGCGGCCCCGAAGGCGCCGCCGGGGTGGTCGGCGAAGGCCGCCGCCAGGCCCGCGGCCCTGGCGAAGCCGAGGGTGAGATCGAAGTTCATCTCGTTCAGCCGGCGCTCCGGCCCCAGGTCGGCCACCCGCAGGGACCCCAGCTCGGCGCCGAAGGGGGTGAGGCGCACCAGCTCCAGTCCCTGCAGCAGCGGCTCCAGCGGGTCCGACTCCAGGCCGGCCCGGCGCAGCTCCCGCTCCACCAGCTCCCGGTTCGCGGCCGCATCGGTGGGAAGGCGGTAGTCCAGCTGCTCCAGCATCCGATGCAGGCAGTCGCCGGCGGCCGCACCGCGGGCGAAACCGGCCAGGGGGCCCTGCTCGGGCCACAGGTCGGCGCCAGCCTCCGGGGCCTCCTCGGCGGGGCTGGGATCACTGGTGTCCCGGCCTTCGTCGAGGGCCGCCACCGACACCGGGGTGCCGTGGACAGTGCGGGTCCAGGCGGTGTAGCTGCTGCGGCCCCAGGCCGTGTCCAGGCGGCGCAGGGGCACGGGGCCGCAGCCCAGGGCGGCGATCGCCTCCGGGGGCTGGGGCCGGCGGCGACGGTTGGGCGGCTGCGTGGGGGGCTGGCGCAGATCCAGCTCCAGCGAACGCTGGGTGATCTCCTGCCGCAGCCGCGCCTGCCAGTCGTCGTCGCCCAGGGCCGCGGCAGAGTCCCCATCCTCGGGATCGGGCAGGGGCTCGCCGGGAAACAGCCAGGGGAACAGGGGGTTGGCCTGCTGCCCCTTCGCCGGTGCCCAGGCCAGCACCAGCAGGTGCTGGGCGCGGGTGACGGCCACGTAGGCCAGCCGCTCCCGTTCGGCCCGTTCGGCCTGCCGCTGCTGGCGGAGTGCCTGCCATCCCTGGCCCCAGGAGGGGCGCAGGTGAAGGTCGAGGTGGGACGCGGCGCTGCCGGGCGGCTGCCAGCGGATCCCTGGCCGGTGCCGGCCCGATGGAGCGGTGCCGGCCGCCTCCCAGAGATAGGGGCAGACCACCACGGGAAACTCCAGGCCCTTGCTGCGGTGCACCGTGATCACCGTGACCGCCTCGTCCACCTTGTCGCTGTGGGCCTGGTGGGACTCCGGGATGGTTCCGGCGGCCCGGCTCTGGTCCAGCCGCAGCCGCCGCAGCCAGTCGGCGGCGGCCTCCAGGGCGAGGTGCTCCATGTGCAGCCGTTCCTGCAGCAGTTCGGCCACCTGCTGCAGATCCGCCAGCAACCGGCCGCCGGCACTCAGTCGGGCCAGACCTTCGCCGTCCACCAGCTGGGAGAGCACCCCGAGCGGTCCCTGATCGGGCAGATCCCTGGCCAGGGCCTGAAGCCGTCCGGCCAGCTCACTCCATGCGCCCGGCTCGGTGGCGGCGATCCGCTCGGCCGACCAGGCGAGCAGGGGGGAAGCGGCCAGCAGTCGCAGACGGTTGGGATCGGCCGGATCGGCGAGGGCATCCAGCAGCCGCTGCAGGGCGGTGGCCGCCGGGCTGGCGAACACATCGGCCTTGCTCACCAGCCGGCTGGCGATGCCCTGGCGCTCCAGGGCGCTGCGCTGCTGCTCCGCCTGGTGGTGGTTGTGCACCAGCAGGGCGATGTCGCCGGCACGGAGGGGGCGGGCGGGCTGGCCGTCGCCGGCCACCAGGGCGGGGGCCTCCTCCAGCAGCTCCGCGACGGCCCCGGCCACCTGGTCGGGCAGCCGGCTCTCCAGCCCGCTCCTGCTCGGCAGGGGGGCCCCGGCCGTCCGCTCACTGCCAAGCCAGAGCAGGCGCAGCGGGGCCATGCCGTCGGGGCCGCGGCGCCGGGATCGGGCCTGCACCACCGGCACCGGCAATAACGAGCGGGGCAAGCCCGCCGGGGCCATCAGCCTGTTGAGGCCATCGATCAGCGCCGGGCTCGAGCGCCGGTTCTCCTGCAGGGCGAGCACGCGGGCGGCGCTGCGGCGGGCCCGCCGGTAGGTGTCCAGGTCGCCGCCACGGAAGCGGTAGATGGCCTGCTTGGGATCGCCCACCATCACCAGCAGGTGGGCGTCATCGGCGAAGGCCAGTCGCAGGATGCGCCATTGGACGGGGTCGGTGTCCTGGAACTCGTCGATCAGGGCCGCCCGGTACCGCTCCCCCACCGCCCGCAGCAGGGGCGTGGCCGCCGTGGCCTCCGGGCCCGGGTCGAGTCCCTCGAGCAGCTGGGCGAAGCCGATGCTGCCGCTGCGTGCCCGCCGCCGGGCCAGCTCGGCCCGTCCCCAGTGGCAGCCATGCAGCAGCACCGCTTCGGCCGGACCCTCCCGCAGGGCGGCCACCGCCTGCAGCAGGTCCGGGCAGGGCAGCCGGATGTCCCGCTCCGGGCCCTCCACTGAACGGGCCATTCGGCAGAAGGTTTGGGGGTGGAAGTACCCCTCCAGCTCCTTCTCGGTGCGGACGGCGGCGTAACTGCCGCTGTCGTCCTGCCCGGCGAGCCAGTCCTCGACCCGCCCGCAGTGATCGGTTCTGGGCTTGGCGGCATAGGGCGTGGTGCTGCCGGCGCCCGCGGCGCGCCACTCGCCGGCGGCGTTCCGGAAGGCCTGATCCAGGTCCTGGCCCTGGGCCGCCCAGGCCTGCCGGAAGCGTCTCCAGGGCTGGTGCCACAGCGTCTCCTGCTGCTCCACCAGCGGCCGTTCCAGGTCCAGTCCTTCCGGCAGGGGGTCGAGCACCAGGCCGGGGTCCCCGTCGAGCAGCTGCAACAGGCGCTCCAGGTCGTCCAGGCCGGCAGCCGTCGCCAGCCCCTCCACCAGGTGCAGGGGAAGGGCCAGCACCTGCTGTTGCCAGTAATCGTGGGCGACCTGGCGCACCAGTTCACCGGCATCGGTCTCCACCGTCAGGTCCGGCGGCCGGGCGGCCTCCATGGCCTGGCGCCGCAGCGTGCGCTGGCAGAAGCCATGGATGGTGGTGATGTCGGCGGCGTCGAGCTCCTCGAGGGCCAGCAGCAGCAGGCCCTGCACCGTGCCGCGGGCTCCGGCCTCGCCCGGCTGGAGCTCCAGCCATTGCTCCAGCACGGGATCGGGTGCCCGCCAGCCGGGGGGGGGCTGGAGGCCGGTGAGGGCCTCCTGGATCCGACGGCCGATGCGGTCGCGAAGTTCCGCCGCCGCGGCGTTGGTGTAGGTCACGACCAGCAGCTGCCGCAGCCCCAGCCGCCGCTCGGCCAGCAGCCGCAGCACCAGGTGGGCCAGAGCAAAGGTCTTGCCGGTGCCGGCGCTGGCCTCCAGCAGCAGCACGCCATCGTCGAGGGGGACGGCGTTGGCATCGAAGTTTTCGGGGGGTGAGCCCTCGGCGGTGGCGGCGGTCATGGCCCCCCCTCCGCCGCCAGCAGGGGGGAGAACAGGGCGTCGGCCAGCTCCAGCACCTCCAGTGTCAGCAGGGACTCCGCCGGCAGGCGGGCGCCGAAGCAGGTCTCCATCTCGGCCCGTTCCCGCTCGCCGCTCAGGAAGCCGGACCCTTCCCAGGTGTCGGCGGCCTTGGTCCGCCCCTGGCCGGGCCGCTTCCGCTCGGCCACCACGTAGCTCCAGCCCGTTTCCGGGGGTACCGGCCAGCCCTGACGGCTCCAGTCGCGCTGCAGGCCGGCCAGCCGTTTGAGTTCGTCGCGGGCCGCCTGGGGCGCCGGCGCCCTCAGCTCCAGGGACGGAGCGAAGACGTTGTCTTCGCGCGCGATCAGCACGCCCCGGGCCGGGGCGTCGGCTGCCGTGGTGTCCTCGGCCGCGGCGGCCGCGAGCAGCAGCTGCAGCCACAGCTCCAGCCGGTGGCCGACGCGGGCCCGGGCCGTGTGCACCAGGACCACCGTCTCGCCGCGCCACGGGACCGGGGCCTGCCAGGGTCCCCACTGGTGGCTGACCTGCCGCGGGGGGCCGAGCTGCTCGAGGGCCGCCGCCAGGCTCGACCAGCGCCGTTGCAGCAGGCCCGCTTCCAGCCCCCCCGCCGCCCTGGGGGGCAGCAGACCCTGCCCGCGGTGCCAGTCGAGCCAGTCCGCCGCCGTGCCCGGGTCTCCGTCGCCGGGGTCGCCGTCGCAGCGCTGCAACCTCCCGCGCAGCAGGGCGGAACGCTCCCGCTCCCCCAGGGACAGGGCCTCAAGGTCGTCGATGCGCCGGTCCCATTCACCGGGCCGCAGGCCCAGGGACCGGAGCCAGTGCGTCTGGGGGGCCGCCAGCCAGTCCCGCAGGTCGCTGAAGGCGCCGACGTCAGTGGCTGTGGGGGCTTCCAGGGGGCTTGGCCCCCCCAGCAGCGGCGCCGGCGGCGGCGGTGGATCACCGCTCAGGCGGCGCACCGCCTCCAGCAGGCGCCGGTCGCACGAGGGGGCCTCCCGTCCGGCGGCGGGCAGGAAGTTGCGCCGATCGAGGGGGTTGGCGGCGTGCTCCACCTGCAGAGACGCCATGGCCTCCGGGCCCAGCTGACCGGCCAGCCATTGCAGCCACTGGCCCACCGGGCCGGAGGGGGGCAGGGCGGCGCCGGTCCGGTCGTCGCGGCAGCTCCAGCTGATCAGCAGGTGGTCCCGGGCGGAGAGCAGGGCCTCCATCAGGACATAACGGTCCTGGTCGGCGGGATGGGGATCGCCGAGCTGGCGCTGGCCCTCCATCAGGTGGAAGGCGGGACGGTCACCCTGCCGGGGGAACAGGCCCGCCTCCAGCCCCATGAGCACGATCACCCGGTACGGGATGGCCCGCATCGGCTCCAGGGCGCTGATCGTCAAGGCGCCGCTGCGGTGGCCGAAGCGGCCGCTTTCGGCCCCGAGCCGCTCCCGCAGCACGGCCGCCACCACCGGGGCTTCGAGGCCCAGGGGACAGCTGCCGGCGGCGGACTGCCAGGCGTCGATTGCCGCCATCAGGTCCGGCCGCTCGCCGGCGGCCTCGCCCCCATCGCCGAAGAGGTCGTCGATGAGTTGCCGCAGCCGTTCCACCCAGATGGTCACAGGGCCACAGCGACGCAGCTCCCCCAGCCAGTGGCGCAGCCGGCCGAGCAGGTGCAGCCAGCGGCCGGTCAGCTCCAGGGGCACGCCCCCGTCCCAGGGGGCCGTGTCGCCCGGCGCCAGGCCCGCGTCGGCGGGCAGCACCAGGCCGAGCAGCAGCCGGTCGATGGCCCAGGCCAGGCTGTGGCAGGCGCCATCCTTCTCGTGGGCGTCCAGGCCCCAACGGAAGCCCGCCTCCTGCAGGGCCTCCACCAGGCGGGCCGCCTCCCTGGCCTCGAGGCCGAAACGGTCCAGCAGGGGCGCGCAACCCAGCAGGGTCTCCAGGCCGGAGGCGGTGAGGCGCGTGCCGGCCAGCTCCAGGAGCAGCAGCAAGGTGCTGCCGAGGCCGGCCCCCTGCTCCTGGCTGCGGTCAGTCAGTCGCCAGGGGAGGTCGACCTCCGTGGCGTGGCGATCGCCGAACACCGAGGCCACCAGGGGGGCGAAGCTGTTGATGTCCGGCGTCATCACCAGGATGTCGCGGGGTTCGAGGCTGGGGTCGGCCGCCAGCAGCTGCAGCAGGCGGTCGCGCACGATCTGCACCTGCCGCAGCCGGCCAGGGCAGGCATGGAACTCCAGGGAGCGATCCTGCGGATCCACCTGAAGGGCCGCTATCCGACTGGCGTCAGCCAGCTGGTCCTGCAGCTGGGCCAGCAGGGGGGCCGGCCCAGCGCCGCCGGCCGCCGCGAAGAAGAGGTCCTTCTCCTGCTCCTCCCCCAGCTGGGCCTCGCCGGTGCCCTCCAGGAGTTGCTGAAACTCCCCCCCCAGACGGCCGAAGCGGGCCTCCAGGCCCGGGGCCTCCAGCAGCCAGCTGGCTTCGAGCGGCTGGCGCAGGGCCAGGGCATCACTGAGCTGGCGGCGACGCTCGCCGCAGCGTTGCCAGAGGTCGCGGCAGGGGGTGAGCAGGTAGAGGTCCACCGACCGATGCAGGCCCAGGGCCTGGAGCAGCTGCACCTGGACCGGCGCCATGCTGCTGAGGCCGAAGAGACGCAGGGGGGTGCCGCGGGCCTCCTCGGCGAGTTCACCGCGGCGCAGCCTGCCGACCAGTTCCTGCACCCGGCGGCCGAATGGTTCCTGGCCCAGCTCCAGGAGCAGGCGGCGGTACAGCAGGGGCTGCCAGCGCTGGTTCGCCGGCAGGGGCCGGCCGCTGGCATCGATCGCCTGCCCCGCCTCCCAGGCGCCCAGCAGCTCCGGCCGGTAGAGGGCGTAGTCATCGAAGGCATCGGCGATGGCGCGCCCCAGCTGCCATTGGCCCAGTTCCAGCTGATCCCCGCCGCCCCTTTCCGCCAGCCAGTGGCGCAGCGGCCCCCCCTCCGGCGCGGCGGCCACCGCCGGCAGCAGGCCTAGCAGGGGCCAGACCAGCTGGTCGGCGCGCCAGGGATCGGCCGCGCCCCCACCGGCCACGGGCTCCCCTGGGGCCAGCAACTGCTCCACCAGCTGGCGCAGATGGCTTCCCGGGAACGGAAAGCGCAGGTTGGCGGCGATGCCGCCCAGGTGCTCGGCCAGCTGCTCCCCGAGCCAGCGGCTGGTGGGCCAGGTGTTGACCACCACCTGCACCTGCTCGAAGGGATCGGGGGGCTGCAGGCGCAACTGGGTGGCCAGCACCCGTGCCAGCAGTTCCGCCCTGTTGCTGCGAAAGACCGTCAGCAAGGGGCCGGGCTCAGAGGGCGCAGCTCAGGGCTGGGCCGGAGGAAAGGGTGGTCAGGGAGCGGCCGCCGGCCACGGGCAGGCCGCTGACGCAGCGGGTCTGGCGCGTTTCGGGGCAGTAGGCGGTGAGGTCACCGCCGTAGCAGGCACCGGTGTCGAGCAGCACGATCGACCGCAGCCGCCGTAGGTCGGGTCCGGGGGTGTGGCCAACGATCACCTCACCGAAGCGGTTGTCGTAGGCCTGCCAGAAGGCCAGTCGGATGTTGAGATCGGGCTGCCAGGTGCGCGGGTCGAAGCCGGCATGGGTGGCCACCCAGCCCCGACCCCAGTAGGCCAGGGGCAGCTGGTCGAGCCGGTCGCGCCAGAGGCGGCAGCGGGCCTCCCCCAGCTGGCGGTAGGTGTCGTTGCCGTTCAGTTCAGGATGGCTGGTGGGAGCCAGGCCCAGGTCGAGCCGGGTGACCAGATCCCGTTCATGGTTGCCCTTGAGCCACACGGCCCGGCCGCGGCAGACCAGGTCCCAGACCAGTTCCATGGCGGCCTCGATGCGGGAACCGCGGTTGATCACATCGCCGCAGAACACCAGCCTGTCCCCGGGAGGCAGCTGGGCCACCAGCCATTGCAGAGCGTCCGCGCAGCCGTGCACATCCCCGATCACCCAGTGGTGCGGAGGACGGTGGTCCAGGAACGTCATCAAGAAGGAAGCTTCCTCCCAAGTGTTGCCCTTGAGGTGGGCTTCTGTCACCCCCACAGGGCCTGCAGGGCTCCAGCGCTGATACGGTGCGCCCTCGGTGCACCCCAGGAGGCCAGGGGCGATGGACCTGAAGGATCTGCCGGTCACGCAGCGCGTCAACGCCCTGGTGAAGGCCCTGGACGGGGCCAAACGCACCAATGAGGCCCTGGCCCGCTGCAGTGACGGCGACGCCATGCTGGATGTGCTGCTGGATGCCTCCTCCCGGCTGGGGCTGGGCCTGACCCGCTGGGAGCTGGAGAACACACCGCCGATCCGGGACTGGATCTGGTGGAAGAACAAGGAAGCGCCCCTGACCATCGGCGACAGCAAGCCCCGCTATCAGCAGGACGGCGGCCAGGGAAAGCCCCGTCCGGAGGGCTCCACCGATGGAGAGCAGCCCAGGCGGCGCTTCCTGGGTCTGTTCTGAGGGTCTGTGCTGTTCAGGCCAGGGTGGCCAGCGGGTCGGGGATGGCGCCGCTCGGAGCCTCGAAGCTCCCTTGGGCCACGAACTCCAGGCGCAGCTTCATGAAGGTGATGAACTTCTCGTCGGTGGACACCACCGCCGCCGCGGGCCGGGGGACCGATGCCGCGGCGGCGGCCAGCTCGGGCGCCTCCAGGAAGGTGGGGCGTTCCAGGAGCCAGAAGTCGATGGTCTTGTCCTTCTCGGCGTAGTTGCGGACGCGTTCGCGCAGCACCTCCTCCAGGGGTTCCTCCTCGAGCAGGAAGGCGCGGCTGGCGGCGACGAAGTGGTAGCGGGTCATGGCGGGTGGGGCCTCAGGGCTGGCGGTCGCCGAACAGCGGGTCGCGGCGGGGATTCTGCACCAGCGCCCGCATCTGGCGCACCGCCTCCTGAAGGCCGACGGCCAGGGCACGGGCCACGATCGTGTGGCCGATGTTGAGCTCCTCCATGGCCTCGATCGCCGCGATCGGCTCGACGTTCTGGTAAGTGAGGCCGTGGCCGGCATTCACCCGCAGGCCGAGGCCCCGGGCGATTGCGGTGGCTTCGCTGATCCGGGCCAGCTGGACCGGCTGCTGCTCCCAGTCGGCCGCCGCATAGGCGCCGGTGTGGAGCTCCACCCAGCGGGCCCCGCAGCTCCGGCTGGCCTCCAGCTGGGCGTCGTCGGGGTCGACGAACAGGCTGACGCCGATCCCTGCGCCCATCAGCCGGCCGACCAGGGGCGCGAGGCTCTCCACCTGCCCGGCCACGTCCAGGCCCCCCTCGGTGGTCACCTCCTCGCGGCGTTCTGGCACCAGGGTGACCATGTCGGGGCGGAGGCGCAGGGCGATCGCCTCCATCTCAGCGGTGGCGGCCATCTCCAGGTTGAGGCGGGTGCGCACGGTGGCCCGCAGCAGTTCCACGTCCCTGTCCTGGATGTGGCGCCGGTCCTCCCGCAGATGCACGGTGATGCCGTCGGCGCCGCCCAGCTCGGCCAGCAGGGCAAAGCTCACCGGATCCGGCTCCACGGTGCGGCGGGCCTGCCGCACGTTGGCGATGTGGTCGATGTTGACCCCGAGGCTGGCCATGGGCGGCAGGTGGCTGAAGCGATCCTGACCGAACCGTATCGGTCACCGCGGCCGCAGGCCCAACTGCCCGCGTCGGCCCTGCAGTGGGGGGATTCAGCCCCTAGTTTCGATTTCGATGTTCTGCCGGTTCAAGAGTGTTGGCGGCGCAGACGCCCTCCGGATCAGGCCTCTCCGCGGCGATCAGCCCTCGGGAGAATTCTCTGTGTGGCGGCATCAGTCCCTGGCTGTCGCCGCTGGCGATGGTGGTCACCATCGACCTGGTGCTGAAGGGCTACTTCGGTGAGCTGAAGGTGCTCGGTCGGGAGCATCTGCCCATGCACGGGGCCGTGCTGCTGGCCCCCACCCACCGGGCCCGCTGGGACGCCCTGATGCTGCCCTGGGCGGCCGGTCGCCGCATCACCGGTCGCGACTGCCGCTTCATGGTCACGGCGGATGAAATGAAGGGGCTGCAGGGGTGGTTCCTGCATCGCCTCGGCTGCTTCCCGGTCGACCAGGGCCGCCCCACCCTGGCCAGCCTGCGCTTCTCCGTGGAGCTGCTGGCCGCAGGCCAGCAGCTGGTGGTGTTTCCCGAGGGCCGCATCCGGCGCGAGGACAGCCCCTTCCGCCTGCACCAGGGGCTGGCCCGCCTGGCGCTGCTGGCCGCCTCCCAGGGCGTGGACGTGCCGGTGGTGCCGGTGGGCATCGCCTATGGCCACGCCGATCCCCGCCCCGGCGATCAGGCCGCCCTCTGCTTCGGCCACCCCCTGCGGGCGGCGGGTCAGGGTCGTCAGGCGGCTCTGGACTTCAGCGCCGAGCTCGCCGCCGCCATGGAGTCGGCCGAGCAAGCGGCCCGCATCGAGGTGGGTCGCCCGATCGGCTCCCCGTAAAGTTCGCCCGTTACCCGTCAGGCGTCGACGTGATCAGGCCTTCCGCCATCCCTTCCCTCCGATCCGCTCGGCCATCGGGCATCGCCGGGGTCTGCGGAGGCGCCCTGGTCCTGCTCGCCCTGGCCCAGCCGCTGCTCCAAGCGCCGGCCCGGGCCCAGGCCACGACACCCCAGACGGTGCAGCCCGCCGGCACCGATCTCACGCTTTCCTCGGTGAAGGCCCTGCTCTCCCGGGGTGATGCGGCTGTGGCCAGCGGCAACCTGGCCGAGGGGCGGCGCCTCTATGACCTGGCCCGGGATGCCAGCCGGCGACTGCTGGGCTTCTACCGCGATCTGAGCGGCTCCTTCCGGGGCCTGGATGCCCGCATCCCCAGGGAAATGGATGACAAGGGGCGGGAGGCCCTGACGCTGCTGGCCGAGAGCAACCTGAGGCTCGCGGCCCTGTTCCGCCGCCAGAATCAGCCGGAGGTGGCCATCCCCCTGCTGGTGGAGGTGGTCAAGATCATGACCCCCACCAACGAAGGTGGCCGCAAGGCCTACCAGCAACTGGTGGAACTGGGTTTCGTCATCACCCCCTACACGGCACCTGGATCGTCCACCGGCGGCTGATCGTCCTTAGATTCCAGCTTCCCGTCATCCCCCCGATCCCCGCCGCCATGGTGCAACCGGAGCAGGTCAAGGACGCCATCCGCCGAGCGCTTCCCGATGCCGCCGTGGAGGTGGAGGACCTCACCGGTGGTGGTGACCACCTCCAGGTCAAGGTGGTGTCCGGCGCCTTCGCCGGGCTCAACCGGGTGCGGCAGCACCAGCTCGTCTACGGCGCCCTGCGCAGCGAGCTGGCCAGCGAGGCCATCCATGCCCTGGCGGTGCAGACCTCCCTTCCCTCCTGATTTCCTTTTCCGATTTCGTCACCATGGACGCCAGCACCCGCCAACGCATTGACGACCTGATCACGGCCAGCCCCGTGGTGGTCTTCATGAAGGGCAACAAACTGATGCCTCAGTGTGGATTCTCCAACAATGTCGTCCAGATCCTGCAGTCTCTGGGTGTGCCTTTCGAGACGTTTGACGTGCTCTCCGACATGGAGATCCGCCAGGGAATCAAGGAATTCTCCGACTGGCCCACGATCCCCCAGGTGTATGTGAAAGGGGAGTTTCTCGGTGGCTCCGACATCCTGATCGAGATGTACAACAGCGGCGAACTGCGCGAAAAGCTCGAAGTCGCCCTGGCCTCCTAGGCCCGTTCACGGCCAGCACCGGTCGAGGAGCCGCTCAGTAGCGGCTCGTTTCCATGAGCAGCCGGGGTTGGCCGTCTGGGCCCAGGAAGCTGGATGGGTCCTGGATCCAGCGGTCGATCAGTTCCTCCAGCCGCCGCTGGGAATGGTGATCCAGCACGGCTGTGCGCCGCAGCGCATGCAGATACCCGTCGGCGTACAGCCGCAGCTCGGAGGGTCCGTGGTGACGATCGGACAGGGCCTGGCAGGCATCACACAGGGACTGGAAGTGGCGGATCGCGTCGGGATGTTGGAGTGCTGTCATGGCTGGGGTCGGGCCCCTGGCGTCATTGTGGCGGCGAGAGCCGGCAGATGGACCCATCCTGCCGTGCCGCGACCGCCTTTCGGGAGCAGACAGTTGACAAGGCATCGCCCGTCACCGGCGTCCACGCACATTTCCAGTTAGCGTTGGCTCACTCAATCGGCTGTCGGCACTTCCGCTTCTGATTTCATCGTGATGCCGAGGAGATGCCCGTGGCCCAGGACAAACTGACCGACCCCGGAGGCACCCCGCGCAGGGTCCTCGTCGTCGACCCCCACGCAACCCTCCGCACGGTGCTGGCTCAGCGCCTCCGTCAGGATGGCCACCTGGCGGCGGCGGTCGCCACGGCCCGAGAGGCCCTGGAGATATGCCAGGAGCAATCCCCCGATCTGCTGGTGAGTGCCGAGCTGCTCGAGGAAACCTCGGCCCTGCGCCTGGCAGCCCAGTTGCACTGTCAGGTGATGGTGCTGACGGCCCGTTCCGGGTCCGAGCCCGTGGTGGCCCTGCTGGATGCCGGCGCCGACGACGTGCTGCGCAAGCCCTTCGGGCTTGAGGAACTGGCCGCCCGCTGCCGCACCCTGCTGCGCCGCAGCGGCAGCGGTCTGCAGGAGCGGGTCTGTGTGGGTCCCCTGGAGGTGCACCTGCTGCTGCGCCAGGTCACCCTGCGCGACCAGCCGGTGGAGCTCAGCCCCCGGGAGTTCGCCCTGCTCTGCGCCCTGCTGATGCCCCCGGGGGTGGTGCGCAGCCGCCAGGAACTCCTGCGCATGGCCTGGCCTCCATTCAGTGGCGGGCCGCGCTCGGTGGATACCCAGGTCCTCACCCTGCGCCGCAAACTCGAGCAGGCCGGTCTCGGCGAAGGGGGGGCGATCGAGACGATGCGCCAGCAGGGATACCGCTTCAGCCTCGACACCCTGCCCGAACTCAGCGAGGAGGCTGCCGGGGCCGCCGGTTCCGGACTGCTGCTCACGTCCCCGAGCAGCTCCAGCCGGCTCAACTAGGAAGGAAGATCAGCCTGGAGTCACCAGGAAGGCAAGGAATTCTCCGGTCAGCAGCAGGGCGGACAGCAGGGCCAGCAGCTGATAGGTCCAGGGGGGGCTGATCCGGCCGATCCCTTCGGTGGACAGTCCCGTGCCCCTGGAGAAACGGTCCAGGAAGTCGTCGAAGCGGGCCACCCGCTGGGGCAGCAACCAGGCGGCTCCGCTGCGGCCATCCTCCGCGGCAAGGCTGCGCACGTAGTACACACGGCCCCCCTGGCTGGTGGTGACCGGAGTGAGTGCCGTGATGTGGCTCCAGGGCAGCTGCCAGCCGCGACGCAGCAGCCAGGAGCACCAGCTCGGGTGGCCCACCCGCAGCCCCTGGCCATCGAGCTCCACCCGCTCACTGGTGATGGCCACCACCAGCACCAGGCCGGCGATGGCCGCGAGCAGCAGGGGAAGGACCAGCGGCTGCGGTGCCAGCAGGGGCAGCGGCAGCACGAGGGCCAGGTAGAGGCCCAGGAGCGTGAAGCGGATCAGCGGTGCCATCGGGTAGCGATGGCATGACGGCTCGGCGCTCATCGGTCCTCGGGGGATCCGGGCAGGGGCTCGATCACCTGGGAGGGCTGGTAGCGGCCCCCGAACACCTCCGCCTCCCGACCCTTCCAGAAGCTGCCGAGGCGCATCAGATCGGCGTGGGCTTCACCGAGGCGCTCGACGTACTCGTTGGGCTCCATCGTGTCCTTGGCCTCCTTGAGCTTGCTGAGGCGAAGCAGGTGCCAGACCCAGGGCTTGCCCATCTCGCCCCTGGCCTCCAGGTAGCGCGCCAGGTCAGAGGAGCTGGGGATCGGAGCCGCCATGGATGCGAAACAATTATTTACAAATCGTACTGATGTCCCCATCCGGGTGTGGTTCGTGGCTTCAGTAGAGCTCGGGCCGCAGGTCCTCGTGGTAGCGGGTGGCGGCGGGGTGGGTGGGCCCGTATTCGTCGGGCCGGCAGTCGGCGATCAGCAGGGTGGGTTCGGGCCGGGCGGCGGCCAGCACATCGCCATGGGGGCCGCAGATGAGGCTGTTGCCCAGGTAGGCCGCCATCACCCGCCCGTTCACCGTCTCCTCGCCGCAGCGGTTGGCGTAGGCCACGAAACAGCCGTTCTGGAAGGCATGGGCCGGGATCAGGGTGCGGGACACATCCGGGTAGGGCCGGTCGGTGCGCTCACCGGTGCTCAGCTCGGCCCAGGCATCGGCGGCCGTGGGAATCAGCACCAGCTTCGCCCCCTCCAGCGCCAGCCGCCGGGTGAGCTCGGGGAACTCGGCCTCGTAGCAGTTGAGCAGGCCCACCCCCACCCCGTTCACCGGCTGCACCGTGATCGCCGTGCCCTCCTCGGGGTGGCGGTAGCCGGCGCTCCAGCAGCGCTTCTCGTCCGGTCCCCAGAGGTGGGTCTTGCGGTAGTTGCGCAAGAGCGTGCCGTCCCGGTCGACCAGGGCGATGGCGTCGTAGAAGCGCTCCTCACCGGCCACGGTCGCCCGTTCGGCGTAGGGACAGGCCACCGCCAGCCCATGGCGGCGTGCCGCCGCGGCCACCCGCCGCAGGCTGGGGCCGTCAACGGGTTCGGCCAGCAGCCGCGCGATGGCGGGGGTGACGATGTAGCCGGTGAGGTAGAGCTCCGGGAAGGCCAGCAACTGCACCCCGTGGCCCGCCGCCAGGGCGCAGACCCGCTCCAGCCGCTCCAGGTTCTCTTCGAGGGCCTCAAGGGTGCCGGCGCTGCCGCTGCCCTGCCAGATCCCCAGCCGCAGGCCCTCTCCGGCGGCCGGGGGCTGCGGCCGCACGACGCAGTGCAGGCGATGCTCGGGAACCATGGGGTGCTTCACGCCGGCAGGTTCCAGGGATTGAGGCCCAGGTCGGCGCCGATGCGATGGGCGCAGGCGAATCCGCTGAAGGCCACCGCATTCAGCCCCTGGCCGGGGAAGCAGGAATCCCCGACGCAGTAGAGATCGGGGATGGCGGTGCGATTGAAGGGCATCGGCAGCAGGCCGGGCAGCCGCAGGGCCGGCACCGGCCCGTAGCTGCCGCCGTGGCGGCCCAGGAAGCGGCGGTGGCTGCGGGGGGTGCCGATCTCCCGGTGGGTGATGGCCCCCTCCAGACCGGGCAGGATCGCCTCGAGGCGGCGGATCAGCCGGGAGGCGGCGGCCTCCTTGGCGGCCTTGTAGGCACCAGGGGCGAGCCCCTGCCAGGTGGCCATCGCCGAGGGGGTGAAGGTGTGCACGATGTGGTGACCGGCCGGGGCCAGGGAGGGATCCAGCAGGGTGGGGATCGAGACGAAGATCACCCCCTGCTCGGCCTCCATGTCCTCCCAGCGCTCCAGCAGCAGGTGGTGGACATGGCTGCCAGGGGGGATCGCCTCGGCCTTCACCCCCAGGTGCAGGGAGAGGAAGGAGGAGGAAGGTTTGTAGCGCCGGCGCCAGGTGCGCTTGGCCGCCGGGGTGTGGGCCTCGTCCACCAGGGAGCCGAAGGTGTCCCAGCGGGTGGCGTTGCTCACCACCCGTCGGGCGCGGATCTCCTCGCCGCCGGCCAGCCGCACCCCCACGGCCCGGCCGTTCTCCAGAAGCACCTTCACCACCCGCGAGCGGTAGTGGATCGCGCCGCCGTGGCTTCGCAGGCCAGCCGCCAGCTTCTCGGCGATCACCCCGACGCCACCTCTGGGGTAGTTGATGCCACCGGCGTGGCGATCGGAGAACACCATGCCGGCGTTGATCATCGGCGTGCGATCGGCGGGCATCACCGACCAGCAGAAGCACTCCATGTCGATGAACTTCAGCAGGGCCGGATCGCTGATGTGTGCACGGGCCACGGCCCCCACGTTCACCGGCAGCCAGCGGGCCAGCCCCAGGCAGGCCAGGGGCGCCTTGAAGAACACCTTGGCCAGGTAGGCGGGGTCCTCCAGCGACAGCAGCGGCATCGCATCAAGGCAGCGGAACACCTGCCAGCAGGTGTCGTAGAAGGCGCGGATCCCCTTGGCCTCATGGGGGAACAGGGCGGTGAGATCGGCCAGGAAGCGCTCGTAGTCGCGGTCGACCGCCACCTGGAGGCCACCGGGCAGGTGGTAGGCCAGTTGGGCGGGGTCGGGGATCGTTTCGCAGTGCTCGCCCACATCGGCCAGGGCGCGGGTGAGCAGGTTGGTGTGGCCCTGGGTGCCGAAGCCGAAGATCATCGAGGCGCCGACGTCGAAGGTGTAGCCCTCGCGCTGGAAGCTGCCGCCACTGCCACCGGGGATCAGGTAGCGCTCCAGCACCAGCACCGTGGCCCCCTTGCCCGCCAGCTGGCTGGCGGTGACCAGCCCGCCGATCCCTGAGCCGATCACGACGACGTCCCAGGGGCGGCCATCGGCCGTGGTGAGGGGGGCGGCGGCAGAAGGGACGGTGGCGGTCACCGGAACCAGGCGAACGGGGGCGGCCCGACCCTAGGAAGCGGCCCCCCTCAGCCGGCTGCGGCGACGGGCACCGCCGCTGGCTTCCCCGCCTGGCGCTGGGCCTCCCAGCTGGCCAGGTCCCCCAGGGACCGGTCACGGTAGGCGCCGTAGCGGCGGCGTTTGTCGCGGATGCGCTCAGGCAGCTCCGGCATCAGGCCGAAGCTGGGCGGCATCGGCTGGAAGCCCCCCTTGCGGGCGCCGTGGCTGCGCTCGGCCTCGCTGATGAAGGCCAACAGGGCGCCGGCCATGGTGGTGGCCGGCAGGCACAAGGGAGCCAGCCCCCGCACGAGGCGGACGGCGTTGGTGCCGGCCAGCCAGCCGCCCGCCACCGCGGCCGCATAGCCTTCGGTGCCGGTGATCTGGCCGGCGGCCAGCAGGGTGGGCCGCTGGCGGAACTGCAGGGTGGGATGCAGCAGCTCGGGGGACTCCAGGAAGGTGTTGCGGTGCATCACCCCGAAGCGCACGAAGCTGGCGTTCTCCAGGCCGGGGATCATGCGCAGCACCCGCTGCTGTTCGCCCCACTTGAGGTTGGTCTGGAAGCCCACCAGGTTCCAGAGCTGGCCGTCCCGGTCCTCCTGGCGCAGCTGCACCACCGCGTGGGCCCGCTTGGCGCGGCGCACGTCGCGGTCGTGCAGATCGCCCCAGCGCGGATCCCAGAGGCCGATCGGTTTGAGGGGGCCGTAGCGCATCGTGTCCTCGCCGCGGCGGGCCAGCTCCTCGATCGGCAGGCAGCCCTCGAAGAAGGTGGCGCTCTCCTGCTCGAAATCCTTCAGCTCCGCCTTCTCCGCCTCCAGCAGGGCGGTGCGGAAGGCGAGGTACTGCTCCCGGTCCATGGGGCAGTTGATGTAGTCGGCGTCGCCCTTGTCATAGCGGCTGGCCCGGAAGGCCACCGACAGGTCGATGCCCTCGCCCTCCACGATCGGGCTGGCGGCATCGAAGAAGTGGCAGGACTCCCGCCCGGTGAAGTGGAGAAGATCCTCGGCCAGGGCGGCGCCGGTGAGGGGGCCGGTGGCCAGCACGGCGATCTCGTCCGGGTCCGGCAGCGCCAGCTGCTCACGCCGCTCCACCGTCACCAAGGGATGGGCCTCCACGGCGGCGGTGAGGGCGGCGCTGTAGCGGCCCCGATCAACGGCCAGGGCGCCACCGGCGGGCACCGCATGGACATCGGCGGTGCGGATCACCAGCGAGCCCAGGCGGCGCAGCTCCTCCTGGAGCAGGCCGGCGGCCCGGTCGGGGGAGAGGGCGCCGAAGCTGTTGCTGCAGACCAGTTCGGCGAAATCGCCGCTGTGGTGGGCCGGGGAGGGGCGCACCGGCCGCATCTCCACCAGCCGCACCGGAATCCCGGCTTCGGCGATCTGCCAGGCGGCTTCGGTGCCGGCCAGGCCGGCACCGATGACGACGACCATCAGGCGCGGGCGCGCTTGAGCATCAGTTGCAGCTGACCCACGGCGGCGCGGCCGATGTTGAAGGCGGCCCAACCCACGGCCAGGAGGATCGGAGCAGCGACGAGCAGCAGCCGGAGGTCCATGGCGGGGGAGGGGAAAACGATGTCGGGATCCTAACGGAGTCCAGCGTGAACCTCCGCCAGCTGGCGGTAACGGCGGGCGTGCTGGCGCTGGGCCTCGATCGCGGCGGCATCGAGCTGCCGTTTCACCACCGCCGGAGCCCCCATCACCAGGGCGCCGGCGGGCACGTCGCGGGTGACCACCGAGCCGGCCGCCACCAGGGCCCCGGCCCCCACCGTGACGCCGTTGAGGACGATGGCGCCGATGCCGATCAGGCAGCCGTCCTCCAGCGTGGCGCCATGGACCACGGCCCGGTGGCCGATGGTCACGTCGGCGCCGATGGTCACGGGCTGGCCTGGATCCCCGTGCAGGACGGCGCCGTCCTGCACGTTGCTGCCCTCCCCCACGGCGATCTCGCAGACATCCCCCCGGGCCACGGCGGTGGGCCAGAGGCTGGCCCCCGCCGCCAGCCGCACATCGCCGATCACCACCGCCGTTGGGGCCACCCAGGCGGCGGCGTCGATGCGGGGGGCGTCCCAGCGGCTGGGCCAGGCGTCGGGGCTGGTCATGGGTGGCGCGGCTGGCGGGCTTGGAGAGGGTCGCCGCCGGGTGATAGCTTCCCCAGCGACGGGTCGCTAGCTCAGCGGTAGAGCATTCGGCTTTTAACCGACTGGTCCTGAGTTCGAATCTCAGGCGACCCATCCCCATCCCCATCTCCAGAGCCGCTTGAGCAGGCGCCGCCTGCCTCAGCCCAGTTGCACCATGCCGCAGCGGACCCCCTTGAGCACGGCCTGCAGGCGGTTGTTGACCCCCAGGGTCTGCAGCAGCCGCTTGGTGTAGGTGCGGGCGGTGGCGTCGCTCACCACCAGCTTGCGGGCGATGTCCCGGTCGCTGAGGCCGCTGGCCAGCAGGTCGAGCACCTCGTACTCCCGCGGCGTCAACCGGGGACAGCTGAGGTAGGGGAGTTTGCCGGAGCGCAGCGAAGGGCTTCGGTAGGAGTGGTGCCCCATCACAGCGATCACAGCGGCCTGCAGGGGCCGCTGGTCGTCGACGATGTCGGCTTCGGCCACCACGGCCTCCAGCCAGGGGGCGTGTTCGAACTCAGCAGGGATCACATCCCCGAGGGCCAGCATCACCACCTTGAGATCGGGATAGAGCGCCTTGGCCCGACGGGTGAGCTCAAAGCCGTTGCCGCTCTCCAGGTGATCGGTGCACAGCAGCAGGTTGTAGGGATCCCGCTTCAGGTAGTCGAGGCAGCCCTGTTCGTGGGTGATGGCGCAGCCGATCAGGCTGCGGTCGCTGATGCTCTCGCACAGGGCCCGCAGCAGGAAGCGACCCTTCATGGCGATGGCCACCTTTCCCCCGGCCGCCACCGTGAGCAGCACCTCATCGAAGGTGTTGCCCTCCAGGCTGCCAAGGAACGGCGTGAGATCCATGGTGGCCAGGCCATCCAGGTCCTGGCCATCATCCGACCCCGCCGGGCGGGATCAGAAGCGGAAGCTGGTCTTCACCAGTCCGCCCAGCTGTCGGAACGTGGTGCCTGGCGTGGTGTCCTGCCCCAGGGGCCGGCTCAGGTAGAAGAGGGCCGGGGTGACGCTGATGCTGTCGGTGACCTGCCACTTGTACCACCACTCCCAGGCAAAGTTGCCGTCCTGGGGCGTCTGGCCGTCGGCCAAGGCCGTGGCGAAGATGGGCTGGCCCACCGCCATGCCGAGGGCGTTGCCCTTGATGAAGGCGTCGTCCCACTGCAGGCCCACCATCCACGACTGGCTGGTGCGCAGGGCCCCGGGAGCCTGGGCGGTGTCGTAGCTGGTGCCGTTGATGCCCCAGCCCAGGCTGATGGAGGGAATCCAGCCGGAACTGGCCGGTTGCCAGTAGCCGCTGACGCCGAAGGCATCGGTACGGCTGTTGGGGTTGGCCTCGAAGGTGAGCCCCGTGAAGGGGGTGGTGCCCGGCACCCCCACCCCCGACTGGATGCGGGAGTAGATCGCCGCCAGCCCCCACTGCTCCTTGGCATAGCCGATCTGCACGGTGCCGGTGCCGGCCGAGGCCACGGTGCCGATGCCGCCGATGTTGGGATCCCCCACATCACCGTTGGCGGCCACGTAGCTGGTGCTGATGCTGAAGCCGCCCTGCTGCCACCAGAGACCGGCCCCCGGGCCGAGGTTCTTGTTGTAGGCCGCCGGGGCGCCGTTGAGGGTGAACAGGTTCAGGATGGTGTCGGAGGGGTAGGCGCTCGGCCAGAGGGCGAGCATGTCCTCCTGGCCGACGCGGCCGCCGAAGGTGGCGGTGAACTGGCTGCCGATCGGGAACTGATAGAAGATCTTGTCGATCGCCACCACGTCGCCGCAGTCGGCGGCGCCACCGCAATCCTCCTGGAAGGCCACCTCCAGGGTGGAGAGCCCACCGGTGGGACCGGCGCCGCCGAAGGCGGAATCGGCGAAGTTGCCGGCCCGCAGGATCGTGCGCAGCAGGTCCTTGCCGCTGAAGCTGGTGTCGAAGCTCAGCTGGATGTCGTAGCTGAAGGTGGTGGCCCCCACGGCGGCCCTGGCGGCATCGACGTTGGCGGTGTCGCTGCCCGAAAACGCATTGGCGCCGATCACGAAGGTGGCCTGGCCGCTCAGCTTGGTGGTGGTGGAGAACTGGGTGGCTTCGAGCTCGCCCACCTTGGCCTCCAGGCCATCGACGCGGCCGCGCAGCACGGCGAGTTCCTTCTCGAACTCGGCCATCAGGCGCTTCAGCTCGTCGGTCACTTCGGTGATCCGGTCGAGGCAGGCGTTGAGCAGGGCCGCCGCTTCGTAGCGGGTCATGGCCTGGCCGCCCTTGTAGGTGCCGTTCGGGTAGCCGGCGACGCAGCCGTAGCGCTCGATCAGGTTCGACAGGGCCTGGAAGGCCCAGTCGGTGGGCTTGACGTCGGAGAATTGGTTGATGCTGGTGACTTGCTCTTCGGCGGCGTACTTGTTGACGCCGTCGATGTTGAGCTCAGCAGCCTGGACCGCCACGGGGGCGAGCAGGCCGAGGGCTGCAGGAGCAACCAGCAGTTGCTGGAAGAGTTTCATGGGTTCCTCACACGGAAGCGGCGCAATGCGCCAAATGAAGAATCCCCCGGGGGGACCTGACCATCCAGTGTCCATGTGCCAGAAAACACAACGTCCGGTACCCGGGGCTGCTGCAGAGTGCTGCCCATGAAGGCCCCGTGGGCGACGCTGCCCTTCCTGCCCCTGTTGCTCACGGCGGCGCCGCGCAGCTACCTGGCCCACGACGAGGGCTACTACGCCCTGCAGGCCCGCTGGATTGTCCAGGGCGGCCAGTGGCTGGCTCTCCCCTGGTGGGACCAGGTCATCTTCGATCGCACCATCGGCCTGCCCTGGCTGGTCGCCGTGGCCTACCGGCTGCTCGGGATAGCCCCCTGGGTGGCCCATCTGCCGTCGCTGGTGGCCGCCATCGCCTCCCTGCTGCTCACGGCGGCCCTCGCCAGGAGGCTGCTGGGGGGTGAGGGGGCCGGTCGGCTCGCCGCGGCCGTGCTGGCGCTCACCCCCCTCTGGCTCGACTACGCCCACCTGGCCAGCCAGGACATGCCGCTGCTGGCCCTGGAGCTGCTGGGGATCCTGGCCCTGCTGCGGGCCGGCGATACCCGCGAACGGCACTGGGCTCTCCTGGCCGGGGCCTGGATCGGCCTGGCCTTCCTGATCAAGGGCTTCATGGTGGCGCTGCCGGTGCTGGCCCTGCTGCCCTTTGTGCTGCTGGAGCGCCGCGCCCTGCTGCGGCGGCCCGTCTTCTGGCTCGGCCTCGCCCTGGGCTGGCTGCCGGTGGCGCTCTGGCTGGGCCTGAGCCTGCAGGTGCTGGGCCTGCCGGTGGTGGCGGGCCTCTGGCAGAAGCTGCTCTACCTGTCGGAAAGCGACGTCTACAGCGCCGGCCCGCTCTATTACCTATGGAACCTGCCGGCCAACACCGTCCCGTGGAGCCTGTTCGCCCTGGCGGGCTGGTGGGGCTGGCTGGCCGGACCGCTGGAGCGGCCCCGGCGCCTGCTGCTGCTCCTGTATCCCGTCCTGATGCTGCTGCTGCTGAGCGCCTTCCGCACCAAGACCCCCTACTACGGCTTGCAGCTCACCCCCTTCGTCGCCCTGGCGGCCACCGCCGGCCTGCGCTCCTGGAGCGCCGGAGCCGGCCGTTGGGCCCGCGGGGCGACACTCGCCGCCGGGGGCCTGGGACTGCTCCTGGTGCTGGCGTCGGTGGCGGTGCTCTGGCCCGGGGCGCCGGCCGGCCGGCTGGTGGCCAATGGGGTGGCGGGCCTGGCCCCGGCTCCGGAGCTGTTCGCCGTGGCGGCGGGGTGCCTGGGGCTGGCCTGGGCCCTGGTGCCCTGGTGCCGCCACGGTTCCCGCCGGCTCGGGGCACTCCTGGTGGGTCCCTGGCTGGCCCTGGCCCTGCTGGTGCAGGCCGGCCTGTTCACCGATCGAAGCCCCCGGCAACGGCAGGCCCTGGAGCGCCCTGAAGCCGCCGCGGCCGTGGCGGCCGGGCCGATCGCAGCCGTGGCCGGCGCCCCCCTCAGTGGCGAGGAGCATGCCGGGCTGATCCTGGTGGCCCTGGCCAGCCCGAGGCTCACGCCCCGGATCGGCCCCGCCGAAGGGGTGCCCCCAGGGGGGCGGGTGTGGATCCGGCGCCGGGAGCTGCCGGCTGGATGGCCCGTGCGGCTGCAGGCCCCCGAGCTGGAGCCCTGGGTGCTGGCCCAGGCGCCGGGAGCGGCTCGATGAGGCGGGCGCGCGGCCGGGACGGCTGGATCCTGCTCGGGCTGTGGCTGGCCGGGCTGCTCCTGGATGTCCTCTGGCTGCAGCGCCACGCCCAGCCGCCGGCCTGGGACCAGGGGGAACATCTCAGCCGTGCCCTGGGGGTCTGGCAGGAGCTGGGTGAGGCGGCGCCCTTCGATCCGCTCTGGTGGCAACGGCTCTGGGCCGAGACCCCCACCTACCGGGGGCCCTTCACCTATCTGGTGACGGCACCGGTGTTCAGCCTGCTGGGGCCCGGCTATGGCAGCGCGATCCTCTCCAACAGCGTGTTCCAGGCCCTGCTGCTGGGGAGCCTGTACGGACTGGGGCGCCTGGCCCACAGCCGGGCGGCCGGCCTCTGGGCCGCCTTTCTCTGCGGCGTCGCACCGGCCCTGCTCAACCAGCGCAGCGACTACCTGATCGATTTCAGCCTGACGGCCGTGCTCACGGCCACCTGGTGGCTGCTGACCGTCCGGGTGCTGGCCCGACCCTGGCCCCCCTGGCTCTGGAGCCTGGGCGGCGGCCTGGGGCTCGGGGCCGTCATTCTGACGCGCCCGACTGGCCTGGTGATGCTGTGGCTGCCCCTGCTGGGGCTGAGCTGGATGGCCCTCGTTCCCCTGCTCCAACGTGGCCGGAAGGCCCGCTTCGGCCGGCTGGCCGAACTGCTGCTGGCGCTAGCGGCGGCGACGGCCGTGGCCTGGCCCTGGTGGAGCCAGAACTGGCTGACGATCCTCTCCACGGTCAACAAGGCCCGCCAGTGGGGCGTCCTGTACCAGGACGGGCTGGAGGCGAACACCCTGGCGGGCTGGCTGTTCTACCCCCGCCTGCTGCCGACCATGGCCGGGGCCGCCCTGGTGGCGGTGGTGGTGGCGGGAGGATTGCTGAGCCGGTGGCGGCGACCCGGCGCCCCTGCCAACGCCCTGCCCTGGCCGCAGCTCGCCTGGTGGCTGAGCTTTCCGCTCGGGGCCCTGCTGCTGGCCACCCTGATGAGCACCAAGGACTTCCGCTTCGTCCTGCCCATGGTTCCTCAGCTGTGCCTCGGACTGGGGATCCTGCTGGCCTCGGCCATCGGTCGATGGACGACCGGCTGGCGGCTGGCGGTGGTGGGAATCGGGGTCTGGGGGGCCCTGGCCAGCCAGTTCGCCCTGGCGGCCAATCCCACCGGCTTCCCGCCACGCCCCCCCATCGCCGGCCCCCCCTGGCCCCTGGAGGCGATCGTGGCCACGATCCGCCAGCGCAGTCCGCACCAGCTCTCCACCCTGGCGGTGCTGCCCGACAGCCAGGGACTGAACGCCTTCAACCTCGACGCCGAAGGACGCCGCCAGACCTTCCGCGTCGCGGCCCGCCAGACCGTGGCCCCCGTCGACCAGCTCGACGGCGACCTGGCCGGCTTCGACTGGTTCCTGCTCAAGGGGGGCGACCAGGGGGTGATGAGCGATGAACGCCAGGCCGCCCTCGACGCCCAGGTGCGCCGCTCGCCGGCGTTCCAGGCCGCCGGCCGCTGGCCCCTGCCCGACGGCAGCAGCGCCGAGCTCTTCGGGCGGCGGGACCTGAGCCTGGCGGTGACACCGGTGGCCTGCGGGCCGGATTCCAGCCTCCAGCTGGATCTCAGCGTCGAGCCGCCCGCTCCCCTGCGGCCGGGCCGCGAAGCGGTGCTGGTGAGCCGCCTGCGGGGGCCGGCGGCCCAGCTGCGGGATGGCCTGCTGCTGCTCGACTGGCGGCCGGACTGGCGCCACGACCGCGGCATCGGTCAGGGCATGGTGCGCGCCGGAGCTTCCGGTTGCCTGGAGGTCCGCGAACGGCTGGCCCTGGTGGTGCCGGCCGGTCTGCCGGACGGGTCCTACCGGCTGCGGGCCCGTGCCATCGACGGCCAGGGACGGCCGTTGGCCTTGCGCAGTGCCCCGCTGACATTGAGCGTGGCGGCCGCCGGTGAGCTCGCCACCGGACCTGAAGGCGGGGCGGCTCCCAACCGCATCGACCAGCTGCTCGCCCTGGGGAGACTGCTGCGCCGGGGTGAGCTGGATCTGCTGTTCCAGCAGGTGGGACAGATCAACCAGCGCGATCCCCAGCAGATCTATCTCGCCCAGGGGGAGCGGCTGCTGCGGGCCCGGCTCCAGGGCCGTCCCCCCAGCCCCGGAGGCGCTGACCTGGAGGACCTCTATGGTCTGGCCCTGGCCCAGGCGCTGCAGCGGCACGCCGATGGGGCCGTCGACACCCTGCAGCGCATCGTGTCCCTCGAACCCACCAATCCCCATGCCCTGATGGCCCTCGGCTTCGTGCAGCTCTACCGGTTCCACCCCGGCCAGGCCCAGGTGGCGCTCGATGCCGCCGCCCGGCTCGACCCCGGCAACCGCACCCTGCGGACGCTGCGGATCGTGGCCCGTGGCCTGCGGTTGGATGTGGCCGGCACCCTGGCCCTGCTGCGATGAACGGCACGCTCAAGCCCGAGGGGCTGCAACGGTTCCACCGCCGCAACCGCGCCTATTACGACGACCTGAACCGGCTGCACCAGGTGCTGGTGGCTCCGGGCCTGAGGGTGCTCGAGATCGGCTGCGGCCTGGGGGATCTGCTGGCCGCCACCCACCCTGGCCACGGGGTGGGCATCGAGCGCGATCCCGCCATCGCCGAAGCCGCCCGGGCGGCCCATCCCAACCTGCGCATCCTCTGCGCCGAAGCGGCGGCCATCGACCCGGAGGCGATCGGGGAAAGCGAGCCCTTCGATGTGATTCTTGTCGCCAACACCCTCAACACCCTTGAGGACGTGCAGGGGGTGATCGAGCGGCTGGCGGCGTTCTGCCATGACCGCACCCGGCTGGTGGTGAGTTTCCACAACTGGCTGTGGCAGCCCCTGCTGAAGACGGCAGAAAGCCTGGGTCTGCGCCAGCCCCAGCCCCCCGAGAGCTGGCTCACCCCCAGGGACGTGCAGAACCTGCTCGACCTGGCCGGCTGGGAGGTGCTCAAGCAGGGGCACCGCTGCCTGCTGCCACGACGCGTCCCCCTGCTCGGCCCCCTGGCCAACCGCTGGCTCAGCCAGCTGCCCGTGCTGGAGCAGTTCGGGCTCACCCACTGGCTGGTGGCCCGTCCCGCCACCCCGGCCCAGCGCCGACCCCGCGTCAGCGTGGTGATCCCCGCCCGCAACGAGGCGGGCAACATCGCCGCCGCCATCGAGCGCATGCCCCTGCTGGGGTCGGCCACCGAGGTGCTGTTCGTGGAGGGCCATTCCTCCGATGACACCTGGGCCGAGATCGAGCGGGTCTGCGCGGCCTACACCGGCCCACTGCAGCTGCGGGCCCTGCGCCAGAGCGGCCGCGGCAAGGCGGACGCCGTCTGGCTGGGCTTCGATCAGGCCGAGGGGGAGGTGCTGATGATCCTGGATGCGGATCTCACCGTGCGTCCCGAGGACCTGCCGCGGTTCTACAAGGCCCTGGCCGAGGGCCGGGGGGAGTTCGTCAACGGCTGCCGGCTGGTGTACCCCCGCACCAGCGCCGCCATGCCGCCTCTGAACACGGCCGCCAACCGTTTCTTCGCCGCAGCCTTCTCCTGGTTGCTGCGCCAGCGGCTGAAGGACACCCTCTGCGGCACCAAGGTGATCTGGAAGGCCGACTACGAGCGCCTCAAGGCCGGGCGCGCCTACTTCGGCGACTTCGACCCCTTCGGCGATTTCGACCTGCTGTTCGGCGCCTCCAAGCTGAACCTCAAGATCGTGGAGGTGCCGGTGCGCTACCAGGAGCGCAGTTACGGCAGCTCCAACATCGCCCACGTCAAGGAGGGGCTGATCCTGGCGCGGATGTGTCTCTATGCAGCCCAGAAGCTGCGCTTCACGCCATGAGCACGCCGGTGTGCGCCCCCCATCCGTGCCGGAGGCGCTCCAGCCGCTGATGCAGAAGCGCTGGTTCCTGGGCCTGGTGGCCACGCTGGTCGTCTACCTGGGGCTGAGCTTCTGGTTCGGCTTCGCCAACGTGATGCGCTCACTGGCGGCGCTGCCCTGGTGGTGCTGGGTCGTGGTGCCGGCGCTGGTGGCCTTCGGCTATCTGCTGATGTTCCAGCGCTGGCAGTTCTACCTGTGGCAGCTGGGGCACCCCCTGCCCTGGCGTCCCAGCAGCCGGATCTACGCGGCCGGCCTCTCCCTGGTGGCCGCGCCAGGTCGCAGCGGAGAGGCCCTGCGCGGGCTGTGGCTGCAGCGGCGGCACGGCATCCCCGTGCAGGTGGGCGTTGGGGTGACCCTGGCGGAGCGGGTGACAGACCTGGCCGGAGCCCTGCTGGTGCTCGCCTGGGGGCTGGGGGGCCGGGTTCTGCCGGCCCTGCTGGCGGGCGGGGGAACCCTGGCCATCGGCGCCTGGCTGCTGACCCACCCGGCCGCTCTGCGGCGCCTGGAGGGGTTCCTCGACCGGCTGCCGGCCCACCGGCGCTGGCGCGGTCTGACGCGGCTGCTGCGGGAAGCCCTCGGGGCGGTGAGCCGGCTGCG
Organism: Cyanobium sp. N5-Cardenillas; assembly: GCF_024345515.1. Classification (GTDB taxonomy): domain Bacteria; phylum Cyanobacteriota; class Cyanobacteriia; order PCC-6307; family Cyanobiaceae; genus Cyanobium. Next base: position 27,712 of record NZ_JAGQBG010000006.1, read on the forward strand.
CCGGCTGCTGCGGCCCGGGCCCCTGCTGGTGGGCACCACCCTGGCGGCCCTGGTGTGGCTGGTCGAGGCGGCCGCGCTGATGGGGCTGCTCCAGCTGCTGGGGGATCCCCTGCCCCTGACCCAGGCCGCCGTGATCCGCACGGCGATGGCCCTCGGCGGTGTCCTCTCCTTCCTGCCGGCGGGCGTCGGTACGGCGGAGGCCACGGCCATCGGTCTGGCGGTGGCTTTCGGTGTCGATCGATCGGCGGCGCTGGCCGTCACCCTGGTGCTGCGGGTGTGCACCGTGCTGCTGCCCACGGCGGTGGGGGTGCTGGTGCTGGCCCGACACAGGGACGGAGGCCCGGAAGAGGATCGCGACGGGGTGGGCGCGTGATCGGGGCCGTCCGCTCCCAGGACTCCCTGGCCAGAGGCAGCGCTCCCGCCTCGCCCAGCGGCTACCGGGCCGAGATCGACGGCCTGCGGGCCCTGGCCGTGGTGGCGGTGATCCTTAACCACATCGATGAACGGCTCCTGCCCAGCGGCTACCTGGGGGTGGACGTCTTCTTCGTGATCTCGGGCTTCGTGATCACCGCGTCCCTCACCCGCCGCCCGGCCCGCTCCCTGGGCGATCTGCTGCTGGGGTTCTACAGCCGCCGGCTGAAACGGCTCGTGCCGGCGCTGCTGGTCTTCGTGGTGGTGGGGGGGCTGCTGGCCTGCCTGGTGATCCCCCGCCCCCATACGGCCCTGCGCACGGGGATCAGCGCCCTGTTCGGCTTCTCCAACGTCTACCTCCATGGGCAGGCCACCGATTACTTCGGCACCGCCACCAAGCTCAACCCCTTCACCCACACCTGGTCGCTGGGGGTGGAGGAGCAGTATTACCTCCTGTTCCCCGTGGTGGCCTGGCTGACGGGCTTCGCCCGCCCCGGTGCCGGCGGCCAGCGGAACCTGTTCGCCGTGATGGGGGTGGCCTCGCTGGCGTCCCTGATCGCCTTTGTTCAGCTGTATCCCAGCCAGCAGGCCGCCGCCTACTTCCTGATGCCGCCGCGGCTCTGGGAGATGGGGGCCGGATGCCTGCTGTTCTGCTCCGGCGGCGTCTGGCCGGCGGCAGTCCGGGGGCTGGACCGGCTGCCGCCGCTGGCACCGGCCCTCGGCCTGGTGGGCGTGATGCTGCTGCCCCTGGGCTGGGCGATCCCTGCCACGGTCGCCGCCGTGGTGTTCACCACGCTGTTGATCGGCAGCCTGAGGAAGGGCACCGCCGCCTACCGACTGTTCAGCCTGCCGGCCCTGGTGGCCGTGGGTCTGATCTCCTATTCCCTCTACCTCTGGCACTGGGGCGTGCTGTCCCTGAGCCGCTGGACCATCGGCCTGCACTGGTGGTCGCTGCCGTTCCAGGTCGCCCTGATCGTGATTCTTTCGCTGGCCTCCTACCGCTGGGTGGAGCAGCCCCTGAGGCAGGCCTCCTGGGCACCCCGACGCAGGGGAACGATCGCGGTCGGGGTGGGCAGCCTGGCGGCCGGGGCGGGTCTGCTGATCGGGGTCGACAACCTGCCACCGTTCAGCCTCTACGCGGGGCGTAACCCTGTTCCGGCCGGGATGGGGGTGGAATCGCTGCTTGATCCCTATCGGGTGGCCGGCGCCGCCGGAACCTGGCAGGGCTCCCCCTGCGTCCTGGCCAACGCGGCCGATGCCGACAAGAGGATTTCCATCGAGGCCTGCACCCTCGGGGACTTCGCCAAGGCCCGCCACCGGGTGCTGGTGGTCGGCAATTCCTTCTCGGCCTCCTTCGCCGAAGCCTTCGACGACCTGGTGGCCAACGACAATTTCGCCGTGACGATCACCTCCGCCTGGGCCGCCTCCCCGGTGGGCAACTTCGCCGCCCTGGGCGGCAGTGGCCCTTTCGCCGCCAGCAACCGGGCCTACTGGAACCGGGTGGTGCCCGGGCTCGTCGACCGGCTCCGCCCGGGCGACTGGGTGTTCCTGGTCAACGACATGGTGATGTTTTCGCCGCCCAGCCAGGGGCCTGGCAGCCGCCTGATTCTCCAGACCCTGAGGGTGGGCCTCACCGACTTCTCGGCCGACCTGGCGCGGCGCG